>JASBYX010000030.1 GCA_029983755.1 Anaerovoracaceae bacterium
AGGTTTTTCTAATGATAATGTGAAATTTTAACCGCACAAAAGCACTGCCAATAATATATTTCCATTGTTTCGTTGTTTTAGTCCTTTAAAACTCATAGTGGGACCACATGCTCAAAATTTTTACAAATCCTTCTTCTTCCAAAACCTGATAGACCAGCCTGTGTTTGATATTTATCCTTCTTGAAAAAGCTCCCTCAAGATCCCCCTTTAGCTTTTCGTACCGAGGTGGGTTTTGAAATGGGTTAATCTTTATGAGATCAATCAGTTTCTTGGCCTTGACATCTAAATTTGCAGCCTTTAGTTTATCAATGTCCTTAATAGCATTTTTAGTATATACGATTTTATACACTACCACTTGACCTCAGATTCAGGAATGCAGTCTTCAACTGCTGTGTGTAAGCCCTCTACGATCTTATCTTTAAGTCCCGGAATAGAAGAAAGATATAAAGTTTCCATCATATCGTTATAGTCATCTTCACTCATAATTACAGCATTACCATCTTTAGTGCTTATATTCACAGGCTCATTAAACTTTATAGTCTGCTCCAAAATACCAAAAATATTTTTCCTGAAATTTGTAATATTGATATTAAGCATACCCCACACCTCCTTGTGCGTACATAATAGCGTACATTTTTAGATAAGTCAATAATTATATAAGATAAAATCCAATATCTATAAAAAAAATAAAAGTTAGAGTAGTCCCTTATCCTTATGATACTCGTATGCTTCCCTACAATCCCTTAATATCTGCTCCGATAACTCCTCAAGGCTGTCGAACTTAACCTCATCCCTTGTCTTTTCAAGAAATTCCACAATAATTTTCTTGCCATAAAGCTCCTTGTCAAAATTGAAAATATGAGTTTCAACATTTTTGGAGTATTCACCTATTGTCGGCTTATGTCCAACGTTGGTAACGCTTGGATACTTCTTGCCATCATAGTCGCAAAGTGTAACATACACACCGTTTGGAGGAGTCACCATGGACTCATCTATAACAAGATTTGAAGTTGGGAATCCCAACTTTCTTCCGAGACGGTTCCCTACAACTACTTCACCACCTATCTCGTAATTTCTTCCCATATATGTTTTGCATCTATCTACTCGCCCAGAGGCAATCAAAGTCCTGATAAGTGAAGAACTCACCACGTTTCCTTCGATTTCAACAGGTTTCATTTCGCAAACTTCAAAGCCAAGCTCTTTCCCCAGATATTCCAAAACCTCAGGGTCTCCCTCTCCTCTGTATCCAAAGTGAAAGTTAAAGCCACAAACTCCGACTTTCATAGCAAGTTTCTTCACCAAAAGTTCTTCCACGAATTGCCTTGGGCTCATAGTCATAATTTCCTGCGTAAAAGGCAGATTGTACATATAGTCCACACCTAAGCTTTCAATAATTGCCCTTTTCTCCTCATTATATATGATACTCTTCACAGGTTTTGCCATGGGGAGCATGTTCTTGGGATGGTTCGAAAAAGTAAAAACCGCTGATTTTAAACCCTTTTTCTTGGCAATCTCCACTGTCTTTGAGATCAGAGCCTGGTGACCCAGATGTACACCGTCAAAATTCCCAAGGGCAACAACCGCCTCAGAAACATCCTTTATATCTTCAATCTTCTCAAAATACTGCATATTACTCATTTTATACACTTTCTATAGGAACGACCTTTTCTCCTTTTAGAAATCTATCGTCCACGATCCTTCCTATTCCTAGGAATTTCTTATTTTCAATTATTGAGGTAGCATTTCCTTCTTCAGAGCCGCTTGTATTATAAATTGAACCACCACCATTACTGCAGGAAGATATTTCGTATACTTTGAATAATCTCTCACTATTATCTTTATCCAAATATGCAATTTTCTTAAGAGAAACTTTACCACCGTTTTGAAATTTCTTACCCTCAACTTGATCAATAACAATACTCCCCATACATGAAATCTTCTCGTCAATGGGAAGAATATACTCAGTTAAATCCTCCATGCTCATATTTTTAATGGATTCAGCTGAAACTCCATCCTCTATCCTAAAATCTCCGGATACAGTCCTTACAAGAAAAGACATGACTGCCGAAACACCAAGTCTTTCCCCAATATCTCTAATCAGGCTCCTGACATATGTCCCCCTTGAACACTCTATTAAAAGAAAAAAATCGCTTTTCTCCCTATAATCCCCTGCAGAGACAAAACCTATCAGAGAGTCAAGATATTTTGTGTCTGTGGGAGAAATGTATTTAAGCCTATAAATATTTACTTTACGAGATGGGATTTCCACATCCATACCTTTTCGTGCATAGTCATAGAGGCGTCTTCCATCAACCTTAATAGCTGAATACTTTGGGGGAATCTGTTGTATCTCACCGATAAATACCGGGATAATTTCACATACTTTGGAACGCAACTCTTCTGTAGATACACTTTTATCAGATGTTTCGATCTTATCTCCCCATACATCCAAAGTATCAGTCATAAGGCCGAGTTTCACACCTGCCAAATATGTCTTTGTATCCTTGTCCAGATATTCTATAAACTTAGTAGCGTTTCCAACAGCTACAGGGAGCACACCCTCTGCCATAGGGTCAAGAGTCCCGGTATGTCCCACACGCTTGATTCCTAAGACTCTCCTTACTATGGCAACCACATCGTGGGAAGTCATATTCTTACCCTTGTTCACATTGATAATACCGGATTTAGTCATTACGCTTCCTGCTCCAAAGCATCTGATAGCACATCCTTCATTGTGGCAACAGCCTCACTCACTGACATGTTGAGTGTGCAACCAGCTGCTCTTTTGTGCCCGCCTCCGTCAAATTTCATTCCAATTTTGGATACATCTATGTGGTTTTTGGACCTCATGGAAATTTTAACCCTTCCATCCTCCTGCTCTTTGCAAAGGCAGGCAACTTCCACTGACGAAATATTTCTCAGCTCTTCTACTATCCCGTCCGTATCCTTGATGTCAGCCATTGTATTCTTTAACATCTGCTGGTTAACATAAGTTATGGCAAGACGGTTGTCTGAATAAAATTCGGCTACTTCCATAGCAGCGAACTTAAGCCTCATTCTGGAAATCGGTACGGATTCGAAAACCTGTCTGGAAACCTTGTAATGATCCACTCCAAGGTCAAAGATTTCCGCCGCTACAAGATGGGTTTCCTTAGATGTGTTGGAATACCTGAAACCTCCCGTATCTGTGAGAATTCCAACGTAAACGGACTCTCCCATCTCTTTTGTTATAACAAGCCCATGATCCTCAAGAGCCTTGAAAAGAAACCACATGAGTTCACAAGTTGCGGCAACTTCCGGAATTATTACGTTATAGTCTGCAAATTCTTTGGAAGTTCCGTGGTGATCAATGCAGAAAGATTTGTCGCATTTTTCAAACAGAGCTTCTCTCCCTGAGATTCTGGAAATCTCCCCACAGTCCAGCATTACAGCAAAAGTTTTTTCATCAACAAAAGAGCCGTCTCCCGTCAAATAACGATTGTCCGGGTCAACGAATCTCAGTTCTTCTTTGATGCTGAGGCTACCATCTCCGTCCACATCCACAAGGACTTTAACTTTTTTCCCCATAGACTCCAGAGCTTTCGCAAGGCCTACTGATGAGCCGAGTGCATCGCCATCGGGATCTTGATGTGGAAATATGGCAAAGGTCTCCCCTTCAACCAATGCTGCTGCAAATACTTTAAATATATCTTTTGAATAATTATTCTTCATCTTCATCGTGTTTAATATTCAGTCCTGCAAGCACCTCGTCCATATGCCTACCGTATTCAAGGGATTTGTCCATCTTGAAAATCAGCTCCGGAACATGTCTTAAACGAATTTCGTTTCCGATTTCTTTCTTGATCAGTCCCTTGGCGCTTTCCAGCCCTGCAATAACATCATTTTCCTGTTTTTCCTTTGCTTCACCCTCTGCATTTGTAAAGAAAGATACAAAACATGTGGCATAGCTTCCGTCCTTGGTAACATTAACATCCGTTATGGACACCATGGGTGAAAGCCTAGGATCTTTTAGTTCTCCCAGGAGCATCTTGCTGATTATTTTCCTTATTTCTTCTCCAAGTCTGCCCTGTCTGTAACCCTTTCCCATATATCCTCCAAATTCCATATTAAAACCCCGGCATGTGAATTCTATGTTCTCCGGTCAATCTTTTGTAAATTTATCCACAAAATAATTGTCAGTCATTACTTCAATATCGGGTTTACGTATCTGCGTCTTTCTGCAGTTTTCGATCCGTAGTTAATCGCCTGAGCAGGGCATCTGTGCATACATGCCAGACAGTGAGCACATTTTTCTTTAACCCACACAGGTCTTCCACCCTCCATCTTTATTGCACTTACTGGACAGTGAAATTGACAAAGGCCACACTTTATGCACTTGTCCGTATCCACAGTGAACTTCTGTGTTTTGTTGGTTGCCTTATATACTTTATTAAGTAGGCGGGCAATAACTCCGGTGATTATGCCGGATTTATACGGTACTCTGTAATTGTACTTGATGCTCTGAATGGCCTCTTCAATTTGCTTGTCTGCCTCCCTCAGCCTCAATAGCTGTGTCTCAGGAAGGGGAACATCGTAAAGTAGAATGTAGTTCTCCACACTCCTAATATTGTATATTCCCTTATAATTTACATCCTTGTCTTTAAAGGCACTCTCTGCAATCTTGTCTATGCCACCTGGGCTGCCACCTGAGGTAACCACAAGACAGACATCGGGAGTTTTTTCTGATTTGAATTTAACTTCTTTAACAAAATCCTCCACTACTGTGGGCATGCTCCAAAAGTACACAGGGAAGACGAAAAAAACCGTCTCCCCATTAGGTACTTCCTGCTCGAAGTTCTTTCGCCTCAGCTCGTCGTCTATTTTGTATGTAAACCCGCCAAAAGCCTCTTGAAGCTTTTCGGCTACGGCCTTTGAGTTGCCGGTAGCTGAGAAATAAAATATCATGTTTACTTCCTTTCGATTTCTACCATGTGGAAGCACTCGATCAAGTCGCCTTCCTTGATATCGTTATAGTCTTCGATTCCGATACCGCACTCATATCCTTGAGCTACTTCCTTAACATCATCCTTGAACCTCTTAAGGGATGAAATCTTTCCTTCGTGTATTACTATGCCGTCTCTTACAAGTCTGATTTCGGCGTTTCTTACGACCTTGCCTTCAGTTACGTATGCTCCACCTATGATGCCAACCCCAGGAACTTTAAATGTGTTTCTGATCTCAACTTTTCCAAGGATTTCTTCCTTGAACTCAGGGTCGAGCATTCCCTTCATGGCGTTTTCAACATCATCGATTATGTCATATATTACTCTGTAGGTCCTAATCTGAATGTTTTCTCTATCAGCTAATGTAGTAACTGCAGAGCTTGGTCTCACGTTAAATCCTATTATTACTGCTTCGGAGGTTCCTGCCAGCATTACGTCTGATTCGTTGACCGTTCCTACTCCTGTATGGATTATGTTAACCTTAACCTCGCTTGTGTTAAGCTTCTCAAGGGATGATACGATGGCACCAACTGAGCCCTGAACGTCCCCCTTGATGATGAGGTTGAGCTCTTTGGCTTCTCCTTCTTGAATCTGACTAAAGAGTTTCTCAAGTGTTGTGCTTGAGTTTCTAGCAAGAACTTCTTCTCTGAGTTTTGCCTTTCTCTTATCAGCAATATCCCTTGCAATCTTGTCTTCTTTAACTGCATTGAACTCGTCTCCGGCCTGTGGGACTTCGGTGAGTCCTAGGACTTCCACTGCGGTGGCAGGGCCGGCTTTTTTGATGGATTTTCCTTTGTAGTCTGTCATGAGTCGGATCCTGCCTGCGCTGGTACCGGCCACTATTGACTGGCCACTCTTCAGGGTTCCATTGGTTACAAGAAGTGTGGCAACAGGACCCTTTGCTTTATCGAGTCTTGCTTCTATTACTGAACCGCTTGCATATCTATTTGGATTTGCTTTGAGCTCTAGTACTTCTGCCTGTAGCAAAATCATTTCAAGTAGATTGGTTATCCCATCTCCGGATTTTGCTGATACAGGAACGCTTATAACATCTCCACCCCAGTCTTCTACTAATATTCCATGCTCTGTAAGATCCTGCTTTACCCTGTCAGGATTTGCTGTAGGCTTATCCATCTTGTTAATAGCTACAATTATAGGTACGCCGGCAGCCTTTGCATGGCTGATGGATTCAACAGTCTGAGGTTTTACGCTGTCATCAGCTGCAACTACAAGTACTGCAATGTCTGTTACATGTGCTCCACGGGCTCTCATTGCAGTGAACGCCTCATGTCCCGGAGTATCCAGGAACACGATTTTCTGCCCGTTTATGGAAACTTCTGACGCACCTATGTGCTGGGTGATTCCACCGGACTCAGTAGTTGTGACATCGGTTTTTCTAATCGCATCAAGGAGTGATGTCTTTCCGTGGTCAACGTGACCCATAACCGTAATTATAGGTGGCCTTGGCTTTAGATCTTCTTCCTTATCCTCGAAATCTTCAATGCCGATTTCTTCTGTTTCTTCCTCAACGGATCCTATCGCTACATCTATTCCTAGATCCTCTGCAAGTAGCAAACCAGTATCTTCGTCTATATTCTGATTTATGTTTGCCATGATCCCCAGCTTCATCAGTGACATGATTACGGTAGCTTGGCTTACCTCTGCCTGCTCACAGAATCCTGCAACAGTAATAGGTACATCGATTCTAATTGTTCCTTCCGGCAATGTTTCTTCTACAACCTCTGTCTCAACAACCTGTGGTTTTACCTTGGATTTTTTCTTTCTCGATTTCTTCTCAAGATTTCCTAGGAAATCCATATTCTGGTCGAATTTGTTGAATTTGTCCTTCTTATCCTTATATTTGTTCTGATTCTTTTTCTTGTCAGCATGTCTGGACTGGTTGGTTTTAGTCTCCATCCTGTCCATACCGGTACGATCTCTATCCTGTCTCTTTGAAGATCTGTGACCTCTTGAATCTGATCTTGACATCTCATCGCTGTCTTTACCATAGCCAGAATCTCGTCTGTCGCTTCTTCTGTCACCGTACCTACCACGGTCATCTCTGCTGTATCTATCATCCTTGGAAAATCTACCATCCCTACCGACTTTGTCATCACGACCTCTTCTACCATCACGCAAATCCTTGCTGTCACGGTTAGGTCTATCATCACGTCTCATATGGGCAGGTCTATCATCTCTCCTTGGACGATCCCCTCTTTCATCTCTCTGGCTTCTTGATTTTAGATCAGCTTTTCTCATGTGTGGAGGCCTGTCGTCTCTGACACCATTTTCGTCTCTAAGTGGCCTTGCCGGTTTTCTCATATGAGGTGGCCTGTCATCTCTGACACCATTTTCATCTCTTAGAGGTTTTTCTGTCCTCATATGCGGTGGTCTATCGTCCCTTCTAGGTCTTTCTTCTTTCTTCATGTGTGCAGGTCTGTCGTCTCTAACTCCGTTTTCATCCCTTTTAACCTTAGTGGATGGCTCTGAAGGAGCTTCAGCTTTTACTGCCTTAGACTTAGAGTCTGATATTGCGGGCTTTTTATCATCCACCTTGATTTCAGTTGCATTAGATGGGACTTTCTTTGACTCTTCTAATTCTGAGTCATTCCTATCCTTTGACTTTTGTACCTCACTTGATTTCGACTTAGTCTGCGACGGAGCGGCATCCTTAGAAGTTGAAGTCTTTACAGATGGCTGCTGTTTTGTTGCAACATCAGCTTTATTATCATCATGTTTTGAGGTTTCTTCGGTCCTTGCTTTACTCTCCTCCGGCTGACTCTCCTGCTTCACCTCACCCCTGCTTCTGGCCTCAAGGAAGGCGGTATCTATGATAGGCCTGTTCATCGGTGGCTTGGGTTTGTTAACCTTTGCATCTGCCGTTGCAGCACCTACAATTCCAGATTCATCTTCTTTGCCCTTGTTCTTGTCTATCTTTGTGGAATGGTGGCCTCCCTTTAACCTTTCTACATCTTGTTCGCTCAAATTGCTCATGTGGTTTTTCACTTGTATTCCCATATCTAACGCCTTCTGAGTCAATTCTTTGCTGGAAATTCCCATCTCTTTTGCTAGTTGATGGACTTTTAAGGTCATTAGTACTCCTCCTTTTCTTTTTCTATTGTTTCTATAATAGCTTTTGCAAGATTTTCATCTTCCACAGCGAATATTCCTTTATCTTCTCGCCCTGTCGCCTTGCTCAACGCCTCGCAACTCCCGTAAATGATGAGTTTTAGATTGTTCTTTTCACATAGGGGTCTGAGTTTTGCCTTTGAATTCTCTCCTACTTCTTTGCCTATTATTACAAGCTTTGCCTTGCTCTTCTTAATGGCTTGTTCGGTAGCTGTTGCTCCTACGGAAAGCTTCCTGGCTCTAGCGGCAAACCCTAGGTATTTGTAGACTTTGTCACTGTTCTTGGCATTGGAATTTGTAATTGAAGATTTTCCTTGGATTTCAGAGTCTTTACCATCTTTATGTGTAACACCTTCTTTATCATTAATATCTGATTTTATATCTCTTTCCAGTGTATCCATATCATCCTTGCTTAAATTTCTCTTAAAGCCTCTGTTAAATGCTTTCTTTTTGATTGCGGCCTCAAGGCATTCATTGTTTTTGCAAAGATAGACTCCTCTGCCGTTAGTTTTTCCGGTCTTATCTAGGGTTAACTTGTCATTCCAAAGAGAAATTCTGAGAAGATCCGATTGATTGAATTTATTTCTACAACCGATACAGGTTCTCTGAGGGAAGCTATTCTTCATCGTCATCCTCTAGTTCTATGATATCATCGTCATCGTCCAGTTCTACGAAATCATCGTTGTCGTCTACTTCTACGAAATCATCGTTATCGTCCAGTTCTACGATATCATCGCCTTCTAAATCCTGTATGTTTTCTGAATATTCATCATTTCCGCGATCCGAATACTCATGCTCATCCTGATTCTCATCACCGAATTGCTCCCGGTACTGAGTTTCACTCTTGATATCGATTTTCCAGCCGCTCACCCTTGCTGCAAGCCTAACATTCTGACCTTCTCTTCCGATTGCAAGTGACAGCTGGTAGTCAGGAACTACGACTGTTGCAACTTGATCTTCCATATCATGAATAATTACATTTGACACCTTAGCAGGGCTCAAAACATTTGCAATAAGTTTTTCCGGATCTTCACTCCATTCTATGATGTCGATTTTCTCACCGTGTATCTCATCTGCAATATGCTGAACCCTAAGTCCTCTATTACCGACGCAAGCTCCTATTGGATCAACATTCTCGTCATCTGTTGTAACTGTTATCTTAGTTCTAGATCCTGCTTCTCTGACAATGTTCACGATGCTTACAATTCCATCTTCAATCTCCGGAATCTCAAGTTCAAAAAGCCGTCTGATAAAGCCGGGATGAGATCTTGAAAGGAATACCTGAGGCCCCTTGTAGCTCTTCTTCACTTCAAAGACATAGGCCTTTAGAATATCACCCACTTTGAAATTCTCTCCGGGCATCTGTTCTGAATAAGGGAGAACCCCCTCGGTACCATCAAGACTTACAAAGATTGTTCGTGCAGTCTTTCTGTGAACTCTTCCTGTAATTATATGTGTGAGAGAGGTAATGTATCTATCATATACAAGTTCTCTCTCCTTTTCTCTTATCCTCTGAACCACAACCTGTTTGGCTGTCTGTGCTGCAACTCTCCCGAATTCCTTTGGCATAACCTGATATTCAATGTAGTCGCCTATCTGATACCTTGGATCAATTTCATGTGCCTCCTCAAGAGACATCTGAGTGGCGGAATCAGTTACCGTCTCAACGATTTCTCTTCTCATTAGAACCATAAGCTCCCCAGCTTCAGAATCGATCACAACCCTCACATTGTGGTATGGTCCATAATTCTTCTTATAGGCTGCCAAAACAGCATCTTGAATAGTTTCAATCAGAACGTCTTTGGAAATCCCTCGATCTTTCTCAAGGGTATTAAGGGCTTCTATAAAGTCTGCGTTCATTACTTCCTCCTTTAAAATATTACAGCCAAATTAATCTTGGCGATTTTTTCTCGCTGAAAGCTTCTAGGCTTTTCAATTGGGTCCTTCTTTTTCCCCTCCTCAGAAACTTCGGTGATATTTATCTCAGAATCTGTGAAACTATCAAGCTTGCCTTGGAAAACTTTCTTTCCATCCACTCCACTGTAAAGCTTAATATCCACGAACTCTCCAATATATCGGTTTAACTGCTCATCAGTTTTAAGTTCCCTGTCCATGCCGGGAGATGAAACTTCGAGAAAATAGCTTGCGGGCATTTCATCTTCCACGGTGTCAAGCTTTTCGCTAAGGAATTTGCTCACTTTCTCACAGTCATCTGTGTCAATGTAGCCCTCCGCCTTATCGATGAAAACTCTCAAAACAGTGTTCTTCCCTTCCTTAGTTATGGTCACATCCCATAGAAGAAGGTTTTCTTCGGATAGGAAATCCTCCAGCTTTTCCCTCACTAGGGATTCGATTCTCTTTGACATTACTCTCCTCAACAAAACTGAAAGAGTGGGATATCCCACTCTTTCCAAGAACTCTAAATTACTATATTATAGTAGCACAAATCAAATTCCCTGTCAAATTCAAAAAGCGCTAGAGGCCATCCTTCTATAACAGGCAAGACGAAGGATGGCCCCTAACACATACACAATACTATTTTTTAAAGAGAATTTGCTTTCGAAAGTATTATACACGCTTTCGAGCTTTAAATCTATGCTTCTTTGTGGCAAAACCACCGTCTAACTATGGCAGAATTGTGGCAAATCCACAATAAATTCAGTAATCTCCGGATTACTCTTAACCTTTATAGATCCGCTGTGCACCTCCACTACAGATTTTGAAACCGCAAGGCCTATCCCTGTATTTCCACCGTCGCCTTTATAAAACCGCTTAAATATCAAGGGCTGAGTCTCTATGGGAATCTGCTCTCCATCGTTTGAAATATGTATTCTGATCTTATCTCCCACGATTTCCCACCTTATTTCAACATAGGTTTTAGCATATCTGATACCGTTTGTGATTATATTGGTAATAGCTATGCCCATCTTATCTTTATCCAGTTCCACATGGGCTTCCGGTCCAGCCATTATCTTCAATTTTATCCCCTTAGAGATCGCTAGTCCTTCGGAATCTTCAGCCCACTCTTCCACAATATTCGAGAGATTGTAAACCTGAAAATCTAGCTTTTCAGTTGACATCTGAGAAATCATATTCATCTTGTCAATGAGTTCAGAAATCTTTTCGGTTTCGTTGGTAATTACATCAAGTGCATAGTCTTTGTCCTTTACCACACCCGTCTTTAGCCCCTCTGCATATCCCTGAATCGACATGAGAGGAGTTCTCAAAGCGTGTGAAGTGTTTTGGAAAAACTCAATCTGAGCCATCTCACTTCTTTCTATTAACTTATTCATATTCCGAGCAGTGTCCATGACCTGAGAAAACTCAACAAAAGATTGTGATGTCTCAACATGAATAGGTTTCTTAAGACCCACTGATTCTAGGTACTCTTTAACACTCCTGAAACCTTTGTCAATTCTCCCTGCCATTCTATAAAAAAGAAATATAGCAACTAAGCCCTGCAGTGACATCAACCCTATCAATATATTCCTTATGAGAAGAATATATCGATGCATCATAGTAACCTCGGCAAAAATCACAAGAGTATATGGCTTGGAACTTTCCCCGGGCAAAGACCTTACTATGAAGATATCATCCAGCTTTCCCTTGAAAACCTTGGATCTGCCCACAAAACGCCTACCGTCTATATCGATTACCATATGCTTTTTCTTCAAAACTCCGGGATTCTTGCTGATGTTATTGCCAACGATCTCCATAGTTTTAATCTGATATGGAGCTAGCTGAGTATCAATAGCACTGACAACCTTATAATTTTCATCGAGAATTACATACTCCACCGGAACAACAACGCTTATGTCGTCATCCTCTTTGATTTCAAGCACTGCACCTTCGTTGGAATTAAAAATCTCCTCACAAAGCTTCATCTCCAAGTCCAATCTCTTGCTCACATTCATTTTTATGAATGTATGTATCGAAAAGTTGAAAATGACAAAGATTATGAGAAATGATGTCAACAAAATAGTTGACGGCCCAATGAGAAGCGTTTTCCTCAGAGTTTTCTTCCTTCGAAAAAAATTCCCGAAATTCATCTATCTTCTTCCTCAAGTTTAAATCCATATCCCCACACAGTTTTAATTGTAAGTGTGCTTCCTAGATCATTTAACTTCTTCCGTAGCCTTTTGATTGTATCGTCAGTAGCCCTTGAATTTACCTGACCCTCAAATCCCCAAACTTCTTTAAACAAAGTATCCCTTGAAACGGCCGTATCCTTATTCTCGATCATGAAATACAAAAGATCAAATTCCAGAGCCGTTAGCTTTAGCTCCTTACCTCCACAGCTGGATTCCATCTTCATAGGATCTATCACAACATTACCCATGGAGAGAGCCTTGTTTTTCCCCGGTGAATAGTCCTTGTTTATAAGTCTGGCAAAAACGTTGTTGACCTTCATCACCAGTTTGATTGGAGAAAAAGGCTTGGTAAAATAGTCATCACATCCAACGGAAAATCCCCTTATATAAACAGCATCCGTATCCCTTGCAGTAAGAAGGATTATAGGGGTATCACTGTGTTTCCTTACCTCTCTGCAAACTGTATAACCATCCATCCCGGGCATCATAATATCCAGTATTATGAGATCAGAAGGTATAACCTGAAACTTCTTCAGCATGTCGTTGCCATTCTCAAAAGTCTCAACCTCATATCCTTCCTCCTTTAGAAACATCATCAAAATATCCCTTATGTTTTTCTCGTCGTCTGCTACGTAAATTCTTCCCTTCACATCGTCACCTTATCCTTAATTTAGTATACCATTTTTAATAATACTACATCCCCTTTATTCTTGCAACAAAATAGCGGAGATGCACTACACATCCCCGCCAACTGGCATCTTATGAATCCTGTATCTACATACGAAAGCTGTCTCTTCGAAGCAGTTGTTTTGTTGTATTATACCAAAACCATCCTCGGATACCTGATATATTATTAGTCTACTTACCTACTCGATTCCTTCGGATTGCAGCACTTACGCCGAGGGAAGCAGCAGCGAGCAGAAGTATCCACAGTGCATAATCCTGAGTATCACCGGTGTTAACTCCACCTTTAACATGCTTTTTGCCACTTGGATTGATATTTTCAGCCTTAGTCTTTCCCTGTTCTACCTTCTTGTCCTGTGAATAATCATAAGCTTTATCAGTGAATTTTATACGTCCTTCCCCATAAGGATTTCTGTACTTCTCTGAAACAACACCTCCCTGTCCTACACTAAGATAAGCATTGAAAATGTCGATATCCAAAACTTTTTTCCCATCATCCACAATTGCTTTTGCATCCTTAAACATGGTCATGCCATCCCCGGAATCTTTGTAATAATATGCAGTGATGACAAGGTTGTATTTCTTTTTCAAATCAATCGGTTTACCGCCTATTCGAACATTCTGAACTCGATAGCCACCTTTGTAATAATCTCCGTTAACTTTAACAAACATCTTTTTGTCATCGAGAACAACATTGCTCTTTGCCGACTTATTGAGTTCATAAGTCAGGTTCCCACCGCTGATGAATCCACCACTTTCGTCAGGATAATTCTTAGCTCCCATTTCAAGAGCATCAACTATCATCTGACCAGTTGCTTCAATCTCACAAATCTTTGTATTCCAAGGGAGAACGCTTAGCACAGAAAGATAATCTATATCCCCTGCATTGATGTCGGCACGAATTGATCCACCGTTCATGATAGCTGCATCTGCCTTTACAAAGCCCTTTCCACTTGGATCATTTTCAGCATACCACAGATAACTGTCATTTATGAAATCTGCCATATTTGAGTTGGCGTTTCTAACAAGTCTCTTTCCGGTAGCAGGATCATTAACAACCAGTGGGAAATCAGTTTTACCAATCTTCTTTTCAAGATATTCATAATTTGAAAGTTCATCCTTAACTGCTTTATCAACACGCTTGTACTCATCAGAATTCTTTTCTTCTTCAGTTATTTTGTTAACCAAAGCTGAAGTTGGAACAATGTTTCCGTCTTTAAGGGAAAGCCTCAAAACGCCAATGTTTGCAAGCTTTGTTCCCGTCGATGTCAACAGGACATCCTTCCCGGTCTTGTCTTTAACTGTTTTTCCGGGAATTACATTGTGGGCATGGCCATCTAGGAAAACATCAATTCCACTTGTATTTGCAATAATATCGCCCGAATACCATCCGGCAGTTCCACCTGCATCTCCAATGTGACCAAGCACGATTACGAAATCTGCCCCATCGGCCTTCGCCTTGTCAATGGTGCTCTGGGTAGTTTCATAAAGCTTAGTTACAGGTTCACCGTTAAACGTATAAATATAATTCCCTGTATTGTCTTGGAAATACTTAGGTGTCCCCTTTGATATTGATTCGGGTGTATCAAGGCCTATGAAAGCAATCTTCTTTGACTCTCCGCCAATATTCACATCAGCAATATCGTATGCCTTATCAAGAATCAAATTACCATTGGTATCAGTGAAATTCGCACAAATGTAGTTCAGACCTATATTCTTGGCCTTTTCCATAAACTTGTCCACCTTGAAGTCAAACTCATGATTCCCCGGCACAAGGTAGTCGTATCCGGTTGCCTTCATAAGGAGCATAGAGCTCTCTCCGGAACTCATTGTGTTTGGAACAGATCCCTGGATAGCATCGCCACTGTCAACAAGGAATGCTCCCTTTGTATTGGCCTTGGCCTTTGCCTTAAGTGCTGCTAAAGCGGCATATCCCAAGGACTTGTCAGTACCTGTGTAAAAAGCGTTGTCGTTTACTCCACCGTGGACATCATTAGTGTAAAAGATTACAAAGTCTTCAGGCTGAACTCCAAGTGCATCATATGTTCCCGGTTCTGCAGAAGATCCGGCTTGATCTTCCGCAAATGCTGCAATTCCGCCAACGGCTCCCATTGATAACGCCATCGCCACCGTCAAAAGGACAGATAGCAACCTTCTCTTACTGTACATCGTTACCCTCCTAAGATAATGTTATATTGAATTATTTCTATGCGACTATTATAACACAAAACACTTTGTTTTCGGGGGTAAATTCCATTTAAAGTTTAAGTTAAAATCTTCGCTAAAATGGATTAAACCCATATTGCATCACATTGATATTATTGTGAATATATTTGTGAAAAAAATCTATTTTACACAAAAAAATACATCCAAAATGGATGTATAATTCTTCCTATATCCTTATCCCGATTTTCTCCCCATAGCGTACTTTGGTCTCAAGGCCTTGTTGGCTGTTGAGCAAAATATCTCGATCAAGCTCAACTGCTCCTTTTCGGAAAGCTAAAATCACAGTAGACCCACCAAACTGGAACATACCTTTTTCGGTGCCTTTTTCAACATAGCAAGCCCCATCATAGTTAACTATCCTGCCTACCATCATTGCCCCGACTTCCATCATCATTACTAGTCCAAAATTTTCACTTTTTAAAATGGAAATGACACGTTCGTTCTCTTTATATACAGAAACTTTCTCACATGCAGCAGGATTAACCGTATGAAAAACCCCTCTTATTCTATAGTTTTGAGATTTATCACCGTTATCCACGTAGCAGTACCTGTGATAATCGTCAACGGATAGACGGAAAACTAGCAGCTGTCCCCCGGCAAACACCTCGGCAAGCTTGGTGCTTTGAGTGAGATCCTTCATACTGTATGATATGCCTTTTATCGTAAACTTGGCTTCTGTTTTGAAATCTTCTCTAATTTCTTCGGCAGCGTCCCCTGTTTCCTCAATTGGGTAAACCGTAAGTTTTGAATCGCATGGAGAAATCAGCACTTCCGGCCTCATATCAACTTCTCTTGCACCAGGGGCCAATTTCCTTGCAAAGAAATCGTTGAAAGATCTGTGCCCGGACATCTGGAAGTCCCTAGGGTTTATGCGATTTCTCTTCACAAAAGGCGGTATCAGCAGAGTAGAAGCCTTAGTTGACAATAAAACACCTGCATACTGTGACAGCCTTCTGTGAGTAAGTGCAGGCAAAATCTTATGACCCGGATAAGTTCCATAAAGGAACCTTATTATTCTTTCTTGTGTCTCATCATCCTGCAGGAAGTTTCCGTCCCTATCTTTGTATTTCATAAGACCTCCCCTACAGCTTCACAAACTCCACAGGTGGAGCCGCCGGTATATACTTCTTGTATAATAGGCTTGCCACCAAGACAAAGGCAACTATACCCACAATTATGAAAAGCTCCTTGTTTGTAGGCTTTCTGAACTTGAAGTCCCATACAAAGGCGGTACCTGTTCCGATGAGAGTTGCCACCAAAATCCAATAGAAAACCTTATCAGAAGTTATGAAATTAAGCAAAAATACGATTGGCAGAATAACCGAAATCGAAGTGACAGGCAGACCGTGATAATATTTTGTGCCGCCACCGCCATCCTGACCTTTTGAAATCTCAAGTACATTGAAATACGCCAGCCTTATTACGGCAGCAATTACATAGAGAATTATCGCAATCACACCGGCTTTACCCTGAACTCCGATGAGGTAGCAGTAAATAGCCGGATAGAAACCGAAGGCTATACAATCACATAAAGAGTCGATTTGAACCCCGAACATCTTCTCCTCAAATGTCCTGTTCTTCTTACGTCTAGCCACCTTCCCATCAAACATGTCAAAGAGGCCTGAAAGGGCGAGACAAACGATGGCAAGCCTAAAGTGACCATTGATCGCAAGCATCATCCCGGATGCAGCCGATACCACGCTTAGATACGTGAGCACGACCGTATAATTATATACACCAATCATACTATCTTCTTTTTCTCCTTCCGAATATCAATATATAAGCTACCACAGTCATCACTGCCGAAATGATAAGCTGTGTATAATATGCAAGTCCCCTGCTTACAATAAGCGCCGGCGTCGTCAGCCCTTGGCTCAAAACCGGTTTAAAAATCAGCGTGAATATATGCTCGCTGGCACCCATGCCCCCCGGAAGAGGAAGCATGTCAACAGCCAGAGATATAAGCCCTTGGAGCATAGTCGCCGCCCCCGGACCCACTGAAGTAAATCCAAAGCTGACAATAACAAGGTAAGTAGTAAAGAACAGAATCGTCCTCTGCACGAAGGTAATCCCCAGAACCTTCAACATCAAAACTTTGTGCTTCATAAGGTTCTTTGACTTCAGAACGTAGTCCTCCATTGCGTGCTTCACCTTAGCCTCCATGACATAAAACTTTCTCTTTTTGAAAGTTTTGGTCAACAGACCCACGATCCACAAAACAATGCTCTCTGCAATCTTTGGCTTCACCGCCAGAGTTATCATAAACCATACGATTACAAGATTCAGACCCATCCCCAGGTAAATCCATGGCATGGCAGGTCCGAGAAATTCGTAGACCCCGGCAGGCCGAAAAATGAAAAGAGCGAAACCGTAAAGCAAGAGAACTGTTTTGTAGTTAATCGTAACGATCAGCATCGCCAAAGTGGACAGTTGAACGGGGACTCCGTTTCGCTTCATAAACCACGCCTGCATGGGCTGGCCACCGGTAGCAGAGGGAGTCACGCAGCAGAAGAAAAATCCCACAAAGGAATAGAGGCTGCAGTGCCACATACTCTCCTTATAACCCAAAACCTTCAGCAAATACTTGAAAATCAGGGCCTCACCCAAAATGAAAAGAACCACACAAACGGAACCGATAACCCATAGACTCCAATATGCATCCTTGATGTACCCTTTGATGACATCGATATCTTCGTTGTGAAAAACATAGAAAAGCGTTATTCCCAGACAAAAAATCAGGAATATGCCGTTCAGTAATACCTTTTTGATTTTCTTTCCACTAGATGCCATTACATGTCCTATCTTTAAGCCTCACGAAGCCTCATCTTTCCAACAAAACAGCTGCTTGCCCAAAAGGCTGCCTCCGCCAAAACCAAACCGCCTGCTACATCAACGATGTAATGCTGCTTGGTAAACTGGGTGGAAGCACAAATCGCTATTGCAAAAGCCAACGAAAACAGCTTGTACCAAGTGGGCACCTTAGTCCCTCTAAGACCGATGTAGCACAGCCAGCTCACAAGGCAGTGAATTGAAGGGAAAAGATTAGTCGGACTATCCATCTTGTAGATAAGCCCCAGCATCATATCCCAAAATCCATCCCCGAGCACCGGTCTCACATTTGTGGTAGGAAGCAAAGCAAAAATCACCCCACACACAATCTTGGATATATAGTCAGCGAAAGCCAGTCTGTAGCACGCCTTCCTGCTCTGTCTTCCAATCAAAATATAGTTTAACGCCCAAAATCCGTAGCTGAGTATGTATATGCTCACCCACCAAGGAGCGACAGGCAGTTTTCTATCCACGGGCAACGTCAAATCATAGTGGTACGCATCCGCCATAAGCCACTGGGTAAACCAGTAAACCAGACAGTTCAGTACAAAACACCCCACCAGAGGCCAAAGTGCCCACCAGGGCAAAATCTTGCCAAATTTCTCCTCGTACCAACTCCTAAACCCTGACAATTTATTATACATTAAAAATTCCAATCCTGCAACGCATGAGCAAATCCCATTCTCAGTCTTTCTTCTTCGTTGAATCTGTCATTGTAGCTTCAACAGCCTTTATCAGTCCGCTTCTAAAGCCTGCCTCTTCAAGGGCAGCGACCCCTCTAATCGTCGTCCCCCCGGGGCTGCAAACTTCATCTCTGAGCTGTCCTATATGCCGTCCTGAAGTGAGAACCATCTCCCCGGTCCCCTTAATCATCTCAGCTGCGAGCTTGTACGCCAAAGGTTTCGGCATTCCCATCTTAACGGCCCCATCGGCTATCGAGTCCACAAACATATATGCAAAATTGATTCCGCAACCGGTAATTGCAGCTCCCACATTCATTTGGTCATCATCAATTTCCTCCATATAACCGAGGGATTGCAACAAAGCATCTGCTTTTTCTGCTATTTCTCCCTCTAGTGAGTGTGTCTTTTCTCTGAGTATGACGCCTTTTCCGATCTCAACTGCTGTGTTTGGCAAGATTGTAAGGTGTTGGGTGTTTGGTTCAAGAAAGTTCTCATACCATTCAAATCCCAAACCTGCCGCAACGGAGATCACTGCCTTCTCATTTAAGACTTCCTTATGATCCTCAAGAACTTCCTCAACCTGATAAGGCTTTACAGCTACGATTACAATATCAGAATAGTAAGATGCCTCATATACATCTCTGCATGGGATTATTCCCATATCTTCGGAAGTTTTCACCAGTTTATCCCAGTTCCTTGCACATGCAGTGATATTCTTACTTGGCATTCCTGCTTTTATCATACCCCTCGCCATGGCTTTTGCCATATTTCCAAAACCTACAAAACCGACTCTTATATCCTTAAGTTCCATTTTTATTTCACCTCCTGATCAAACATCTTTCTAATTTATTTAAATGTGTTTCACGAAAGCTTTCCCATAATATACTTCGTGAATTTACCCAAAGTTTTATCTTTGAAACTCCCTGATTTCTTGAATTCTTGCTGTCTAAAGTCCTTACGAAAAAAGGGAGTGAAGAATCACTCCCTTAGTATATGGCGGAGGACATGGGACTCGAACCCACGGGGCTGTTACACCTTACTTGATTTCCAATCAAGCTCCTTAGCCACTCGGTCAATCCTCCACACAACTACCCCATATACCATAATCAGCTTGGCAACAGCAATTATCGCTTAAAATCTTCCATGAGGTTACCGCACGTACTAATTTACCATAAGTGACCTTAAATTTCAACACAAAATTTACAATCAAACTGATTTAG
>JASBYX010000031.1 GCA_029983755.1 Anaerovoracaceae bacterium
CTCTTGCAAAGGGCGAGAAGCTTGGAGCTTTTGGTTTGACTGAACCTAATGCAGGTTCTGATGCAGGTGGTACAGAGACTACTGCAGTTAAAAAGGGAGACCACTACATACTGAACGGAGGTAAGGTTTTCATCACAAATGCTCCTGTAGCAGATACATATGTTATATTTGCAGTGACTACTCCAAATATTGGAACTAGAGGAATTTCTGCGTTCATAGTTGAAAAAGGCTGGGAAGGATTTGAGTTCGGAGATCACTACGACAAGATGGGAATCAGATCTTCTTCAACAGCTGAGCTTATTTTCAGCGATGTTAAAGTTCCAAAGGAAAATCTTCTCGGAAGAGAAGGCGAAGGATTTAAGATCGCCATGGCTACACTTGATGGTGGTAGAATCGGTATCGCTTCACAGGCACTTGGTATCGCTCAAGGAGCATACGAGCATGCTGTTGAATACGGTCTTGAGAGAATTCAGTTCGGATTCCCTATTGCACACCAGCAGGCTAACTCATTTAAGATCGCTGACATGGCAATCAAACTGAGGGCCGCAAGACTTCTAATTTACTCAGCTGCAGACTTAAAGGAAAATCATGAGAACTATAGCGTTGAGTCAGCAATGGCTAAGGCTTATGCTTCTGAGATTGCTCTTGAAGTATGTAATGATGCTCTCCAGCTCTTCGGTGGTAACGGATACCTGAAGGGTATGGAAGTAGAGAGAGCATATAGGGATGCTAAGATTACCACAATCTACGAAGGAACTAGCGAGATCCAGAGAGTTGTAATCGCAGCTCACATCCTGGGCAAGGCTCCTAAGATGAATGTTGGTAAGAAGGACAAGGACCCTATCACAGGTCAGAGAAAGAAAATGATCTTTGATAAGGGATCTGCCAAGGAAAAGGTAGACCAGCTTGTTGAGGCTCTTAAGGGTGGCGGATACGATTTCACTGTTGGAATTGACCCATGGACTCCAATTATCGAAGCAGATAGGGTTGTTTCTGCAGGTAAGGGAATTGGACCTAAGGAGAACATGAAACTGATCGAAGATCTTGCTAAGCAAGCAGGTGCAGCAATCGGTTCATCAAGACCTGTTGCAGAAACTCAGAAGTATCTTCCACTTGATAGATATGTCGGTATGTCAGGACAGAAGTTCAAGGGTAACCTATACATCGCCTGTGGTATCTCCGGTGCAGGTCAGCATCTAAAGGGAATCAAGGATGCAACTACTATTGTAGCAATTAACAAGAATAAGAACGCTCACATTTTCAAAAATGCTGACTATGGCATCGTTGGTGATGTTGAGGAGATTTTGCCACTACTAACCAAGGCTCTTGACAATGGTAAGGAAAAGAAGCCTGCTCCACCTATGGTTAAGATGAGAAAGGCTACCATTCTTGAAGATCCTTCACCATTCACTACATATGTATGCAATGGCTGTGGGTATGAGTACGATCCTGAAAAGGGTGATCCTGAATCAGATGTTAGTCCTGGAACTCCATTTGAATCTCTGCCAGAAGAATGGCTCTGCCCAATGTGTGCAGAAGAAAAGGATGCCTTTGTTAAGGTGAATACCGGATATGAGGATAAGGAGGAACAGTAATGCATAATGTTAGAAAAGTTGTAGATGATCTATATTGGGTTGGTGCAAGCGAAAAGAGAATCGCTCTCTTTGAAAACATCCATCCATTGGAAAACGGTGTTTCGTACAATGCATATGTTCTTCTCGACGAGAAGACCGTATTGTTTGATACTGCAGATTGGACAGTTGGAAGACAGTTCCTTGAGAATGTGGACTATGTCCTAAACGGACGTGCACTTGATTACGTAGTAATCAACCACATGGAGCCTGACCACGCCGCTTCAATCGAAGAAATTATTCTTCGTCATCCTGAGGTTAAGGTTGTATCAACTGAGAAGGCATTCATGATGATGAATCAATTCAACTTCCCGGTTAATGACAACTTCGTTCAGGTTAAAGCCGGAGACACAATGAGCTTTGGTAAGCACGAGGTTGTCTTCGTAGATGCTCCTATGGTTCATTGGCCTGAGGCTATGGTTACATTTGACCTGACAAACGGTGTTTTGTTCTCAGCTGACGCATTTGGATCTTTCAAATCCCTTGATGGGGCAAGGTTTGCAGACGAAGTTGACTTTAAGAATGACTGGCTTGATGAAGCAAGAAGATATTATACTAACATTGTAGGAAAATATGGCCCTCAGGTTATGGAGCTTCTTAAGAAGGCAGGAACTATTGACATTAAGGTAGTTTGCCCACTTCACGGACCTATCTGGAGACAGGATCTGGGCTGGATAATCGATAAGTATGTTCACTGGGCAACATATGAACCTGAAGAAAAGGGTGTTCTCTTGGTATATGCTTCAATGTATGGAAATACAGAAGCTGCAGCTCACATTCTAGCTGCAAAGCTGGTCGAAAAAGGAATGACCAATATCAAGATGTACGATGTTTCTAAGACACATATGTCATACTTGATTGCAGAAGTTTTCAAATACAGCCACCTGGCACTTCTTTCCTGTACATATAACCTTGGAATTTTCCCTCCAATGGAGGACTTCCTGAGGGATATGCAAAGACTGAACCTACAAAAGAGAGTGTGCGCCGTAGTTGAAAACGGTTCATGGGCACCACAGGCCGGCTCAAAGATGATCGAGATGCTTCAGGAAATGAAGCAGATGACAATTCTAAATGAGCAGGTAAGCGTACTCTCATCTGTAAACTCAATGACTGAGAAGGAACTTGATGATCTTGCTGAGAGCATCATCGAATCCATGGATCAGGATTATAAATACTAAAAGAAAAGTTTTCTTAATAGTTCTTCTTATTTTTAAGTATGAATAGGCAAAAGGAAAAACCCTGAGAAATATCCCAGGGTTTTTTCGTATAAATCTTTGACATTCTATGAGGAAAGGGATAATATATAGATAAGAAAACTTTTATAATTATGTAATGTAAGAGGTTGAATTTTTAGCGAAATAATTCGACTTATATACGAAAACATAAGTCATTGTTCGGATATTCAATCTACAGATTATGTTATAGTATATTATAGAAACGAGGTATTATTATTTATGGCAGAGCTTAAGAATTTTCAAGAGCTGAGAAGCATGGTACTTAAACGTCCAAAGAAGGTTGTAGCGGTGGCATGTGCCAATGATTGGCATACCCTCGAGGCTGTATTTAAGGCAAAAGATGATGGGCTTTTGGACTATATCCTCATAGGAGATAAAGACAGGATTAAAGAAGTCTGTAAGGAGAACGGTCACGAATTCTCTGAAAAAGATATCATACATTCCACTGATGAAAAGGAAGCTGCTGAGATTACTGTGAAACTTGTGAAAGAGGGAAAAGCTGACTTTCTGCAAAAGGGCCTCATGCAGACGAGCACAATATTAAAGGCTGTACTGGATAAGGAAAAGGGAATCGGAATAGGAGGACTTATGTCAAATGTTGCCCTTCTTGAGATCCCGGGATATCACAAACTTGTAGGAGTTACCGATGGCGGTATGATCATGTATCCAACCTTGGAGCAGAAGATTGGAATGATTAACAATGCCGTAAGGATGTTTAACTACATGGGGTATCAAAAGCCCAAGGTTGCAGTCACTTGTGCCCTTGAAGTGGTAAACCCGAAGATGCCGGAAACCGTTGATGCAGCCAAGCTAAAAGAGATGGCGGATAATGGTCAGATTGACAACTGTTTTGTTGAGGGACCGATTTCAACAGATATTGCATTCTCAAAGGAAGCTGCTAAGATAAAGGGCTTCGACAGTCCTGTAGCAGGTGATGCGGATATCATTTTGGTACCTAATATAAATGCAGGGAATATGATGGTTAAGGGTCTGTTACTTTTCGGCAATACAAAGATGGCCGGGGTAGTTATGGGAGCGAAGTGCCCTATAGCATTGAACTCTAGAAGTGCCACCTTCGAAGAGAAGTATTTTGCACTTGTGGCATGCTGCCTTATATCTGACATAGTTGGATAGAAAGCTAGGCTAAATATAAGAGGGCATATTGGGATAATGCATAATTATAGACAACTTATAGTGAGAAACTATATGTAAAAGGAGGTTAGATGTAATGAAGAAGCTATTGACAGGAGACGAGGCTATAGCCCGTGGAGCTTACGAAGCGGGTGTCCGTCATGCATCGGCTTATCCGGGAACTCCAAGCACGGAGATCTTGGAAAACATTGCGACTTACAAGGAGATTTATGCAGAGTGGGCGCCTAATGAGAAAGTTGCTATGGAGTCAGCCATAGGGGCTTCCATGGCCGGAGTGAGATCCATGGCTTCAATGAAGCATGTGGGCGTAAATGTGGCGGCGGACCCTCTGATGACCTATGCGTATATGGGAGTCAACGGGGGAACTGTTTTGGTTACAGCTGATGAACCGGGCATGTTCTCGTCACAGAATGAGCAGGACAACAGAAACTATGCTAAACATGGTAAATTCCCTATGATGGAGCCTGCAGATAGCCAAGAGTGCCTTGACATGATGAAAGCAGCCTTTGATTTGAGCGAAGAGTTTAATGTTTTGTTCATGATCAGGCTTGTGACTCGTGTCTGTCACTCAAAGTCCATAGTGGAACTTGGTGAAAGAAAGGAAATTGAGGTTAAACCTTGGGAACCTAATCCAATGAAGTATGTGGCATTGCCGGCACACGCAAGGATTTTGAGGGTTCAAATTGAAGAGAGAACTGCAAAGCTAAGAGAATTCTCAGAAGTCTGTCCATACAACAGGGTTGAGATGAACGACAGAAAAGTGGGAATCATCGCATCAGGCCCATCATATTATTATGCTAAGGAAGTGTTCGGCGAAGAGGCTTCCTATCTAAAACTGGGATTCACATGGCCGCTTCCACCTAAGAAAATCACGGAGTTTTGTAATTCTGTTGACGAAATCTATATCGTTGAGGAGGATGATCCATATATCGAAGATTTTGTAAGGATGCTTGGATTTAAGCCTCATGGTAAGGATCTTTTCCCACCTTACGGAGAAATGCTTCCAAGTATACTGAGAAAATGTCTTGATGGAGAGGAGCTTCCTACGGTTGAGTATGCTCAAGATAAGGTTATCAAAAGGCCTCCAACTCTGTGTTCAGGGTGCCCTCACAGGGGATTCTTCTACAGACTGGGAAAGAGAAAGAATATAATGATAAGCGGAGACATAGGCTGCTATACACTTGCTGCAGGTCCTCCATACAACGCTATGAACAGTTGTGTATGTATGGGTGCAAGTTTTTCTGTAGGTCATGGAGCACAGCAGGCCTTCGACAGAGCCGGAGTTGATAGGAGAGTTGTTGCTGTTTTGGGAGATTCTACATTCTTCCATACAGGAATCAATTCACTTTTGAATACGGTGTATAACAATTCACGTACCATCAGCGTAATACTGGACAACAGAATCACAGCCATGACAGGTCATCAGAACAATCCGGGAACAGGCTTCACCGCCCAGGGAGATCCTGCTGGAGAAATTCAGCTGGAGCCACTGGTTAAGGCTATGGGAATCAAACATGTACGAGTTGTAAACCCTAATGATCTTGACGCTGTGGATAAGGCTCTTGATGAGCTGCTTGCTATAGATGAGGCATCGGTTCTAATCACAAGATGGCCTTGCGTGCTCAAGAAATTCTCACAGGAAGATATAGATGAATTTGAGGGAATGTTCTCAACTAAGAATTTTGTAAATCAGGAAGTATGTATCGGCTGCAGGAAGTGTCAGAAGACAGGCTGTCCTTCCCTTGAGTTCCAAGATGAAGAGAAGAAGATGCTCATCAATCCTGATAGCTGCGTAGGATGCGATGTGTGCATGCAGGTTTGTCCTGTTCAGGCTATTCAGAAGAAACAGTGAGGAGGGACTGAGATGACTAAGAATGTTTTGTTGACAGGTGTTGGCGGTCAGGGAACCATCCTCGCCGCAAAGATGCTGACCATAGGGCTTATGGAGCATGGTTACGATGTTAAGATGAGCGAAATTCATGGGATGAGCCAGCGTGGTGGAGATGTTATTTCTCAAGTGAGATACGGGGAGAAGGTGCTTTCTCCAATCATTGAAAAAGGTTCTGCAGATATGATTGTAGCCTTTGAAAAGATGGAAGCTCTTAGGACTCTTCCATATCTGAGACCGGAAGGTACGGTGGTTGTAAACGATTACGAGATACCATCCATGACAGTTTCAACAGGTCTTGAAAAGTATGCTAAAGATGTTATCCAAGAGATTCAGAAATCTGCAAATAAAGTTTTCGCCTTCGATGCAACTAAGATGGCTAGAGAGCTTGGAAACGCTAAGGCAACCAATGTTATCCTCCTGGGCACAATAATCAAGATCATGGATCTTGAGGACATTGACTGGGAGCAGATAATCAGAACCAACGTTAAAGAAAAATTCATAGATCTAAACCTAGAAGCATTGAAAGTGGGAATGGATGCGGTGAATAAGTAAACAAAATAACTGTCCTAAAGTGCCGAGGGTCTTCCCTCGGCACATATAAAATAGCCTGGGAATAAATCACAGGGCAAAACTCATGTAAATAAATCACGAGGGTAAACTCCTGGGAATAAATCACAGGTCTAAGGTAAGGAAAGGAATTGAAATGATCTCAAAGAAAATGGAACCCCTTGTTAAGAACAGCTCTGTAATAAGAGCGATGTTTGAAGAGGGCGCTAAGATGAAGGCTGAATATGGGGAAGAAAACGTATTTGATTTCAGCCTTGGCAATCCAAATGTGCCTGCCCCAAAGGAAGTAAAGGAAGCAATTTTGGACATTATCGAAAATGAAGATCCTGTGAAGGTCCATGGATATATGAATAATGCGGGATTTGAGGAAACTCGAAAGGCGATAGCAGATCATTTGAACAGATTGCACGGGACAAACTTTGCCGCCAAGAATCTTATCATGACAGTTGGAGCAGGTTCTGCCCTTAATGTAACTCTAAAGACAATCCTCGATCCGGGAGATGAAGTGTTGACCTTTGCACCGTATTTTGTTGAATATGGAAACTATGTGGCAAACTACGATGGAAAGCTTGTGGTGGTTCCTCCAAATGTGGAGGACTTCATGCCGGATATAGAGAAAATGAAGGAAATGATAACTTCTAAAACCAAGGTTGTAATAATCAACAACCCTCATAACCCAACAGGAGTTGTGTACCCCGAGGAAGTCATCGAAAATCTGGCAAAGGCCTTTACTGAAAAGCAAAAAGAGCTTGGAACTGTCATTTATCTTTTGGTGGACGAACCGTACAGAGAGCTCGTATACGGTGGGCGAACAGTCCCATATGTGACCAAGTATTATGACAACACAATAGTTGCATATTCATACAGCAAGTCCCTTTCCCTTCCGGGAGAACGTATAGGGTATATAGTAATTCCTGACGAGTCGGACGAGAGCGCGGATTTCATAGCGGCTGCAACAATTGCAAACAGAGTGTCCGGGGCAGTTAATGCGCCATCTCTAATCCAGCTTGTGATTCAAAGATGCGTGGACGCCGAGGCGGACGTGGAATTCTATAGGCAGAACGGAGAGATTTTGTACAACGGCTTGACAGAAGCGGGATTTGAATGCCTGAAACCTGAGGGAGCGTTTTATCTATGGGTGAAGTCTCCTGAACCTGACGACAAGGAATTTGTGAATAAGGGGAAGAAATACAACATCCTAATGGTGCCCGGAACATCTTTTGCTTGCCCGGGCTATGTGAGACTTGCATATTGCGTAAGCAAAGAGACCTGCGAAAATTCAATACCAAAATTCAAAGAACTTGCTAAGGAGTACAATTTATGAGAGAAGCAAACATGGGAGAATCCAAGGGAGAATATATGGGAGCATCGGTAGCTAAGAAGGATCACTACTTGCAGCTCATCATCAACCCCGGCTCCACCAGCACCAAACTGGCTGTTTTTAAAGACAGAGAGAAACTGGTGCAGGAGAATCTGGAGCACGATGCGGATACCCTCAAATCCTTCGACAAAATAGCTGACCAGCTGGAGTATCGTCTTACGGCTGTGCGTGAATTCATAAAGGATAAGGGATATGAGCTTTCCGACTTCGATGGAATCATGGGAAGGGGCGGTCTGGTTTATGGAATCGGTGGAGAGGGTTACCTTGTGGATGATGAGCTTTGTGAAGCACTTTCAAGTGAGGAGCACAGTTCTCCCCACGCCTCAAATCTTGGAGGACTGATAGGAAAAAGGCTAGCAGATGAGGCCGGTATCAACGCATACATTTACGATGCAGTTATGGGATCCTACCTAAGCCCTGTTGCAAGGGTTACAGGGTTTCCTGAGTTCAGGAGACAACCAACCTGTCACGTGCTGAACAGTAGGGCTATGGCAATGAAGTACTGTGAACAGGAAGGAATTGAATATTTCGATAATAACTTTATTGTCGCTCATATCGGTGGCGGATCATCAATGAGTGCTCACCATAAGGGGAAAATTATAGATATAGTTTCTGACGATGAAGGAGCTATGTCACCTGAGAGATCAGGCGGAACACAGCTACTTTCTCTAATTGACTTTTGCGAAAAAAGCGGGTTGACGTACAAGGAAGTTAAAAAACGTATAAGAGGAAACGGTGGACTCGTTGCATATATGGGAACTACTGACGGCAGAGAGATGGAAAAAATGTATAAGGCCGGAAACTACAAGGCTCAGCTTGTATATGATGCGATGGCATACCAGATCTCCAAATATATAGGGTGGCTTGCTCCTGTTTTAAACGGTGATGTGAAGGCTGTGATAATAACAGGAGGATTAGCTTATTCAAAAATATTGACTGATATGATCGTTCCAAGGGTCAGCTACCTTGCCCCTGTGATTCTAATGCCCGGAGAATGTGAGATGGAAGCTCTTGCCGGAGGCGGCCTCAGGATTCTCAAGGGGATAGAAAAAGCCAAGAAATTTAACAAAGAAGAAGCAATAAAGAGAAAGTAATTTTGTCTTCTGTGGGAATTCTTTACATTCCAGGGTATTAGTAATATAATATTGCAGTAAAGATTAACACAGGAGGTAGAAGAATGGAAATGGAAGCAAAGATACAGGATGCATTGGACAAAATAAGACCTTTCCTTCAAAACGATGGAGGAGATGTTGAGTTTGTGGAATATAAGGATAACATCGTAAAGGTTAAACTTAAAGGTCACTGCGCGGGTTGCCCCGGTGCGAGAATGACACTTCAGGGTGTAATCGGAAGGATTCTCATGGAATCATATCCTGAGATCAAGGGAGTTGAAGCGGTTGATTTTTAATCATTCCTTGAGAATCGTAAAGAAACTTAACAGTGGTAACTTATCTGGGCTGAGGCTGAGTAAGCTGTCAGCCCAGTGCCATGCTCAAAGATGTATAATATATGCAAGCTCACCTAGCATTTATGAAGATGTGATCAAATCACTTGAAGAATTCGAAAGAGAGACCAGTGCAGAGACCATAAGATCCAGAAAGATTGGAAAATCAATGGAAATCACAGGAACTGTTTATACGGATTTCTTCGGGTTTTTGGCGTGTCTCAATTTTGCAGATGAGAAGATTTTAGATATGGTGGACTGCATGAACACCTATGTTTTGTCTGATAGTCTCAGAGCAAAGGCAGAAGAGGCAGGGTTTGCCGCAGACCCTGAGGAAGTTGAAAAACTCAAAGACACCATTGTTTTGTATGTAAAAATCAGAAATCTTGAAGATGACTATGTTCCATCGGAAGAAGAACTGTTTGAGCTATTTGAGGAAGTTTCAGGGAAATACGACCTTGGAATTGTCTACGATGGAATGGAGGAGATTGCTTAATGAACAGAAAGTACAGCAGTAAGACAATCGCAAAGATAGGTCTGATGACGGCTATATCCTGCGTGTTGCTTCTGATAATAAGGATTCCGTTTCCACCGGCGCCATTTCTGAGATATGACCCGGCGGATGTGCCAATTTTCGTGACGGCTTTTGCGTTCGGCCCAATACCCGGGCTGATTGTAACCACCGTGGTAAGCCTGATTCAGGCATTTGCCCTTGGAGAAGATGGCGTCTACGGATTCATAATGCACATGATTGCAACGGGAAGTTTCGTCCTCGTGGCGTCAACTTTTTATTCCATGAAGAAGTCGAAGAAGAGAGCCATCGAGGGGATAGTTGCAGGAGCAATCGTCATGACAGTGGTAATGTGTCTTGCCAACATGGTTATTACACCTCTCTTTATGGGAATACCTAGATCTGCGGTGATGCCCATGATTTTACCAGTGGTTCTTCCTTTTAATCTTTTGAAGGCCGGAATTAACGGTGGGATAACAATGATTATTTATAAGAGGATATCCGCATATCTACACAAGAATTAATAGTAAAGTGCAAGAAAGGTATAGAAATATGGATAATTCCACAAAACACGTGTCTGTTGTGGGCAACCTCAACGAAGAAAGTCGCTCCGGTGAGGATTTAGTGGAAACTGATATCAGTAAAGTTGACATCAACATCGGTGGGAGCAAAACCATAAAGTTTGATTCCGAAGAAAAAGTTGCAGAATTTGGGAGAAAACTCGGGAGAACATGCTCCCCCGGAACTGTGATTGCCCTCATTGGAGATTTAGGCACGGGAAAGACAACATTAACAAAGTACATTGCACAGGGACTTGGAGTTGAAGAATCAATTACAAGTCCTACTTTTACTATTGTAAAATCCTACTACACAGGGAGAATTCCTCTCCATCACTTCGATGTTTACAGACTTGAAGGCGAGGAAGAGTTTTATGATATCGGTGGGGAAGAATACCTAGAAGGGGATGGAATATGCGTAATAGAATGGGCAGATTTGATCTTTGAAGCAATTCCTGAAGATGCTATGGTAATAGAGATAACCTGGGGAAAGGGAGACGAAAGGATATACAGATGTACATTTTAGCAATTGAAACCACCGGGAAAATAGGATCCGTTGCTGTGATAAGCAAAGAAAAAAGCTCCGAGATTCCTGAAATTCATGAAGTCACCGGAAATCCTGAGCTCTCCGATAGCCCTGAAATCTCCGAAGTCACCGGAAATCCTGAGCTCTCCGAAAGCCCTGAAAGGCTTAACCATGAGAGAGACAATCATGTTCAAGAAGGGGGTCTTCAGGTGTCAGATGTGGACAGACAATCCACAGAGAGTAGGATTACCTCGGAGAAAACAGACAGCCCAATGTCACATCTGAGAAAACTTGCTCCCATGATGGATGAGGTGCTAAAGAGACAGAGAATCAAACCGACTGATCTGGATGCCATTGCCGTTTCCGTGGGTCCAGGTTCTTTTACAGGCATCAGAATCGGTGTGACAACAGCCAGATGCCTAGGACAGATTTTGGATAAACCTCTCGTACCTGTAGGTTCCCTTGAAATGTGGAAGGAAAAGTTTAATGAGGGAAGCGCCCAAGAAACTCCGGGAACAAAATATGTTGTTCCCATTTACAACGCACGAAGGGGTCAGGTGTACGGAGCTATTTTTAAGCAGACAAAGGAGAGAATTATTTCCGATGGTGAACAAGGCACAGTGAAAAATGGGAACAGTGGAGAAATTCTTAGTATACATGAGGGAAGCTGCATAATGCTCAAAGATCTTTTGCAGATTCTCAAAGAAGATATTCTCAGTTTGTACAAGCGTGAAAAGAATAAGTCAGAAGATTCCGAAGTAGAAACCATTCATGACAATAATGCAATTTCAGGAAATGCCAATGGCAATAATGTAATGACTACTGTTGAATTCTATGGAGATGGACTTGACGCATATGGGGAAGAAATTCGGAATTTCATCAGTGAATTAGAAAGCACAAATGAAAATTCATCCCTAGATGTAAATTTCGTAACAAGGGATTCAGAGGGTGAGATACAATATCAGAACGCTGAACTTTTAGCACAGTATGCTTCCGTATTATTTGAAGAAGGAAGAAGAGTCTCCTATGAGGAAGTACTTCCGGATTATATGAGGATACCCGAAGCCGAAGCGAAACTAAAACAAGGCTTAATCGGTGTGAAGAAAGAAAGCAAAGATCATATATACGTGAGGCGTGGCAAACCTGAGGATGCTAAGGCTATTTCTCAGATCGAAGCCGTAAATTTCAAACACGCATGGAGTGAAGGGGAGACACTTAAAGATATGACAGAAAACCCAAAGGCAAGGTATTTTGTTCTCGAACGAGGCGGGAAAGCACTGCCCGGACAGTCTCATAGGACGGGAACAGAAATTATCGGATTTGCAGCCTTCTGGAAAATAGGCGAGGAGGGTCATATCAACGATGTTGTCGTATCGAAGGAGTTCAGGAAGAAGGGCTACGGAAAGAAGCTTTTGGAATACATGGCAAGAGATGGATACAGGGAAGGGGTCAAGGATTTTACCTTAGAAGTCAGAAGGAGTAATGCCCCTGCAATTGGATTGTACCAGGCCTTCGGTTTTGAGGTTGAAGGCATCAGAAAAGGCTACTACATTCAAGATGGAGACAATCCTGAGGACGCCCTGATAATGTGGAAGCGAAAAGGTGAAAAAAGTGAGGAAAAGGACTAAGATAGAAAGGCAAAAGGACAAAAATTTCATAACCATGGCCATAGAAACAAGCTGTGATGAGACATCCGTTGCGATTCTAAGGGGAGATAGGGAGATTCTCTCCAATGTGATTTCATCCCAGATTGCAATTCACAAGGCTTACGGTGGTGTTGTTCCGGAGATAGCCTCAAGGCACCACCTGGAAAATATAAACGGTGTGGTTGAAGCAGCCATGAAGGAGGGGAATGTTTCTTGGAAGGATATTGACCTCATAGGGGTGACCTATGGTTCCGGACTGTCAGGAGCATTGGTTATCGGTGTTGCAGCTGCCAAGGCCTACTCATTTGCAAAGGGTATACCGCTGATTGGAGTAAACCACATGCACAGTCACATGGCTGCAGCTTACGGAACTTATCCGGAACTTGAACCGCCATTCATTTCTCTGGTAGTTTCCGGTGGGCACACAAATATAGTAAAGGTGAAGAGTTATACGGAGTTTGAAGTTTTGGGGTCCACAAGGGATGATGCCATAGGAGAAGCCTACGACAAAGTGGCGAGAGTTTTGGACCTTGGATACCCCGGGGGACCGAAAATTGACAAGCTGGCTAAGGAAGGAAACGGAAGTGCTGTGGAATTTAAGAGAACATGGCTTGAAAAGGGAACATACGACTTTAGCTTCAGCGGCATCAAAACAGGTGTTTTGAACTATGTGAACACTGAAAAGCAGGCGGGGCGACAGGTAAACAAAGCAGATGTGGCGGCTTCTTTTCAAGAGGCTGTTGTTGAAGTGGTGACTACCAAAACCATGGAGGCTGTCCGGAAAGAAGGGATGGACACACTGGTTCTCGCAGGTGGCGTTGCTGCCAACTCGAGGCTGTCACAGGTTATGAGGAATCTCTGTGATAAAGAAAATGTAAAGTTATATATACCCCCTATGATAATGTGTACTGACAACGCCGGCATGGTTGCCATAGCAGCTCACTACGAATTTGTGGAAAGAGGAGGAGATGGCCTTGATCTGGATGCTGTCTCAGGGCTTGACATATGATTGCAATTTCAACTAATTCAATCGGCAAGTCCTACGGGGGCGAGCCTATAATAGGGAATGTTTCCTTTCACATTAATGACGGAGAAAAGCTTGGGGTTGTGGGAATCAACGGTGCAGGCAAAACCACACTTTTGAATATATTGGCAGGAGTAATCGATCCCGATGAGGGGGAGGTATTCATATCAGGAGATAAGAAGGTAGGATATCTCAGACAGAGGGATAATTTTGCGTTGTCCAAAAATGAACTGCCTGAAACGAAATCGTCAAAGACGGAACTGTCAGAGTCTGAGCCGTCAAAAACTGGAGAAACCCCGGAACTGACAGTTTACGAGGCCATGAAGAATGTTGAGGGCTACGACTACGACAGCGAAGTTGAGGGAATGCTAAAGGCGATGTCCTTCGAAGAGAGTTACTATGCAAAGCCTGTATCCCAGCTTTCAGGAGGCGAACAGTCGAGACTGGCTTTGGGATGCATACTCTTATCGAAGCCGGATATTTTGCTCTTGGACGAACCAACAAACCACCTTGATGTGAGCACCATAAATTGGCTGGAAAAGCACATTCGCAACTACAGAGGTGCCGTTATCATCGTGAGCCACGACAGGTACTTCCTGGACAAAACAACTCAGAAGACCTTGGAGATTTCCGGCGGCAAGGGTCGTATGTACAGCGGTAGTTATAGCTTTTATGCAAAAGAGAGAAAGGCTGTCAGGGACAGTGAGATGAGGGCATATCAGAACCAGCAGAAGGAGATCGCAAGGCAGGAGGACATGATCAGGCGTTTCAAGGAAAGAGGCACCGAAAAGCTTGCCAAACGAGCTGCTTCAAGGGAAAAGAGGCTTGCCGCCATGGAGAGAATTTCTCGGCCTGAGGCCCTCGCCGATAAGATGAAGCTGTCATTCAAAGAGGATTTTCCATCAGGGACAGATGTGCTCATAGGCGAAAACATTTCCGTCGGATTTGAAAAACCACTTGTTGAAGGCTTGTCATTTCTGATTAGGAGAGGCGAGAGAATTGCCATTTCCGGAGCAAATGGCGTTGGGAAGACCACCTTGCTAAAAGCTATTTTGGGGCTGATTCCCCTTAAGGCCGGCAACCTGAAAATCGGGCACAATGTGGCTTTCGGATATTACGATCAGGGTCAGCTGCTTTTGAATGAACAAAACACTGTGCTCGAGGAGGTGCATCAGGACTTCCGATTGTATACGGAAGGGGAGATACGAAATCTCTTGGCCAGGTTTTTGTTCAGGGGAGATGATGTGTTTCTGAGGGTTTCGGATTTATCAGGCGGGGAGAAAGCAAGGCTATCCCTTCTAAAGCTCATGATGGGAGGGGCTAATGTACTTCTTCTTGACGAGCCGACCAATCACCTCGATATCGATTCTAAGGAGGCATTTGAGGATTCTCTGTCGGAATACCCGGGCACAGTAATAGTTGTAAGCCACGACAGGTATTTTCTCGATAAAATTCCGGAAAGAATCATAAATCTTGACGATTATAAGCCGGGGAAAAATAAGGGCCGATATGGCGGCAACTCTAATTCTTTCAGTGGGAATGTGAATGGCTCAATAGCCGGATCGGACAGGGAAGATACTGTTGATAGGGAGGAGACAAGCTCTCAGATCGAGAGGGCAAGGCGAAAGGAACGACAAGCTGAGGAGAGGAGAAGACGGAGGGAGAAAGACCGCCTCGAGGCCTTGATACAACAGCATGAGGCAGATATCATGGCAAACGAAGAAGAAATGTGTGCTGAGGGAAATCACAGCGACTTTGAGCTCCTTGAAAAGCTCGCTAAGGAGAACGAAAAACTTAAGGCCGAATTGGAAGATGCTTATGATAGGTGGATGGAGCTTGAGTGAATTTAAGATTGATTTCCGGAAAGAACAGCTAAAGAGTGGAGCCGTTGGAACCGCAAACTATTTTGTTTTTACACTTGCAAAGGGCAAACACTTGTACTATAATGATTCATGTTAATTCAACGGTAAGAGATTTAAAGAAGTTTATAGGAATTATTGAATTATATTCGGAGGTAGATATGGTTTTTGAAAAAATCAGGGACATAATCGTTGATCAGCTAAAGCTTGAAGAGTCAATGGTGACTATGGACACTAATCTTATGAAGGATCTTGAAGCAGACTCACTGGATGCTGTAGAAATAATCATGGGCATCGAGGAAGAGTTCGATATTGAGATTCCTGATGAAGAAGCTGAACACTTCCAGCTGGTTGGTGATCTGGTTAAGTATGTTGAGGAAAATGCTGAGAACATTGATTAGTTTTTAGTTTTTAGTTTTGCTAACAGAGGATATGCTTTCAACTTGAGGGTAGATGACTATTTACCGAGCTCTTCGAGGGCTTGGTTTTTTTGTGGGGAAATCGCCTCATTGCTGCCTTTTTTCTTTCTAATTGCTTACTGGTAGAGACTTGTTGACACCAATCAATTCCATCTTGCAATATACCATCAATTTCAATTTATTGCATAATGAATGAAAAATTGAACATTGTGTGTTATAATTCTATCAAACAGGGTATTATAAGAGTGAATTTTTAGAACAAATATCTATTGACATTGACAAGTAAAAATTAATTTCGAGGTTTTAAAATGAAGAGAACAACAAAGATTTCAAGTGCAGTTATCAAAAGACTTCCAAGATACAGAAGATATCTATATGAGCTCAAGAGAAAGGGCGTTGAGAAGATTTCCAGCAAGGAGTTTTCTGAGATCATCGGATATACGGCAAGCCAGATTAGGCAAGATTTGAACAACTTTGGAGGATTCGGACAGCAGGGGTACGGATACAGCGTTAGCGGTTTGTACAACGAAATAAGCGGAATTCTTGGACTTGATAAGGACTACAAGATGGTTGTTGTGGGTGCCGGTAATCTAGGTACCGCCATCGGAAACTATATAGCTTCATACAAGGGTGGATTCAACATGTACGCTGCTTTCGATGTGAAAGAAGACCTCATTGGCAAAGAGATGAACGGATACAAGATTTTAGACAATGAAGATCTTGTAGATTATGTAGAGGAACACAATATAGATATTGGAATCATATGTGTGAACAAGGAGAATGCCCAGGCGATAGCAGATAGGCTAACTTTTGCAGGAGTTAAGGGTATATGGAACTTTGCTCCTGTGGATCTTGAAGTTCCTGACTGGGTCGCCATTGAAAATGTGCACCTTTCCGACAGCCTTCACTCACTTGCATATCATATTAAAGATATAGAAAAGTCTAAGATTGAGAAGAAGGCCAAGAAGGAGTCTAAGTAAGGCAGGAGTTCGAAAAGCCAAATAGCTACAATAAGTGCTGGCTGTAAGAGCTCCCCATATAGCAGAATTTATAATAAAACACAAAGAAAAAACCGCTTCCTCTGAAGCGGTTCGTGTTTTAAATTGATATCTATGATGATGGAAAGCATGAACTTGTCATGCCTTCTGCATCAAAGATAAACCGGTTGAGGGCCTATGCCTCTACAGGTGCTCCAGTTGGACATACACCGGCACAAGCGCCACAGTCGATGCAAGTATCAGCGTCGATAACGAAGATTCCATCTCCTTCGCTGATAGCACCAGTTGGACATTCAGCTTCGCAAGCACCACAAGCGATGCAGCTATCTTCAATCTTATAAGCCATTTTAAATCCTCCTTTTTCAAATGTTTTTAACCGACTTCATTATAACAGAAGGGAATAGATAAGTAAAGATGAAAGTTTACACCTTAGTTGGAAAATCAGGGACAGGTAAAAGCTATCAAGCCCTGAGCCTTTGCAAGGATCTCGACATAGACGCCATCATAGATGATGGTCTTTTCATATATCACTCCCAAGTAATAGCCGGAATTTCAGCCAAACGCCAAAACACAACCATCGGCGCAATCAAGACTGCTCTATTCAGGCTGGATGAGCACAGAGATTCAGTCGTTTCAGCTCTGGCAAGGGTAAACCCCCATTCAATTCTCGTAATCGGCACTTCTGATCGAATGATCAACAAAATAATAAGCCGTCTAAGTCTCCCAAATCCCGAGCCTGAAAATCAAATCTACATCGAAGAATTAACCACAGAGGAAGAGCGCCTCTTCGCTAGAAAGCAGAGATATTCCCAAGGTAAGCACGTAATTCCCGTTCCGACTCTTCAGCTAAAAAGAGACTTTGCCGGTTATTTCATTGACCCTCTGCAGGTTTTCAGAGACTTATCCCAAAGCTTACCTGTAATCCAAGGGATTCCAGGGATCACAGGAGGAATAGGATCGACACAGGGGGGTGGATCCCAGACAAGGGATATTGGAAAGGGCAAGAAAGGCAAACGTGCGCAAAGGAGAGATTTGACAGTTGTGAGACCAACGTATAGCTATGTTGGGGAATTCTTCATCTCTGACAAAGTTGTTGCTGATATTGCAAGGTGTGTAGGCAGAACAACGATAGGTGTCAAAAGTGTCGGTAAAGTTTACGGTAACACATCGATAGACGCCATGAGGGTTAACGTTTCAATCCTTGTAGATCGAAACGCAGATCCTTGGGAAACTGCCACAAGGTATCAAAAAAGACTCTTCGACATGGTGGAAAAAATGACAGCATTTAACATAGAAAACATTCGCGTAGAAGTTAAAGGAATGCGATGAATATACAATAATGTTAAGCTTTAACGGGACAGTATATGTATATAATTTAAAATGCATATAGTTTAATTGAATAGGAGTTGCAAGGACGATTATATGAACAAAATAGTTTTCAAAGATATCAAAGATTTCAATCTGGATCACATATTTTTGTGCGGCCAGTGCTTTCGTTGGGAGCCTGTTGACATCACAAACGCTGAGAACCAAGCAGGCATTTACGAAGCAGACTGGGAAAAGCCATTATCCCCGGGCTACATCTACAATTCTAAACAGAGATACCTTGGCATCGCAGGCCGGTATTTTGCGCTGATGGAATATGAACCCTATGAGAGCACACTAACCATAACAGGAAATGGGGATGAAGGTTTCTGGAGGAATTATTTGGATCTCGACAGAGACTATGGGGACATAAAGACGCGACTTATCAGAGAAGACAGCACCATAGAAAAAGCAATAGATTTCGGCTCAGGAATTAGAATTTTGAACCAAGATCCATGGGAAACGATAGTCTCATTTATAATTTCACAAAATAACCACATTCCGCGCATAAAGGGGTGCATCAACAACCTGGCTCTTCATTTCGGTGACGAGATTGAGGGGACTGAGATCGTTGGGGATGCAGTTGGCGGGGATTTTCGTGCCTTTTCCGTTCCATCCCCTGAGGTTATGGGGAAGTTGACCGTGGAAGATCTTGCCCCGATTCGTCTTGGCTACAGGGCCAAGTATCTCGTGGAATCAGCAAAACAGGTTTGTGAGAGAGGGCTCCCTGGTACGTATGAGGAACTGCTTTCTTTGACAGGCGTGGGGCCAAAGGTGGCGAATTGCATTGCCTTGTTCGGACTCGGAGAGAGGCAGAGTTTTCCCATAGATGTTTGGGTAAAGCGTGTTATGAATCATGTTTACGGCCTTCCTGAAGATGATCTTAAGGGAATAGCTGAGTTTGCCGGGAAAAAATTCGGAGATCTTGGAGGCTATGCTCAGCAGTATCTGTTTTACTACATGAGGGAGCTTGATAGGAAATAGATAGTTTGATAGGAAACAGAGAGCTTGATAGGAAACAGAGAGCTTGACAGGAAACAGAGAGCTTGACACTGAACAGGGTTTTTGAGGAGAAATAACGAAAGCAGATTTTTAGTAATTCCCCTGTCAAGCGCAAATGAAAATGTCCTAACTTTTTTCAAACATAAGCACTGATT
>JASBYX010000032.1 GCA_029983755.1 Anaerovoracaceae bacterium
GACGATTCAACCTGCATAAAACGAACGCTGCGAATGAGGAGCTGGTTATCAGTCTACTTTACGGACGCGAAGTCCAAGAAAGGAAACCGATATACCGATTGCTCCATCATTATACAGCTTAAGCAACAAGATGGATAATTCCTTACTGGCTGTAAGGAATATTAACCATAAATATATTGTAGTAGAAAGGATTTATGATGAGTGAATCATTTAGTAAACGGAAGAATAGATATGCTGTCATAGGGGGAGTTCTTATAGCGCTGTTGCTATTCATGACAGTTATGGTCTATTCATCAAAAGCTTATGCAAGCGAGGAATATTGGGCGGTTCAAGCCGGGGGGAAGACGCTGGCAGTTGTCAGCTCTGAAAGCGAAGCCGAGAAGGTTATAGATGGTGTTAAGAAGGCATATGTAACCGAGGGAGCTAAGGTTGAATCGATTAAAGTTGATAAAGATTTTAAGGCAGTTAATCAGAGATTCAAGGACGGTAAGGCACCTAGAATCGTTTCTTCAGACAAAGCTGTAGAGACAATCAAGAAAGGCGCTAAGGAAGCCCAGAAGTATCAGGTTAAGGATGGAGATACCACTTGGGATATAGCATCATCCAATAATCTGGGATACGAAGAGCTGATTTCCATGAATAAGGGAATGAACCCGGAGAATATCATGCCGGGGGATGAACTTACAATCGAGAAGGAAGTTCCTTATGTAAATGTTACAACTGTGGAAGTTCTCAACAGGACAGAAGCAATTGCACCTGAAGTAAAGTACGAAGATACTGACGAGCTGTACGAAGGTGAGACAAAGGTTAAACAGGAAGGCGCTGAAGGAAGCAAGGATCTGACACTGAGACAGACAACAGTTAACGGTGCAATCCAGAGCAGTGAGACAATTAAAGAGAACGTGACTAAGGAGGCTACTCCTCAGATCGTTCTAAGAGGTACTAAGGCTAGACCTCAGGCAGCAGCTGGTGGTGGTAGCTACAGCGGTGGGTCATCCTATTCAGTTCCAAGTGGAGCAGGATACTCAGGTTCAGGAGCTTCAATCGCTGCTTATGCAACACAATTTGTAGGTTATCCTTATGTTTGGGGAGGATCAAACCTGAGCACAGGTGTTGACTGCGGCGGATTCGTAGTTGCAGTGTATAGAGGAATGGGATATAATATCGGTAGATCCTTTGCATCATACGGAAGAACAGTTCCTGTATCAGCTATGCAGCCTGGAGACATCATCCACTATGGATCACACGTTTCTATATACATCGGTGGTGGCCAAGAGATACATGCTTTGAACCCTAATGTTGGTGTAGTAATCACAGGACTTGGTGGAGCGTGTGTTGGACCTATCCAGCAGGTTATAAGAATTGTCGAGTAATAAGTTGCATAAGCACTTGTATGTTTGAGACAAAGTAAAGACAACATTACACGACAGTATCAAACTAGAAATTAACACATACAAATCAATACTATTATCACAAAACTAGCAGCCATCAGGCTGCTAGTTTTGTATTAATGTAGTTACTATAATCAAAATCAAAACCCCCTCCGGCATAAGGCTGGAGGGGGTGCCGTTATAGACTCAAATCTGAGTATTAAACTAATCTGTGAGAGCCAAGTACTTCATCATACTCCTGAAAGGAGAAAACAAAACACCAAGAGCTCTGTTATAAGATCGGAATCCATAAGTGGCAAATACTGAATTCCTCTTCACATGCTTTCTGAGGAACTCCCTTTCCTGTCCACCAAAGTTTTCGATTCCATCGTTTCTGATCGCATCAATCATATCATTATTACAGTTAATGGGACGATTAAAGTCGGTGAAAGCACTACCAACATACTCTGACTTATGAGAATCCGAACCGCCGGTACAAGGTAGTCCCAGTCTCGTAGCACATGTAATCGCCGCCTGATTAGCAATTTTAGTTTCGCAGGTGTTGAAACCTTCAAAGAAGTCGCACATATTCAACACATCTGAGCCTCTCATCAGCTTGTTGCAAAACATAGCACTGGAGCTCTTGGCTCCAAAAGGATGAGCAGGTCCAAGTACGCCTCCGTTCTTGTGAACAACCTCAGTTAGAGCTTCATAAGACATGCCTCTGATCTGCAGAACCTGTAGCTCCACATCATCGGGCATAATCACAATGAAATGCCCTGCATCGCAAGTATCGTACTCCACCCCCATTAGAACGGTGAAGTCTTCAACTGCCTTGTCCACACCCTTTAGGTTAGATCGCCAATGACGATAACCCTTATAGGAATCGTGGTCAGTGACAAGCATGCCGTCAAAACCCTTAGATTTCAAAATCTTAATGTAATCTCTGATGGAAATTTTCGCGTCGATAGAACCTTCTTTAGTATGACAGTGCATATCAAATCTCGGCAATTTATCGACCCCCTTTCTCCCTAGTTACTTTAACCTACACCCATTATATACCCACTCAGGTCAAAATCAAGCTATATATAGTAATTTTTTGCAAGTATTCCCAAAATTGTATACACACTTTTTTGAAAAAATGTTATAATAACCGTGATATAGTTTAAGAAATAAGAAAGAAAGACGAAGGATAATCCGGAGAAGAAATCAGAGATGGAAGATAGCTTAAGACTTTTGTTTGTAGATGCCTGTCTGCGTGGAGGTGAATCCCGTACAATCGAAGTAGCAGAGCACCTAGTGAAGGTATTTTGTGAGAAGAAGAAGCGAGAAGGAACCCAGGTTTCTGTTGAGAGGGTGGATCTTTCCAATGGGGATTTTAAACCTTTGAATGGGGAAGACGTAGTTTTTAGAGATTCTCTGACGAGGGAAGGGAACTATGATCACAGAATATTTGACGGTGCCAAGCAGCTTGCGAGAGCGGATGTCCTTGTGATTGCTGCTCCTTGTTGGGATCTTTCCTTTCCTGCTATGCTTAAGGTCTACATTGAGAATATGGTGGTTTACGGGCTGACCTTCACAACTGAAGATGACTGGTTCAAGGGGCTTTGCCATGTAGATCAGACTTTTTATGTTTCCACAAGCGGCGGAGATATATCTAGGCAGCAGTGGGGATTGAAATATATTAGGGAGATCGCAGGGATGCTTGGGCTTGGATCTGTGAAGGAGTACATGGCCGGGCGCATGGATATTGACGGGGAAAACCCGGAGGGAATTATACAGAAGCTTAAAGATGAGATTTCATCGGATTTTGAGTGATTCTCGTCTCGCTGATTGGTTCATTTTGAATCGCTGTTGGATTTTTATTTAAGAGAGGATAATGGTTTATGATGAAGAAGATTAAGAACAACGTTTATTGGGTTGGAAAGATTGATTGGGAACTTGAGTGGTTCCATGGACACGATTACAGCATTAACAAGGGTTCAAGCCAGAATGCTTATCTGATAAGGGAAGAGAAGACTGTGCTCATGGACACTGTTTGGGCTCCCCATAAGAACGAATTTGTTGAGAATTTGAAGAAGGAAATTGATTTAAAGGAAATAGATTATATCATCGCTCATCACGGGGAAGTGGACCACAGCGGATCCCTTGAGGCGATTATTTCTGAGATTCCTGATGTTCCTATTTACTGCACATCAAACTGTGTCAAATCTCTTGTAGGGCAGTATCATCACCCTGAATGGAATTTCCACGTTGTGAAGACAGGGGATGAGCTTGATATAGGTAATGGCAAGAAGCTGAAATTCATCGAAATGAGAATGCTACACTGGCCTGACAGCATGGCGACATTTATGACGGAGGATAATATTTTGTTCTCCATGGACGTTTTCGGGCAGCATTATGCAGTTGAGGAGATGTTTGATGATAAGGCTAACCAGTGCGATATGTGGTCTGAGGCCATGAAGTATTACGCTAACATAATCAACACCTTTTCACCTATGTGCAAGATGAAGATGGCGGAGCTTGAGAAGATGAATCTTCCTATCGAGATGATTTGCCCTTCCCACGGTGCAATTTGGAGGACTCAGGTGTCTGAGATTATGGAAGCGTACAAGAAGTGGTGCGATAGCTATCAGGAGGATCAGATCACCGTGGTTTACGATACTATGTGGGACGGGACTAAGAAGCTGGCTCATAGGATTGCTCAGACTTTGAAGGAGGAGAGCCCTGATTCGGTGGTTAAGATTTATAATATTTCTCAGTTCGACAAGAATGACATAATGACTGAGGTTTTCAAGTCTAAGGCGATTGCTCTCGGTTCGCCGACGGTAGCACAAAACATGTTGTCTTCCGTAGGTGGGTGGATCGAGTTTCTGAAGGAGTGCCGTTTCAAGGGGAAGAAGGCCGGTGTCTTTGGATGCTACGGTTGGTCAGGTGAGGCATGCGATCTTCTCAGGAAGAATTTGACGGAATGCGGGTTTGAAGTCATCGAGGCTCAGGCTAAGTGCAACTGGAATCCTAAGGAGGAGAACTTCGAGGATGCTGATAACATGGCCAGGGAGCTTGTGGCGGCCTGCAAGTGATTTGAACAAAGGCATTTAAGCATGTAAGCTTGCAAGTCATTAGATCAAACAGAGCCGGTTTTGATCAGAGATCAAATATGACAATTTAAATCAAAAAATTCTAATAAAGAAAGCCTTGTGTAGGTATCTGATGGCAGATCCTAACGCAAGGCTTTTGAATTGACTTATTTGATTTATTTGATTTATCCGAAGACTTTTTCCCCAGCAAGGTAGGTTGAAACAATAGGGATGTCTTTAAGCTTAAGAGGATCTTCCTCAAATGGATCCATGCCCAGAACGACGAAATCAGCTAAATATCCTGATTTTACCAGCCCTTTCTCCTTCTCTTCGAAACTTGCAATAGCTCCGTTATATGTGTACGAATCAAGAGCTTCTTTTACTGTAAATGCTTCATCAGGAAGGTAGGGACCAATGTGATCCGATAGAGTCTTTCGGGTTACAGCGCACTGTATTCCTGCCATGGCATTTGGCATCTCCACAGGGCAGTCAGTGCCGTTGGAGACAATGCATCCGTTTTTGAGAAGAGTCTTCCAGGAATAGCTAGTGGAAGCTCTCTCTTTGCCCACCAGCTTCTCCACGATATGGATGTCGTAGTCCAGGAAAATACTTTGGGCGTAAATGTGCATCTTCATCTCTGCGAGGCGTTTCAGCTGATCCGGTCTTGTGATCTGACAATGAACTACCCCGTGACGAGGATCCTTACGTGGATGCTCTTTAAGAGCGTTCTCCACAGCATTTAAGATGAAGTCCATGGTTTTGTCCCCTATTGTGTGTATGGCAACTTGCATGTTGTTTTTGTTTGCATAGCTGACCATTTCCATCATTTCTTCTTGGGAGAAGATTGGGATGCCACTTGTAGAAGGATCGTCGGTGTAAGGTTTGCTAAGGTAAGCTGTGCGAGCTCCCAGAGATCCGTCACCTAGCATTTTAAGTGGCCCGATTTTGAAAAATTCTGTTCCGGCCCCTGTAACGCAGCCGGACTCAACAAATCCTTTGAGATCATCAAGATTGGTGAAATTGCTTTGTTGATAAACTCTTACAGACAGCTCTCCATCCTTCTCAAGCTCTTTATATGCATCGTTCACTGTTTCCCAAGGAACAGTTCGAAAAGCACTGTAGTCATCTGTCTGGCTGCTTGTGACACCGTAAGAATTTAGAGCTTTACAGGCGAGGCGTATCATATCTTTGATTTCATTTTTTTCAGGATTTGGAATCCTGCTCTCGATTAAATCCATCCCGTTATCATAGAATCGCCCATCAAGTTCGCCATTTTCCATACCAATTCTTCCACCTTCAGGGGGCTTTGTGTCCTCAGTTACCCCACATATTTGCAGTGCTTTGGAGTTTACGACCAGGCAATGCCCACAGCACCTTGTGGCTACAACAGGATATTCGGTGGAAACCTCATCCAGGTCATATCTGTTTGGCATTCTGTCTGTGTCGGAGAAGTAGTCCTGATTCCATCCTCTGCCGCAAATCCATTTGCCGCCTCTTTTGCTTCCTTCAGCTGCAAAACGCTTCAGTTCATCTATAACGGATTTTAGGCTGCCTGTGTGCTCGTTCAGCGGTGCCATAGAAAGGGCAAGGCCATAGTTAAGTAGGTGCATATGGCTGTCGTTGAAGCCGGAACATACGAACTTACCCTCAAGATCCATGGTGGAATCGCAATTCAATTCTTCACCTTGGGCATTTGAACCGACGAATATAAACTTTCCATCTTCAACAGCAAAAGCTTCCATGAGAGGAAGCTCACCTGTGTATACTTTTGCATTTTTGTATAATACCTTCATTGCATCAATTGTATGATAAGGCAGTTGCTAAACCATACTCTCCTTTCTTGCAAAATAATATCTTTTAATCCTCGTAGAACAGCTTCGCATTCTCATCAATCTTACCGATTCCCATATATCTTGCCTTGTAGTCTTTTAAAAGGGTAAGATAATCATTTGACAAAACCATGATAACAAAGACGTTCACAAAGGTTGGTATCGCAGATGTTATGTCGACAACAGTCCATATGAATCCTTGGTTATTTGTCTGTACAAGGTATATAGTCCACAGCATTGCAGGAAGTGCACGGGTGATCCAGAAAACCTTCATAAGAATATCAAATGACTTGGCCCCATTCTTGTTTAAATGCTGTAGTACGGCGATATAATAGGTGAACCATCCACCTGAAGTTGTAACTGTGAATATTACCATAATAATTGCAAGAAGAACAGATCCGTAGGTTCCAAAACCCTCAGAAAAAGCTGTCTGCGCAAGAGTTCCACCGTTTGTACCATCTGTCCACGCACCGCTCAATATTACAGAAAGTCCTGTGATTGAACATACGATAAAGGTGTCAAAGAATGCCTCAAAAGAGCCCCACAGCCCTTGGGCAACAGGGTGGGGAGTCTCTGCAGAAGCGTGAATCATAGGTGATGTTCCCCAGCCGGCTTCATTTGAGTAAACAGAACGGGACATGCCTGTTCTGATTATTGCACTGACAGTTGCACCTGCGAAACCGCCTATAGCGGAAGTTCCGGTAAAAGCATCAGTAAAGATCTGGGAGATTGCAGAGGGAACACTTTTGATATTCACGAATATCATAGCAAGACCCATAAGAAGATAGAGGATACTCATGAATGGAACAAGCTTAGAGAATTTTGCGGCGATTCCCTTGGTTCCACCGGTTGTTGCAAGATAAGTGGCAACCATTATGATAAATCCCATGAGAATAATGGTGTTAACCTTGAAACCGGCAATATTCAGGTTGTCTCTACCAATGGCACCTGCCAAAACCTGAGCCGCTGTAAGATTTGAAGATGAGATGAAGAATGTTGAGAAAATACCCAACCCGAATATGAAGGCAAAAATTTTCCATATGCCTCCCCAATGGCGTTTTTCTCCGAGACCTCTTTCCATGTAGTATGTCGGACCACCATAGTAATCTCCATGCTCATTTCTGCTGCGATAAAAGACACCAAGAGTTACCTCAACCTGTTTGAGAATCATACCCAAAGAAGCACAGATCCACATCCAGAGGATGGCGCCTGGCCCACCGGCAGCTACTGCAGTAGCGACACCGGCGATATTTCCAAAACCTACAGTACCACCGATAGCAGTACAAATGGTTTCAAAAGGCGATAACTGACCCTTCTTGTTAGCTTGTTCCTTGTCCAGAGATTCCTTGGTGAAAAGACTTCCGGCGGTATGCTTCATAATGTGCCCGAAATGTCTGAACTGGAAAAAACCCGAAGCAATTGTGAAATAAATTCCTGTGGAGATCATAAGAATGATCAGTGGCAATCCCCACAAAACACCGACTAGCCAATCAAGTACCTTAATCATAACAGCCTCCTTTTGTTTAAGTGATGAATAAATCTCACTTTAGGTTTCAACACACTACATTCTTTTTAGATAACTTTAACACATTTGAACTTCAAGTCAATAAAATATAGGAAATTTTTTTACAATTCTCCATTATTGTATTTCCCATAGGCAACCATATCAAAGAAGCCTGTTCCGCTGAGACAAAATACTATCACCGGCCCGTCACTTTCTCCCTCTGATGCAGGGTATTTTCTCGCCTGATCAACTACGGCTTTGATGGCATGTCCACTTTCAGGTGCCGGAAGGATTCCCTCCGCTCTGGCGAACAAAGTATTTGCCTCAAAAACATCGTGCTGCTCGTATGCATGGGCTTCCATGAGTCCTTGATGATAAATTTCCGATAGGATCGGACTCATCCCATGATATCTAAGACCACCGGCGTGGTTTGTAGGTGGAATAAAATCATATCCCATAGTATACATCTTGGCCATAGGAGTTACCCGGCCTGTATCGCAGTAATCGTATTTGAACTCTCCCTTGGTAAATGAAGGGCAGGAGGCTGACTCTGCTGCAATGAATTTGTAGTCGGCTTCTCCTCTTAGCTTTTCCCCAAGGAATGGAGCCATAAAACCTCCAAGGTTTGATCCTCCACCGGCGCAACCCACGATTATATCAGGTTTTATTCCATATTTTTTCATGGCAGCCTGTGTCTCCAGACCGATTATGGTTTGGTGAAGTAGAACCTGATTTAAAACGCTGCCGAGAACGTATTTTGTTGCGGGGGTTTTCACAGCTGCCTCTACGGCTTCTGAGATTGCAACCCCAAGGCTCCCGGGATTGTCCGGAGTTTCCGCAAGAATCTTTCTTCCGGCTTCTGTTTCCATGGAAGGGGATGGAACGACTTTTCCACCGAAGGTCTTCATGATTTCTCTTCTGAATGGCTTCTGCTCATAGCTGCACTTAACCATATAAACTGTGAGATCAAGCCCCATCTTTTGGCAGCTCATTGCAAGGGCGGTTCCCCATTGTCCTGCACCGGTTTCAGTGGTAAGGTGAGTGAGGCCTTCCTTCTTAGCGTAGTATGCCTGGGCGATGGCAGAGTTAAGCTTGTGGCTTCCGCTGGTGTTGTTTCCTTCAAACTTGTAATAGATCTTTGCAGATGTTCCAAGGGATTTTTCAAAATCCGTAGCTCTGATAAGGGGAGCGGGCCTGAATTTACTGTATTCTTTTTGAATTTCTTCAGGGATAGGTATGAATTGAGTATCTTCATCAAGTTCCTGTCTTGCACCTTCTTCTGTGAATATATGTGTCAGTTCTTCTAATGTAACAGGATTTCCCGTCTCAGGGTTGATGAGTGGATCAGGCTTTTTTTTCATATCAGACCTAAGGTTATACCATGCTTTCGGCATTTCATCATCTGTCAGGTATAGTTTGTTTGGAAATTCATTAGTAGTCTTAGTCATTTCTGTGTTGTTCATATTCTCTCTCCTTTAAAAACAAAAAGCTCCTGCCCCAGCATATAGTTTTGCTGGGACAGGAGCACAAATATCATCTCCTGCGTTGCCACCCGGCTTAGCACACCTTTGCAGTGTACTCACTCAGTACGTGCCATCACACGCTGATTCCCTTTACGCTGAATCACTGCGTCGCACCTACTAAGCACTTATAGCGGCTGTTCAGTTTGCCCTCAGAAGTCCATTCGCTTTAGATTCTCATATCACATCCCACCAGCCGTGACTCTCTTAATGAAAACTTGCTAAAGTTACTACTCTTCCTCAACGGTTTAAAGATATGATAGACCATAGTTTGAGCCTTGTCAACAATTACTTTTGAAATTTTTTGTCAAATTTCTCAGTAGTCAAATTGAGTTCATTGTTTGAGCTTACGATGAGCACTGTAAACCTGTAGGGTAGATGCGGACTTAAGTCGGAAGTCGCAAACCTGTGGAGAAACATGAGAACTTAAATCGCAAGCCGTAAACTAATGCCCGAGAGGTGTTTTGTGAAGGTAAGGTCTCTCAACCGTCCTATCTGCAATTACGAGGCGTACAAATGTATAGACCAAAAATGGAAGGGCACCCCAAAGTGCGTGTACTCCGAAGAAGTTGCACATTATGGCAGAGGAGATTGCGCCAAGAAGGAACATTCCAAGCATGATGAAATGCCGTCTGCCTCTGTGAGCCGCCTCTTTGTTTTTGTCTCTAAATGCTCTGACTATATTTACGCCCACCTGTCTTACATGATTTGTAACAAAGGTAGTAGCCATTGGAATCCCTTGACTTGCCCTGAAAGTATTGAATTGCATGGAGCAGATAAAGTTCAGAGAGATTTGACAAATCTGATCCGGAGCGGACTTTGGAAGGTAGGCGAGGAAGGCGATTACGATGATTTCAATTCCAACCATGAGTGTGTCCCATCTCAGGAATTTGAGGCGTTTGACCCTTTTTGCAAGGGCTTCAGACAAAATCGTCCCTGCCAAGTAGGCGGTTAGGGATGTTATGAGGTAGATCATTTTCATCCACTGCCCGTTCCCAAGAGCCATTCCGAGAAGAACTATATTTGCCGTTTGAGCATTACAAAATATTCCTCCCCGCACGGTGTACGTATACGCCCCGTAGAAGCCTCCGACAAAAATGAGCAGCATGAAAACCCAATGCTTCTCACACTCAAGATAAAATTCCTCGTCTTTCTTGTCCATCATATTATACCTGTCCTTACTTAATGATAAATCAATTATATCAGTTTTAATGTACAAAGATCATATCAATGCTTCAATGAATATTGTAACACATCATGCAACCCTTTCGATTATGGGATACATAAATTTCAGAAAAACCTTGCATATTTTTTCAATAAGGTTAAAATATAAGTGTAACAAAAAGAAACAGGGGAGCTTTTGCTGAGAGGGAGTTTGATAAATGATTCCATGTGAGCGTTCGCCCAGAGCGTTCACTACGACATTTCACATGAATCATTCACAGCCGGTCTAGTGAAATCATCGCAACCAAACTCCGACCCTTTAGCTGATGCGGATAATGCCGCCGTAGCAAGTTTTATGAATATTATTTATAAACGGTTAATATGCTATCTGCCTCCTTTGGACTTTTTGGACGTACTTATTTGATTTGTCTAATCAGAATTCAAAAGGAGGATTTTTTATGGACAAGAAAAAGAAACTGACAGTTTTGGTGGAAGGGGGCCTGATGATTGCCCTTGCAACCATACTCAGCTACATTAAGGTTTATGAGATGCCTCAAGGTGGTTCCGTTACCGCTGTGAGCATGCTCCCTATAATTCTTTACGCAACTAGGTGGGGGGTTAGAAACGGACTCTTGGCAGCTATGGTATACGGAATATTACAGTTCCTGCTCCAGGGAGGATTCTCAATAAGCCCTTGGTCATTCCTATTGGACTACCTGCTTGCATTTGGAGCACTTGGACTTTCCGGCTTCTTCCACGGGAACAGAAACAAAGCTGTTATCGGAGCTATAGTAGGTATCGTTGCAAGGTTTGTTGTTCTGGTATTATCAGGTGTCTTGCTCTGGTATGCTTATGCGCCTAAGGGAGTTAGCCCACTTTGGTACTCTATCACCTATAATGGCACATATATGCTGCCTGAATTGATAATCACATGCATTGTTCTGTATCTGATATATCCACAGTTCGACAAGATTATCAGACGATATTAGTTTCTCACAAGTGAGATTTCACAAAATAAAGCCCCGCCAGCATCTTCCCATTCACACGCAAAAGCGAAGTATGGGACGGTATGGACGGGGTTTTTATTCATATTTATCTTTAAAGATATCCATTGCTACGCAGGCACATTAACCTCAACACCTGGATTTCTAGATAGTCCGGTTTACCTCAACGACATCGATTTCCACAGCGGAGTAGCTGTTTTGTTCATCCAAATTGCTAATGGAAGCTTCGCTAATAGATGGTTCCTCGGGTAAGGAAAAATCTGCAGATTTCTTGATGAGCTTTTCCACTCTGAAAGTTTCGCAAAGAGCCATGATGAAGAGCCCAAGTGTCAATGTGGTTAGGATCGGTCCCGGAAGAGAGTACTGCCCTTGGTTGTCTGAAAGGGGCGTATTCCAAGCGAAATGAAGCACTACAGGTGCTAACACAAAGAAAACTCCCTTTGCCTTTTTGCCGCTTTTGACTAAGAGGTAGATGCCCACAAGTATGACAGCTGTGTAAGTCCAATGGGATGCCAGACTCCCTGAAAATCGATCGAGTATCTGTGGGAAAATATCGCTGAGAGCCTCCTTGGAGCTTTCCTTTGGAAGCATGTAAGAAATATCCTCCATGAATTGAAAACCGATACCGGAACCAAGTCCTGCCAGGAGATAATCCTTCCCAGTGTTAAGCTTGAATAGGGTTAGGGCAAAGAGTGCCACGACAGCCTTGATTATTTCCTCTGTGAATGGGCCGGTGAGAGCTGCTGACCATTTATCAAGTGTTTTGGCCGACATGTAGTGGCTCCAGAATCTTTCCAAAAGCTCGTTTGCGTAAGAGCTGAAAATGGTGGCCATAAAAATTCCGCATATGAAAGCAACCACAAATATTTTCATGGATGCATCAAGCCTCCTCGCTAGGTACCTGACCCCGAAAATAAAAGGTATCAGATATATTAGAAACAGTGATATGCCTACTAATGTAACCAGATAAGCCACGTAGCTGACCTGATTTAAATTCATGCTCAGCACGGTTTTCTCAAACCCGAATGCGAACAAGAATAGGAAAATCCCATAAATTATTTTTTTCTTCATGATATACCTCCGGATGTTAAAAAATTTTAGCTAATGGTTAGGTGGATTTTAGCATATTTTTATTTAATTATCAATGCACAAAACAGCTCAATTAAAGGCAATTTTGCGGCAGGCAGTGAGGTGTGAGATTCTTTCCTGCAAGATTATTGATTTGAGCAGTCTAATTTTGCAGCAGGCAGGGGAGAGACCAGACGGTTGATAGAATAGTATTAATATGCTATCATTTGTATTATAAAACTATGGCTATATGTGAAGGAGGGCTTTAGTATGAGATGCATAGATACACACTCCCATCTGTGGAGCGAGGAATATTTAAAGAAATTGGAGGATCTGGGTTCAGAGGGGGTTGAAATTGCGAGAATGATGGAAGCCTCAGACTCAAAGGAGGATCTTGAATACAGATTTAATCTTATGGACAAGTCAGGAGTCGACAGGCAGATCATCTCTGCCACCCCTCAAGTTCCTGAATATGGGACAGCCCAGGAGGCCTTGGAATGTGCAATAATGATAAATGATAGATACAAAGAACTTCAGGAGGAATATCCGGAAAGATTTATCTGTTACGGAGCAGTACCCCTTCCACACATCAAAGAGGCAATTCAAGAGGGCAAGAGATGCCTGGAAGAACTTGGATTTGCAGGAGTTGCCCTTACTACCTACCTTCATCAGGATATTTATCTTGGTGACGATGTGCTCATGGAGTTCTTTGAGGCTATGGACAAGCTGGGAGCGACAATTTATGTTCACCCTACAGGCTTTGGAGCTTGCTCGCAAAGTGTGAACAAGTTTGGCCTTGAGTGGGTTGTGGGTGCCCCCCTTGAAGATGGTCTAGCTGTGCTGCAGCTTCTGAAAGCCGGCATACCGAACAAGTTCCCAAATATCAAATTTCATGTGGCTCATCTTGGGGGTTTCCTGCCATTTTTGATACAGAGAATCGAAGATAACTACGAGGACTGGGATGCTTTTGAAGAAAGCCCTATGCAGACTGTCAAAAAGAGTTTTCATTTTGACACAGCAAATTTTCACGGACCTGCCTTGAGATGTTCCATAGACAGCTTCGGTGTTGATAAGTTCTTTATGGGAAGTGACTATCCCTACTTCAAAGACGAGAAATATCATAGAGCCGTAACCTATATAAGGGAAGCGGGACTTGAGCCTGAAGAAGTGGATGCTGTTTTGTATGGAAATGCCATAGAGTTTTTCAATATCAAATGAATGCAAAAATCAGGTTAAATAAATGCTAAGGGGGTATAACCTTATATAAGAGCGGTTGAGGTAACGGTGAAGCTTTTCATTCGTGAAGAGGCTGCTCCATAGTTTAATTCAGGAGGTGCAGTATGAAAGTTAATATTTTAGGAAGAAATTACAGAACCTATGGGAAGCTGGAAGAAATGATCGAGAAGAAGCTGGATAAACTGGGCAAGTATTTTTCTGACGACATTACTGCAAATGTTGTTCTATCCCATGTCGCTGGGAGGGACAAGATTGAAACCACCATATCAGCTAAGGGAACGATTTTCCGTGCAGAAGAGATTAGCGATGATATTTATGAAGCCATAGACAAGGTGGTGGACAAGCTGTCTAGCCAGATGGCGAAGTTCAAGGGGAAACTCCAGAAGCGCTATAATGACAACAAGGCTTTGAAATTTGAATTCATGCCTGAGCCTGAAGAGGAAGAGGAACACGGAGAAGTCGTTAAGAAGAAAGTTTTCGAACTTAGACCTATGGATGAAGAAGAGGCTATTTTGCAGATGGAGATGCTCGGACACCAATTTTTTGTATATCTTGATGCAAACGTTGGCAGCGTAAATGTTTTGTACAAGAGGAAGGACGGGGATTACGGACTTCTTGAGACCAGGAATTAATATAGATTTTAGAATACGGATGAGGAGACATTTTAAACAGGAGGAATTCGGTTTAAATTGCCATATAGGTTTGATTTAACTTTAGCGATTTAGTATAATTTAATAAAGCTTGTTGAGGGAGTCTTCGGGCTCCCTTTTTTAATAGTAATATTGTGTAGTTAGTTTAGTTAGAGTATGTCGATTATATTTCCAAAACACTTTAGGAATTTAAAGTTTGGGAATTGACAAAGAGATTTACAAAGTTTTATTCTGTGCAACAAGCGGATGATTGAAAGGAAGAAGTGCAATGAGTAGTAGTGTAGGTAAAAGTTTTAAAAGGATAGTTTCTATGCTTCTATCAGTTTCGCTGATTTTTGGGTTTATGGTGTTCATGCCACAGAAAGCCTCAGCAGCGGAGAAGGATAGGAGTATAGATACCGAGAGCAATATCAAAGTGCTTGGGGAGAAAGATGGTGTTCTCAGGTATGCCGGCATAGAGGTTAAAGCCATAAACGGTAATACCATTACCTTGGGATTGAGTAAGTGGTCAAGGCCTAATGAAGGCTCATGGCAAACTGATAAAAACAATCCTCTGGCGGGAAAATTTGTGTTGGAGTTTGTTAACCCTGAACTCTATAGCCACATTAAGTCTATTTCTGCGAATAGAGTCAAATTTGAGAAATATCAAGATGCCCCAAGTGGCTCTATGTGGACGGTCCCAATCAAAGATACAATGGGTTCCGGAGCACCTGGAATTGTAACTAATCATGATATTACCATAACCCTAGATACGGATATGTCAAATATAATTAAAACCGACGGTAGCAGGGATGATAGGTTTGCATTTAGATCTGGATGGGTTAGGAAGGATGGATATCTTGATAGAAATGGTACATCCTTTGGATTTATACAGCCTTCTAATGATAGACTTCAAAAGGATCCTGACAAGATTTCTCATAGCAACTTAATGTCAGGGAAAATGGTTAACAGAGTTTATTTCAACTCCGCCACAAGGGAGATTTTTTCTGTTCACAACTTCAAATCAGACCTTCCATTTATAGAAGTAGGCACCAATTACAGAGACAAGTATGCAAAGACAATTTATGGAAATATAAATTGGGTTCCCTACATTGTTGAGATGATCCCACCGGAACTGGTTCCTCTCATCGATAGTGAAAATGTTATTCTTCAGCGAACAGATGATCTTGGACGTAAGGACATTGGGAAACAATATCTGAAAACAACTATATCCACTGACGGAAGAATGTCAACAGCTAACAACGAAGCTTTGAACCTCGGGAATGGCGGAATTGAGGAGCTGAGATCCATTAGGAAGGCATTTGACGACTCAATCTTTAGAGTTACGACGGGTCAGTACACAGAGTTCACAGTTAAATACAGACTTAAAGACAATATTTCCGTTTCTGATTTGACGGAGTTAGCAAATAAATTTAATAAAAGCAATACATCTCTGACATTCGAGTCATGGATTGAAACTGACTTAATGAATTCTGCAAAGGCGCCAACACCTTTTGACAATGGTGATGCACCTAGACAGCTACTGGGATCATATACAGCAGCAGGTCTAGACCTGGTGGATTCAGATGGGGACAATCTCCCTGACCAGATTAAGATAGAAATAGGAACGGATCCATGGAATCCCGATACAGATGCTGACGGCATCCCTGACGGTATTGAGGTCAAAGAAGGAACCAATCCTCTGGATGTGAACAGCTTCCAGATTAAAGAAGGCCCTACGGCTAAGAACCTCGGCCAAGATAAGGTTATCGACCCTTCAGCCTACGTAAAAGTTTTGGGCAATGTTGGGAAACGGGAGTACAAGAATCCATTGAACCCTGATGAAATTCTCGGCATCGGTGACGGGATGAGCGGTATCATCGTATCAGTAATGAAATATGAAGACGGATACCATGTTGATGAAAAAACCAAAACAATCGTGGACGGTCAAGGCAATCCTGTTGCTCCTGAAACCTACGTATCAACGAACTTAGATTTTCAAAAGTGGTACGACCAAGAGGACTTTGATCTTGAGATTTTGGCCAAAAGACTTCCAAGTGTCATTGGGGATGAGACAAAGAAGGTAATGCTCGTTGGTTATAGCCCTGATGGCCAAAATCCTCATATCGGGGACATAATTACTCTGAAAACTCTTCCAAAGCTTGTAAAGGATAAGCCGGAGAACGGAGCATATGTTAAAGTTACAGCGGAGGCAGGAGAGGGTACCTTTGCTCAGGACAACAAAACAATTGACTCTCTTAGCTTCTATGTTTTGCAGGGGTATTCACCTTCGTCAAAGGAGATAACAACCTTTATCAAGGATGAACTCGGTTATGATGTAAAACCTCTAAAGAACAAGGAACTGGATCAATGGATAGTCACCGAAAACTTAGTTGATAAGGACCATTATCTTCCAAAGGAATTTAAAGATGATGAGGTTCTAAAGCCGATCTACAAGTATTCCGGAGATGTTATAAGTGGTAAGACTGAACCTAATAACCCTGATCCAAAGAAGTATTTTAAATTGACTTTGGATCCCCAGGAAGGGACTTTAAATGGCGCACCATATGTTTGGGTCAAAAATGGAGTAAAGGTAAATCAGCAAACCCTCGAAAATAACGGAGTAGAAAATCCAACACCTCCAGAAGGCAAGCAATTCTACAAATGGGAAAAATTGCCTATAACAGTCACATCGGACGGAATTGTTAAAGCAAGATATATTGACAATGTAATCAGCACCGAGAAATTCGGAGAACTTGACAAAGATGATAGCGGACGAATAATAATTCCTGATGGATATGTAAAAATAGGTTTTAGCATTGACAAGTCCGAAGGTAAGTTCAAGGGAGAAGCGGGCAAAGACTTTTTGGAGGTAGGAAGCCAGTACGAAAAGGGTTACCTAGTTTTAAAGGGAACTCAATCTAATGCCATCAAGCTGCCTAAGGCTTCAGATATTCAGTTGAATATCGGCTACGAATTTGCCGATAAGCTTTACAAAGCTCTGCCGGATACTATCACAGATGCAATCAATAGAGACATACAGATGAATAAATTGCCGGATATAATCAAGGGAGGAGACAGACCTTCCGGATATGTGGCAGTTAAGTTTGTAGTGCCTGAAGATAAGGCGGAAATTGCAGGAGAAAGCACAGGTAGCAAAACCGAAGTGACCTATTTTGTGAAGCCGGGAGTAGATATTACGAATAACCCTGCCTTTGACTATGGGAACCTGAAAGTAAAAATCAAGTCTCAGGACTATGTAGTCAATCCGGCAGATCCGTGGAAGACTGTACCGACCGGAAGTTTTAAAGAAGGTGACAAGGATGTGACCGTAAACCTGAATCTCATGGATTCTATGGCTAAGAAGCTAACTCCAGAGGCAGTTGCCATGAATATTGCTAAGGGTGAAATGCCTGTTGCAAGAGAAGGGGTTAACGTTTCTAAACTTACGATTTCCGGAACTGATGAAAAGGGTAATACCATAAATGTGCCTGCGGTTGCCAGGGTAACATGGAAAGATGAGGCCCAGGTTAAAAAGCTGTCCCAAAGTGTGGGAGATAATAAGAAGGCTACGGCAGTAGTAACTTATACAGATGGCTCTTCTGAAGATGTAGAGATAACTATAAATGTGAAGAATAGAAAGTCAGACTCTCCACAGGTTTCAATGTCAAATTCTAGAGGGGATAAGGACAAGAATGGTAAGACTAGTATAACTATCTCTTCTAGGAACAGTTCCAAGAATCTTAAAAATGGAGATAAGCTGTTGATTTCTTACACACTGGACGGCCAGAAAGTTGAGAAGGAAATAGCCCTTGACAGCGAAAACCAAAAAGATGGGGTGTTTTCTAATGGTATATTCGTCTGGGATGCCGGGGACAAAATACCAAACGGTACCTCCGTAAGTGTGCAACTTGTAAGAAAAGACAGCGATGGAACTTTCCTTGATCCGTCCGATGTGGACAAGTATACGGTTAATGTAAATAAAGCATATCCTGAAGAGGTTTTGCTGACTGTTCCTACTAATTTGAAAGAAGATGGGACAGCAAAGAAATATTCAGATGCAATAAAGAACGCAGAAAAGGCTCTTAGAGATGAGCTTAATAAATCTCCATTCACTGCATCACAGAAGATCATTGATGAGCTTGCTAGAAAGCTGGATAAAGCAATAGATGATTACAACAAAGCTGATTTTACGCCGCCGGCTGAAGCACTTATAATTCCAAAGCACAATGGTGATATTGCCGTTAGGGTTCCCGGAGATGAGGATCTGGCTCAAATTGAAATCAAATACACTCCTGCAGGCTCGAACGAAGAAAAGACAATTGTAGTATCTAAAAAAGATATTGACAGCAATACTTTGCCTGACCCATTTGCAAAAAATGATTTCGGAAACTTGCTCATAGATAAGTCGAAGATTAAAGAAGGTTCATCAGTAAAGGCTGTTTCTTCTGACAATAATGGGAATAAAGCTCCTGAGAGTGTAGGAACTATGGCTCCCCTTCTTGTTTTACCGGAAAAAGTAAAGGTGGAGAAACTTGAAGCATTGTCTGATGCTGAGAAACAGGAAGTTAAGGACAAGATAAGAGAAGCTAATAAAGAT
>JASBYX010000033.1 GCA_029983755.1 Anaerovoracaceae bacterium
AAATGCAAAAAATTGTAAAAAAAAGTAATTGCAATAGCTGGGGAATAGCGTATAATAGAAATAAGAACAAATGTTTGCGGACGGCTCAATTAAGATAAGATGAAGGTAAATTTAGCTGAGCATGTAAAAGGATGTTAGAAGATGAGATTAGCCCATATTGCAGATCTACATATTGGAAAGAAACTTAATGACTTTTCTCTGATAGATAACCAGAGGGATGTGCTGAAGCAGATCGTTTCTTGGATTGAAAAATTAAAGCTTGATGGAGTGATGATATCAGGGGATATATATGATACCACATTTCCTAATCTTGATGCCGTGGAGCTTCTTGATGAATTTCTCACCAGTTTATCGATGCTGGAAATCGATATTTTTATTATAAGCGGCAACCATGACTCCCAGCAGAGATTGTCCTTTGGATCGAGAATTATGGAGAAAAGCGGCATACACATTTCTCCGGTTTTTAATGGGGATGTGGACAAGGTATCACTGACGGACGAATACGGTGTTTTAAACTTTTATTTGCTACCTTATATAAGGCCGATTCATGTGAGGAAGGCTTATGAGGAGTATGATGGAGAGGGTTTCACAGAATCACTCAAGTACGTATTGGACAAGATGAATCCTGACACTTCACAGAGGAATGTTTTGATATGCCATCAATTTGTTACAGGGGCCACCACATCTGACTCTGAAGAGCTTTATGTGGGAGGAAGCGAGAACGTTGACTTCACACTCTTTGAGAAATTTGATTACGTCGCTTTGGGGCATCTCCACAAGCCACAGTCTGTTGGCCGGGAAACTGTGAGATATGCAGGGACTCCATTGAAGTATTCCTTTTCGGAAGCAGGCCATGGTAAAACTATGACAGTGGTTGATATTAGGGGAAAAGGGGATATTTTGATCGAGGAGATTCCATTGGAGGCCAAACAAGATCTTTTGGAGTTAAGAGGATCATTTAATCAGCTGATCTCACCGGAATTTAGAGATTCTGTTGATAGAAATGCTTTCGTTAAGGTTACCCTTACTGATGAAACCCTAATCAGTAACGGAATTGGTGAATTGCGGAAATTTTATCCCTATATACTAAGTTTGGGTTACGATAATGCAATGACAAGATACGACAGTAATGTGGAAGCTTCGAAAACTACAGAAACTATCGATCCATTCAAAATGATAGAAGATCTTTTTAGGGCACAGAACAATAGGGAAATGAACGATATGGAGAAGAAAATGATAGAAGAACTTGTGGATAGAGTATGGAGGCCTGAATATGAAGCCGATTAAGCTTGTTTTATCTGCATATGGACCTTTTCCAAGCACTATAGAAATAGATTTTGAAAAACTGGGGAAAGAGGGTGTTTTTCTCGTTTCAGGTGCCACCGGGTCAGGGAAAACTACTATTTTTGATGGCATAGTCTACGCTCTTTATGGGACTGCAAGTGGTAACCTTAGAACTCCGGGAATGATGAGGTCCACCTATGCCAAACCTTCAACTAAGACATTTGCAGAATTTACCTTTAAAAGCAACGGTAGAGTTTATAGAATTTACAGAAAACCGGAGCAGCTGGTTGAAAAGCAAAGAGGAGAAGGATTTACAACGAGCCCATATGAGGTTTCCCTTGAGGTTGTAGGGGAAGATATTCCTCCATATACGAAGAAGAGGGAAGTGGATGAGCAGATTAGAAATATAATCGGTCTTGATGCGAATCAGTTCAGGCAGGTTACAATGATTGCCCAGGGAGAATTCCTCAAAGTCCTTAATTCCATCACAGAAGAAAGGATTGCAATATTCAGCAAGGTGTTTAAAACCGGGAAATATAGGGCGGTACAGGAAGAGCTCAAGGGGGAAGTAAAGAAGAGAAACGAGTCTGTAAATCAGATGGAAGATAGGCTTTCGGATGCTTTTTCTAAAATGATTAAGAAAGTGAAAAGCCAGAGAGATAGTTTTACAGAGCATCTTAAGGGTGGCATCCATGATGAACCCATTGTCGGCATGCCCACAGAGGATAGTTTAACTACTGATATTTCTTCGGCTCTTTCGATGGAGGAGCAGAAGAATTTCATAGCAAAACTCCATAGGGAAGATAATGAGAAATTAAATGCGTTAGAGATAAGGCAATCAGAAACTAAGAAAGTAAACGCCGCTTCAATATCCGAGCGCACGAAGCTTGAACAAATCACGGGGCAGTTCGAAGAACTTAAAAAGTCTAGAGAAGAGATAGAAGTTATTGAAAGGAAGAAAAAAGAATTATCAGAGAAGGTTTTAACTGTACCTGACCGTAAAGGCGAGATTGAAAAGCTTAAGAAGCAGATTACTTCTCTTGAAGTGGAAAGACCTCGATATCAAGCTATCACCATGCAAAGAGCTGAGTTGACTGACAGGGCCAAATCTTTGAAGTCTCTCAAATCATCTATCGACACTTTGTTTGAAGATATTGGAATACTGACAAAAAATTCTGAAATAAAATCTAAGGAACTTAAGAAGTTAGAAGAAAAGGTGTCTATAAAAACGGAAGTTGCCGGAAAGATTACCCAAGTAGAATCGCTGCTCAGATCGACGGAAGATTTTTTGGATAATTATGAAATATGGGATAGTTCTAAGAAGGATTGTAGCATAGAGACTGACGATTTTTTGAAAAAAGACTCTGATTACAAAGAGTGGCAAAAGATTGTAATTGATATGGAAAGCAATTATCTCAAACAGCAGGCAGGTATACTGGCAAAGGACCTGGAAGACGGAAAGCCATGCCCTGTATGCGGATCATTTCATCACCCCAATCCTGCAAGTATAGTTGGTAGGGAAATTCTAAAAGAAGATATAGACGATGCAAAAGGGAAGAGTAGCTCCTTGGAAAAGCAGAGGAATGAAGCCTACAGAAGAGTATCCAATCTAAAAGCAAAAGTGGAGGCATCACATAATCAAGCTGTTAAAGCTATAGAAAAACTGAATTTAGATATTGCCTCGTTTTCAAGGAAAAGTACGGGTAATGCTTCTTCAGGAAACGTTCATAATGACAATGTAGAAGATTCTACATTGAATTTCGAAAACAATATAGAAAATCTAATTTTAAAAACAAAAGGCTTTGAGGCCTCTAATAAATTCGACTTAAAACAAATAAAGATTGAAGAATATAAAAGTTTTAAGGAGAATTTGGGTGTTTTGTTGAAAAAAACGAAAGAGGATTTTGACGAAATTGAACAGGCAGAGGAGTCAGTTAAAAATCTGAGGAAGGAAATTCAAGATTTTGAAGAACAAAAGGGTGAGCTCCAAAGGGAATATCAAGGTAAAAAGGATAAATATAATCAATTGGTTGGTGAGTATAACAGCTCTTCGGAGACTCTAAAGTCGACTCTGGAAAGTATGGAATTTAAGGGGTTAGAGGAGCTTGAAGTCAGAATTAAGGAATTGATTTCAGAGAAGGATAAATTAAGTGAGGAAGTAGATGAGATTCTAAAAGAAGTTGACCTTCTTGAGAAAGAGTGGAACAGGGCACAAGGGCAATATCTAACAATACAGAAACTTACAGAAGATAAAGATGAAGATGCAATTAAAGAAAATCTGGAAAGATTATCTCGGGAAATTTCAGAATCCGAAAACCGGATTCATCAGATAGAAAAGGAGATTAGACTTCTCAATTCTATCGTTGAGGATGAAAGGGAAACTCTCAAAGAATACGATGATGTTCTACCTAAGCTTAAAGAAGCTAAGAAGATCAGAGACATATATGCAAATCTTTCCGCAACGTGTAACGGAGACTTAACCGGGAAGGAAAAGATCCAACTGGAGACTTTTGTACAGATAGCATTTTTGGACAGTATTCTTGTACGTGCTAATAGCAGGCTACTTAAAATGACAAATGGAAGATATAAACTCGTTAGACAAAAAACGCCAATGAATCGAAGAAGTCAGACGGGCCTTGATTTAGATGTGCATGATTTAAGCAATGATACCTATAGGAGCACCAAATCCCTTTCCGGGGGAGAATCGTTTCAGGCATCATTGTGCCTTGCTTTAGGCCTTGCAGACGAAATACAGAGTTCCTCAGGGGGAATTGCAATAGAAACGATGTTCATAGATGAGGGCTTTGGAACCTTGGACTCCACTGCACTTAAAAATGCTGTAAACAATCTGATAGACCTAAGCAAAGGGAACAAGATGATAGGAATAATTTCCCATGTGGATTATATTTATCAGAGGATTCCAAAGAGGATTGTGGTGGAGAAACAGATTGAAGGTGGGAGTACAGTTAATATACAGATCGATTCATAGTTTACAGGATATTTACGTTGTTTGGGATATGTGAAATTTATTAGATGGAGGCTAAATGATTCTTGTTGTTAGATGGATAATCGCCATTGTAGTGGCATATATTTTTGGGAAGATAATTTCAAAATTTAAGTTACCATCTCTTTTGGGATGGCTTATAGCCGGGATGGTTCTGGGACCTTATGCGCTGGGAATAATGAATAACCAGCTCATAGAAAACGATTTATACCAAATCATTCTTAAGGTACTTGAATGTGGAGTAGGCCTAATGATTGGAACAGAGCTTGTTTTTAAGGATTTAAAGAAATCCGGGAAAGGGCTTGTTGTCACGACGGTTGTTCAATCTCTCGGAACATATATTTTTGTTTCCTTGGTTTTTTCATTAATATTTGCAGCTATGGATATACCTGTATATCTTGGATTCATATTCGGAGGAATCGCTTTGGCTACGGCACCGGCACCGGCTCTTTCTATAGTGCAGGAGTTTAAGACTTCAGGGCCTGTTACAAGAACCCTTGTACCCATGGCTGCACTGGATGACGTTGTGGGGGTTATTTGCTTTTTCACGACAATCTCCCTTGTCGTGATGAAAGCCTCCGGTGGAAATTTGTCTTTTTCCATCGTTCCTATAATGATTTTTCTTCCTCTGGTAATCGGAGTCATCACGGGCATTCCGGGGGGTTTTCTACTGAGAAAATTTAAATCAAAGATTGCAGTGTTATCTATTTTGGTGACAATGATTATAGGAACAGCTGCTCTTGGATTTTTCTTTAATGGACTGATGCCTGCACCGGTTCTGAACTTTATGCTCATGGGAATGGCTTTTTCGGCTACCTTTTCAAACATGGTAGGGGAGGAAACTCTTAAAAATATAACCAACTACTTTGACCCTATCCTTTCTTTTTCAATGATTGTTGTAATCGCAAATCTTGGAGTTCCTCTAGATTACAAAGCTATTTTGGGGGCCGGTGCATTTACTGTAGTATACATAGTTTCACGAGGAATTGGGAAGTATTTTGGCGCTAGACTTGGTGCAAAGATAAGTGACATGCCTAGGGAAGTTCAAAAATATCTTGGATTCACATTGCTTCCACACTCCGGGGTATCTCTTGTCTTTACAGGGATTGCAGTGTCGGTATTAGGGAAGACCCATCACGAGTATGCAGTCATTATTCAGGGAACGATAGCGGCAGCTGCGGTGATAAATGAGATAATCGCAGTTATTATTGCAAAGAAAGGATTTGAATGGGCAGGAGAGATAGACAAGTGAGAGTAGAGGCAGCTTAAAGAAAATTGCAAATGAAAAGACCAGCTGCGTGTGAACGGCAAGGAAAGCAGCTAGTCTTTTGCGGAAAGAAGTTATAATAATTAACTTTCTGAGAGGTTAGTAAATTTCGATTTTTGAATTAGGAAGTGACTGTCCTAAAAACTGGGAATTTTGCTAGAATGCTAGGTTTTGGCCTAGGCTTCTGCACTCGTCCATACCTTCTTCATCCGGCGTTTCGTGGACGATCAGGCAAGGTTGAGCAAGTTCGATTCCTGCGTCGTTTGCCTCCTCTTCCCATAGCCTCATCCATTCTCCGTCACCCCATCCATATGATCCGAATAGGGCTACTGATTTGCCTGCAAGTTTTGGAAGGACTTCATCCCATAGTGGTCTAAATACATCCCCCTCCAATTCTTCTGCTCCCATGGATGGGCAACCGAAGGCGAGTACATCATATTCATCCACCATTTCCGGAGTGAATTCTTCGGCTGTAAATAGCTTGGCTGATTCGCCGGCGCCTTCCTGTATAGATTCTGCCATAATTTTTGTGTTACCGGTACCACTCCAGTAAACGATTGCGATGTTTTTCATTTTTATTTATTCCTCCTGTTGATTTATGTGCAGTTCCTAGCAAGAGATGCTAGAACGTACCGCCAATTTTTCAAGTGATGTGCCTGACTCATAGCGCTGGCAATATATCTTCGTGCATTTTCTGTGTTTCTCAAATATACATTCAGCAGAACATACATCGTGATAAACCTTCCATGGACCACATAACAGATAGTTCTTACCTTTGTTTTCGAAGAAAGAAATCACATCTTCTGTGGGGTATCCGAGAAAGAAGCCAATCTCATGGGGAAAGTTATCTTTCATGTCGTAGCCTTCAAGCCTAGCCTTCAAGGATCTTAGAAGACCGCCCAGGGAGGTAAGATCGTATCCAAGATCTTCAAGAATCCTCATAGCATCAGCATTGTTCAGAATCTTTTGAAGTAGATGCGGCCTGAAAATATAGATCCATGCATTCGACGAAGAAATCGAAAGGGTTATGAAATAAATCCCTTTACTGTTTATTTTACAGTTGATTGCTCTTATCTGAGCATTTAAATCCTTCTTATCCTTAAAAGAGATTCTGATGAGATTCCCGGACTTTAGCCCTGCAAGGGTTGGTGCACAGTGCTTAACAATTTGATACTCCGACATTTAATTCTCCCGATAGCTTAATTTATTTCATGAACGAAAAAAAGTTTAATGAATGTCAACACACCACAAGTATTCAGATATAATAATGACAATATACTCTATGCGTTTACGTGTTTATCAAGAATTCCTCTCAATGCCGAGAGAGAACTGGAATGGCATCTCTCAATTAAGAGATTAGAAGCCTTTGCCTCGTTTGTTGCAACACGAATCATTTTGTGAGAAACGGTGTTGGTGAACAAAACAAGCAAATCGGGATTACCGATTCGGCTCTTCATGGTTCCCTTCATTTGGGTGAAAACCTTAGCCTCACAGTTGTAGTCCTTACATAAATTCTTGTATTTGCAGACCATACAGTCGTTTCCGCCTATGATGACGATACTCATTTCATCCTCCTGATGACAAAATAATCTTATTTCTAGCGTATAGATTAGGCATGGGTGCAAACCGTGCCCAATAAAAACTCTAATGTTTTTTATATTATTCATAACAAGTTAGCCATAGCTGACCTTGTCTATAGTTAGCATAAGCTGACCCAAGACATTTGTCAAGACTTTTTTGTTAAAATATTTACTTTTTTTTTCTTTCCCTATATAATTAGGGCTAGAACTAACTGAAATAGGCGGTTTTTTATTGATGAAGACGATTTTTTCCACAATTGCAATGGCAATGATTCCGGTAATTGAGCTAAGGGGAGCAATCCCCTTTGGGGTTGCTGCCGGCCTCACAGTTACACAGGCAATGATTTTTTCCATAATAGGGAATCTCATTCCCATACCATTCATCCTTCTCTTTTTGAGAAAAGTGTTTCAGCTGATGAGGAAGATGAGCCCTAGGCTTGAATCCATCGTGGAAAAGCTTGAAGCAAAAGCAAAGTCCAAGCAGGAAATAATCGATAAATATGAATGGATAGGCCTTGTTCTTCTCGTTGCAATACCGCTACCGGGAACCGGCGGATGGACGGGAGCCCTAGTTGCTACCGTCCTGGATATGAGAATTAAGAGGGCATTTCCTGCAATTGTAATCGGAGTAATCATTGCAGGAGTCCTAGTTTCAGTTATAACCTATGGAGGTCTATCTATTTTCAGCTAGTAAAATCTTCAATCAATTCAGTTTGAGTTCATTAATTTCCAAAATGAATGTTAAGCTGAAAGCTCATTGCCTGCTTAACGTGAACCGGTTGTCGGATTCAATTAATTGTTAATAGGAATGTTTAGTTGAAAGGAGTATTTCAATGAATATAGACATGTGGATAATTTGGCTTGTGGCTGCAGCTGTACTTCTTGTCATCGAAGGCTTGACCATGGGTCTTACGACCATCTGGTTTGCAATCGGAGCCCTTTGTGCGATGATCGTAGCACTACTTGGTGGCGGACTTGCAATGCAGATAATCTGTTTTGTTGTGGTGAGTGTCCTGATGCTCCTGTTCACAAGAAAAATTTTCGTAGACAAACTTAAGACCGGCAAGGAGACAACTAACATTGACTCCATGATTGGCAAGGTGGGTGAGGTTAGAGCTGAGATTAAACCTTACATGCCCGGCATAATATATGTATGGGGACAGGAATGGACTGCGATTTCCAGCAAGCAGGATGAAGAATTTGAACCGGGATCAAAGGTTCGTGTGGTTGGTGTGGACGGAGTTAAACTCCTCGTGGAAAAGTTTTAGAAATATCAGTTAATGTCAGTTATTGTTGATAGTACAAAATAGGAGGTTCGCATGGTAGGTGGAATCATTTTACTACTCTTGATTGCAGGGGGTATTGCAATAGTTGCGACAAATATAAGAATAGTTCCCCAGGCTCAGGCATATGTAATAGAAAGGCTCGGGGCATATAAGGGGACATGGAGCGTGGGACTTCACATGAAAATTCCTTTTGTGGATAGGGTTGCAAGGAAGGTTTCACTCAAAGAAAGGGTCATCGACTTTCCACCTCAACCTGTAATTACAAAGGATAATGTTACTATGGAAATCGATACAGTAGTATTCTTCCAAATCACAGATCCTAAGCTATTTACATACGGTTCAGAGTCACCTATGCAGGCGATTGAGAATCTAACGGCGACAACTCTAAGGAATATAATCGGTGAGCTTGAATTGGACGAATCCCTAACATCTAGGGAACATATAAATACGAAAATTCGAATAGTCCTAGATGAGGCAACTGACCCATGGGGAATTAAAATAAACAGGGTTGAGGTTAAGAATATTACTCCACCTAGAGATATTCAAGTCGCCATGGAGAAACAGATGAGGGCTGAGCGTGAACGAAGGGAAAGCATCCTTAAAGCAGAAGGTGAGAAAAAGTCAGCAATTCTAATCGCCGAGGGTAATAAGGAAGCTATGATTTTGCAGGCAGAAGCAAACAAGCAATCTGCTATCAAAAATGCGGAGGGACAGGCTGAAGCAATTAGGATGGTTCAGAAGGCCACAGCTGACGGCATCAAGATGCTCGTAGAGTCAAATCCGAACAAGGAAGTTATAGCTCTAAAATCTCTTTCGTCCTTAGAAAAGGCAGCTAATGGTAAGGCGACAAAGATAATAATTCCATCGGATATCGCCAGTGTGGCAGGCCTTGCAACAAGTATTAAAGAATTGGTTAAGGAATAACGACGTAAAAAACACTAGGGTTATCCTTCGAAAGAAAGGCGCCCTAGCGTTTTTTTATTTTTTGATTATGTAACCCTATCTCATCCTAAATCGTCAACGTGATTTAAGTATCTGAGAATCCAAAGCCTAAAGGTCCTGCATAACCCTGACCTTGAGAACTCCCTCTGCTGCACGAATGCGAGTGAAAGGCTCAGATGAGCTAATAAGGGCATAGCCATAAACTCCCTTTAGGCCACCTGTAGCACCTGTGATGATATTGCTGTCGCACATCTTGATTGCCATATCAACAGGATTACTGATTCCCTTTGTCATTATAGCAACACGGGCTTCATCGCCTCTTATAGGGCCAAGGGAAGCGCTAGGGAAGTTCACAGAATTTGAAATGTTTCCGTTCTCAATAAAATCCATCATTTCATCTGCCGCCATAATTGCACAGTTATCCTCTGCCTCCTCTGTAGAAGCCCCAAGGTGGGGCACACAGAGAACCCCTGGCTTACACATAATTCCATCAGTAGGGAAATCAGTGACATACTGCTTAATCTTTCCGGAGTTTATGGCATCCAGAAGGTCATCCTCCTTCACGAGACTGTTTCTGGAAAAGTTAAGAATCACCGCTCCATCCTTACAATGATCGAAAACTTCCTTGTTGAACATGTCCTTATTCTTAGGATTTGCAGGAATATGAACTGTAATGTAATCGCTGGCTGAAAGGAGATCCTCAATGTTTTGGAGGACTTCAATGCAAGGATACATGTCATGGGCTGCACGAACCCCTAGGTAAGGATCGAAACCCACAACATTCATCTCCAGGTTTGAAGCTGCATTCGCAACCTTAACACCTATAGCACCAAGACCGATGACACCCAAAGTTTTCCCTGCGATTTCGTGACCTGCAAACTGTCCCTTCCCTTTTTCCACAGCAGAAGACACATCATTTGATAATGAGCATGCCCAATTTATTGAGTCGTACAGGTTTCTGGCACTCATTATCAGACTTGCAATAACAAGCTCTTTAACGGCATTTGAATTTGCCCCGGGAGCGTTGAAAACAGCAATTCCTGCATCAGCACACCTTTCCAATGGGATATTGTTTACACCTGCACCGGCTCTTGCGATGGCCACAAGAGAGTCAGGGAAATCCATATCGTGCATATCCTGACTTCTTACTATGATTCCGTTAGCAGTATTTATATCATCTACGATCTCATACTGATCGGTGAAATGATCAAGACCTATTTTAGAAATTTTGTTCAAAGTTCCAATTCTGTACATAACAAACCTCTTTCCCATAAAATAATATCAAAGCAGTATTAGACTGTATTTTACGATGATCCGCAATTGAATATAGCAAATACAATCTCAATTTAGAACTATAAATTCTTAAACTGTATTCCGGATTATATCATATCAAAGCATTGACATCAATATGCATTGTGGTATAATTTAACACAAATAAAAGAAAATTTTATTAAAAATAACAATTTATACTAACAGGGGTGATGAAAATGAACAAAAATTCTAGAGTATTCAACTTTTCTGCCGGCCCATCCATGTTGCCGCTGGAAGTTATTGAAGAAGTCGCAAAGGAGCTCCCTAACTATCAGGGGAGTGGCCAATCCGTTATGGAAATGAGTCATCGCTCTGAGGTATTTGACAAAATCATCAAAGAAGCAGAAGCTGATTTGAGAACTTTATTGAATATCCCGGACAATTATAAAGTCCTTTTCTTGCAAGGCGGAGCAACCCTACAGTTCTCAATGGTAGCACTGAATTTTATGGGTGGAAGCCATAAGGCGGACTACATTGTCACAGGTTCCTGGGCAAAGAAGGCATACGAAGAAGCAAAGAAGTATGGGAACATAAAACTGGTCGCCACCTCCGAAGACAAGAAATTCTCATATATACCTAAGGTGAAAAAAGAAGATTTTCGCAAGGACGCAGACTACGTTTACATATGTTACAATAACACGATTTATGGAACACATTTCCCATACATTCCGGACACCGGGGACATTCCACTTGTTGCGGATATGAGCTCCTGCATTCTTTCTGAAAAAATCGACGTGACCAGGTTCGCAGCTATCTTTGCCGGTGCACAGAAAAACATCGGCCCTGCAGGTGTGACGGTTGCAATTATCAGGGAGGATATGATCGGTAAAGCTCACCCTATGACACCTGTTTATCTGGATTACAAAATCCATGCTGACAAAGAATCCCTGTACAACACTCCGCCATGCTTTGCCATATATGTAGCCGGGAAATGCTTTAAGAATCTCCTTGAAAAAGGCGGTGTTGAAGCCATTGAAAAAAAGAACAGAGAAAAGGCCCAGAAGCTTTACGATGCAATCGATGAGAGTAAGCTCTTCAGCTGCCCGGTTAAAGGGGATGATCGTTCCCTTATGAATGTTGTCATGGTAACCGGAAAGGATGAGCTTGACAAGAAATTCGTCAAAGAGGCGGAAGATGCTGGCCTTGTAAACCTTAAAGGACACCGCTCAATAGGTGGACTCAGAGCAAGCATTTACAATGCAATGCCTGATGAAGGCGTAGAGAAACTTATAGATTTTATGAAAAGATTTGAGGACGAAAACAAGTAATGAAGTATTTTATATTAGTAACAGACGGCGCGGGAGACTACCCACTCCCTGACAGGGGCAACAAAACACCTCTCCAGCTGGCAGATAACTCCGTTGTCAATGAATTGGCTCACCGGGGAACTGTGGGCAGATGCAAAACGATTCCTGATGGAATGGAGGCAGGAAGTGACGTGGGGCACCTTTCCCTTCTTGGCTATCCACCGGAGGAATTTCATACAGGTCGAGCTCCTTTAGAGGCGGCAAGTATGGGGATTGAACTTGGAGAAGAGGATGTCACCTTCAGGGGGAATATAGTTACTTTAAAAAGTGCCTCGGAGGACGGAGATAACGTCCCATTCGAAGATCTTGAAATGGTGGATCACAGCAGCGGAGATATTTCCACAGAGGAGGGAAAGAAACTCTATGATGATCTCCATGAATATCTAAGAAAAGAAGGACTTTTGAAAAACATCTTCATGCAACACGGAGTCTCATACAGAGGTGCCTTTGTTATAGAGAAAGCCTCAAAGGACTTGACCCCTGGAAAAGTTGAAAGTGAACCACCCCACAACATTATCGGCAAGAAGATCGGCAGCTACCTTCCCGGATTTAAGATAAACCGTGAAGGTGACACCGAAGCAAACTGTTTTGTTGCGGGAAGAATCAGGGAAATCATGGAAAGAAGCTATGAATTTCTAAAAGGTCACCCGGTGAACAAAGCAAGGGTGGAAAGAGGACTGAGACCCGGAAACTGCCTGTGGATATGGGGAGGCGGAAGAAAGCCGGCTCTGGTGTCATATGGGAACGGCCGAAGGCTGAAATGCTCGGTTATAAGCGCAGTGGACCTGATAAAAGGGATAGGTGTTTTGACGGGCATGAAGGTTGTGAACGTGGAAGGTGCTACGGGTAACAAAGAAACGAACTTCAAAGGCAAGGGAGAGGCTGCAGTTGAGGCTTTTAAAGGTGGAGACGACCTTGTGTTTGTACATGTAGAGGGACCGGACGAATGTGGACATCAGGGAGATGCTGACGGCAAGATATTTTGTCTTGAACAGATAGATGAGAATATTTTGAAACCGGTGCTTACCCACTTGAAAAATACCGGAGAAAGATATAAAATTCTAGTGATGCCTGATCACTATACGCCTATTGAACTGAGAACTCACAGCGGAGATCCGGTTCCATTTGTGATATATGATAGTGAAAAGGAAGAGGCATTCGATGAAGCTAGATACTATACCGAAGAGTCAGGTGAGAAGGGCATGATATTTGAGGACGGATCTGAAATCGCGGAGGCTTTTCTCGCTGAATAAATTTGCTAGAGAGTAGGAACATATGAGAAAGACATCCGGTGTTAACTATAAAGTATTTAGGGTCATGTTGGTTATGACCCTTGTTTTCGTGTTCTTGAATGTGGGCGTTTTTCCGGCCAATCAGGCAAGTGCTGTGGGTGATAAGAAGTATGCAGCGGTTAGAAACCAAGGCCTAGCAGCGGTTAAAGGGCAATACACAGCAGTTAAGAAGAAAGATGCAGCGGATAAAAAGCAGGAGGTCAAAAAGCAGGACAAGAATGCCGGCAAACCATCCATTACTTCATCTTCAGCGGTACTTTACTGCGAGAACACAGGAGAAATGCTTTTCGACCAGAAGTCCAGAAGCAGGATAGCACCACTGTCTACAACCAAGATAGTTACAGCAATTTTGGCTATCCAAAACCTCCAGCTGGGAAATGAAGTTGAAATTTCAGAGGCAGCAGCTGGGATGGGAGGTCCCATGGCTCTTAAAGCGGGTGAAAAGATTTCCGTGGAGAGTCTCCTTTACGGTGCTCTAATTGCTAACAGTGACGATGCGGCATATGCTTTGGGAGAAGCAGTTTCTCCCGGTGACATGAATAAATTCGTCAATATGATGAACGATATGGTCAGGAACATGGGGTGCAAAGAGACTCATTTTACAAATCCTGTGGGAAAGCCGGATCCGGAACATTATTCAACTGCAAACGATATGATGCAGATAATGAAGGTAGTTTCCTCAAACGAAGTGTTTGCCAAGATTTCATCCTCGGACAAAAAGGAGATTAAGCCAACCAATGTGACCCAGGCGAGGGCCCTTACAAATGTCTGGCCTGAAGTTGCAAAGGACAAGAATGTCGTTGCCGTCCAACGAGGTGACGGGGGCGAGCATGGGGAAACTTCAGTGCTCATATCCTATAACTACAAGGGCCTGAGGCTGGTAATCGCTGTCATGGGGGCGCCAAAAACTGAGGCAATGGAAAAGGATGCCAACGGGCTGATTAAATATGCAATAAATTCAGTCCGTGGAATCAAGGTGATTTCCAAAGGTGACGAGATCGAAAAGGCATATATCAAGGGTGGCGCAAAGACCAGGGTGCCTGCCTTTGCCACGGATGACGGCTATGCTTATCTTCCTGAGGAAGGTTCCAAGGAGCTTATAAGGGGAACCGTTACCATGGATGAGAATCTGAAGGCACCTCTCAAAAAAGGCGCCAAGGTAGGAACCTATAACATTTATGTTGCAGATGATCAGGTGAACAAAATACCTCTCGTCATTGACCAAGACATTGAAGAGGGGTGGTTCCCTTCGAAGGTGGGGATTTCTAACCTTGCAACCATGCTGATTTTGTTCGGTATAGTGTGCATAATTTTGCTGTGGATATACATAAGGATTAAGATAATGCAAAAGAAGAGGAGAGCTGCCCTTAGAAGAAGGAAACTTGCTTATCAAGAGGCTCTCCGTCAGATAGAGATTGAAGAGGACAGGAGAAGGAGGGGGTGGCATATTTGACCCTTGAAGACAATTTAAAGAAACTTCCTGACCTGCCGGGCGTCTACCTTCACAAGGATAGACTCGGGCAGGTAATTTATGTGGGGAAGGCTATTTCTCTCAAAAATAGGGTTCGCCAGTACTTCCAGAAATCTGCAGGGGCGAACCCGAAGACAAGGGCTCTTGTGGCAAACATAGCCGATGTGGAGTGGATAACCTGCAGCAGTGAGATGGAAGCTCTTGTCCTTGAAAACAATCTCATCAAAAGATACATGCCTAAGTACAATGTCCTGCTCAGGGACGACAAGACTTATCCATATATAATGGTCACCACCAGCGAGGAATATCCAAGGATTCTAAAGACAAGGGTCTTGAAGAACGACGGGAATAAGTACTTTGGGCCTTATAGCGATGTTGGGGCTGTGAACAGGATTGTTGAGTTCATTAATCAGGCTTTTAAGCTGAAAAGGTGCAGTGCTCAGGTTTTTCCTGAGGGTTATAAGCCTTGCCTTAATTATCATATAGGTGTTTGCCCGGGGGTCTGTATGGGGACTGTGGACAAGGATGCCTATTGGGGCAAGGTGGACGGTGTGCTGGAGTTTTTGAGGGGGAAGGCGACGGCACTCCGTCGGGACCTGGAAGGGCGTATGAGGGCGGCTTCCCGGGGGATGGCTTTTGAGGAAGCGGCCAGGTACAGGGATCTGATAAGGGATCTTGATTCCCTGCAACAGATTCAGAGTGTCACCATGGTGAGAGACGACGATTTGGATGTGGTGCTGTCACTTGGCGCCGGAGAAAAATATTTTGTTGTGGTATTCCCAGTGAGAAGTGGTAAGCTAAGCGGTAGGGATACCTTTGAACTTCAGGCTGAGGAGGGGGACACCAGGGAAGAAATGGTAGCCAGCTTTCTGAAGCAGTACTACAGCCAGTGGGCAAACGTGCCAAGGGAGATCTTGGTTGAAAAGGAAGTGCCTGAGAAGGATTTGATAGAGGAGTTCTTGTCTAAAGACGGAAGACGTGTGAGAATTTTTACTCCTATGAGGGGAGTCAAGAGAAAGCTCATGGACATGGCCAAGAGGGACAGGGATCAACTCATTAACACTATAAATCTCAAGGCAGAGAGCAACAGGGAAAAGGAAGGTAATCTGGGGAAGCTTATGGCGGAGGTTCTCAGGGGGGCGGGCCTGAAGGCCTCAATGCCCGAGATCCCTGCAGGGGGTTTCAGAGTTGAGGCATACGACATATCAAATACCAATGGAATTGATACAGTGGGTGCAATGGTGGTTTTTCAGGGTCTTAAACCTGTAAGAAAAGATTACCGAAGGTTTAAGATAAGGACGGCTGGAGCCCATGATGATTACGGTAGCCTTCAGGAGGTGCTATACAGACGGTTTAAGCGTGCTAAGGAAGGTGATAAGGGATTCATTACCCTGCCGGACATAATTTTTATGGATGGGGGAGCAGGTCAGGTTTCAGCGGCGAAGATCGTTCTTGATGCAATGGATATTCACATTCCAATTGTTGGCCTTGCAAAGGACGATATTCATCGCACAGAGAGAATGGTGTTCCCTGACGGGCACGAGATTTCCCTCGACGAAACACCTGTTTTGTTCAAATACTGCGGTAGGATTCAGGAGGAGGTTCATCGCTTTGCCATAGACTATCACAGAAAACTGAGAGGAAAGAATTTCATCGGATCTGCTCTTGATGAGATTCCGGGGATAGGCCCTGTCAAGAGGAACGCTCTTCTGGGGCACTTTCAGTCAATTGAGGCAATTAAGAGTGCATCAGAAGGGGAGCTTATGGAGGTAAAGGGTATAACTGAGAGCAATGCTAAGGAAATCAAGAAGTTTTTCCGCAAGTAGAACCTTTTCCCGATTTATTTTCAT
>JASBYX010000034.1 GCA_029983755.1 Anaerovoracaceae bacterium
CTGCTGGGGCAGGTTGCTGTTTTGTTTTAACAACAAATGGTACTTCAACATCTCCATCTTCGGTCTTAACTGTAAGTTTGTGGTTTCCATCTTGGAGCTTATCTAGAGTCTCCTTTTTCAGAGTCAATAGAATGCTTCCTTTGGTCACTGTGTAGTCTGTATCTTTTGTGAGGGTTTCATCGTCCATCAAAACAGCTGTCAGTCTGTCCGGATTAGTGTTTTCAATCCTCAGTGACAGGCCGGTTGACTCATTCTTGGTGTAAATGTAGTTGCCATCCTCTGTCTTTGCGAGGTGATGGTCTGTGTTTAGGTTATCAGAATTTGCAAGCTCTGCTGCAGGTTTTCCTAGTTTAGAAATTACTAGTTTGAACTTGATCGGTTTTGCGCCACCTGTGGTATCAAAGGGTGTTCCTGTAACATTAACCACGCCCTCATCTCCAAAGGTTTGTATTGTATGGCTTCCCCATTTTCCGGCGTTTACATTGCCTTCCTCAGTACTAATCGATGATCTTACTGTCGCCATATCCTCTATGTCATAGTCCCAGTCAAATCTAGGTTCAGAAGCATTGGAAGGTGTGAGTTCTATGTCTAACTTTTTATTCTGGCCAGGCTTCATATAGATTGTGTCCCCATCCTTAACACGGGCAGACTTTAGAGGATATTTATACTCAAAATCAAGCTCCACGGTTTTCTTCAGATCAGGTTTAGACTTAGAAGATACTTCGAATATCGCATGTCCGGCCTTCTTCGGAACTATACCGTTACTGAAAGCTTCCATGTGCTCTGCAATTTCCGGTGTTTTGGCTTTCCATACAAATTTAGTTTCAGATGTGTTCTCAGGTGTAACCTGTATCATGTACTGATTTGGTCCATGTCCCGGAGTTACACCTACCCAGTATCCTCCCAGTACGTTCCAGCCATCCATCTTGAAGACCTTAGGAACCTTAACATTAAAATCCTGAATACCTAAATGCTTCGTGACGATTTTTAAAGATGTTTTTATGGATGGATTTTCTATCAGTCTGAATTCAATTACAGTTTCTCCGCCGTTAGGAAGGTAATAGCTCAAAGGTGAACCGCCGGGTATAACCTGTGAATCATATTTAGCATTGACCTCATGTGCCTTTAAAGTTTCCCATTGATCCGTTGCTGCTTTGTGCCCCTTAACTTCCACTTTTACACGTTCTGTGCCATGAACTTCTGCAGGGTTATCCATGCTCACTTCTTTACCATTTACATAGGTCTTTATTGCATCTATGCCGGCAGGTAATATGTTCAGTTTATAATGTCCTATAACCTGTTTGCCGCCGGAATAGTATTTTACGGTACCGGGATGATCATCGAGTAATCCTCCCCCATTAAAACCTCCTCCACCGGCTATATAATACTTAGACTTATAATAACCGTACTTTATGAAGCAGTCCCAATCTGTCCAAGCTCCTTCCTGACCTTGAACAAAGAACTTTCCCTTTGCAGATATTACAAGGGTGAAACTGCCGTCCACATCCATATTCTGTATGGTTCCATCAGAATCATATTTGAAATAAATATTCTTGTTTGCCTCGTAAATCTTTGTTTCCTCGTCAGTTGCTACATTTTTCCTGATTTCGTATTTTGTGCTTCTTACGATTTCATCCAGCTCATTCTGGTTCTTTGCCTTTGCGATTTTCTTGTGAGCATTTTTAAGGATTTCGTCGAGCTTAGCCTTCATCTCTTCATTCGAAATTTTCTTAGGATCCTTGTAACTATCAAGGCTCTTCATGGCGTTCTGCTTTGCAGGGGAATCTAAGGCAGGCAAATCTTCCTCTGTCCTAGTTTTCTTCATAACCACCTTGATTTGAGCTTTATCCTTTAGAAACTCTTCTTCTGTGAAGTAACCTCCACCGCTGTAATCAAAATTCTTTGATTTAAAATCCTCATATCCCTCAGCTTTCACCACAAAATAGTGGCCCATGCTAAGGTCCACAAGATATCCTTTTTCAGTTTTTTCGGTGTTTTCTTCAAGATCGGATCCATCGTTTACCATGTACCACTTAACTTGAGGATTTGCAATAGCTTTATCCTTTTCGTCTACGATATTAAGTTTTATGTAGTGCTCCATGTTGTCTTCATCATCTTCAGCCGAATCTCCTGAATCCCCAGCAGTTGCCTTGGTAGCTGTAAATTTACTGTTTTTCTCAATACGCAAACTGTTTGCATTTCTTTCAGTGTTAGCAAAAGATGAATGCTGTATACCGCTGAATCCAATAATTGTCAAAAACATAAATACAATCATAGATACAGAGGTCACTTTGTTAATTGAAATTCTGCGTTTTGCTTTTTTGTCCCTCATACTGTCCCTCTATAAACGTTTCTATTCTAGCATGTACTTTCAAGGTATTGATTCTGAAACTAAATAATATTAGCTTGTCAAAACTTAATTTAAAATGGTAACCTCCGCTAATCACATTTTACTAAGATTGACGGAGGCCACCCATATTTCATTTATGTTACTAGTTTTAACTACAGGTTCTTTCGCCTTCTAACAACAAAATACGTTGCTCCGGCGAGTATAACGGCTATCATACCATATCCAACCGTCATAGCATCATCTCCGGTCTTAGCTGTGTGTCCTGAATTAGTCTTTGCAGGCTTTGTATCCGGTTTGTTGTTAGTCTCGTTGGTAGTTTTACCGGCGTTTCCGGATTTACCGTCATTTCCCGGCTTGATATTACCTTTATTTGAATCATCTTTGCTGGGTTCTTGTTTACCGTTGTCTGTCTTACCGCTATTGTCCTTATCAGGTTTCTTTCCAGGATCAGGCTTTGTTTCTTCCTTTAGACCTGCAACAGGTTTGAATCCTTCAGTTAGCTTGTTGAGGTCTGCTGTCATCTTATCAACATCGGTCTTCTTGTCCTCTGTTGGCTTTGACTTAGCAAGTTTCTCAGCTTCAGAAGTCTTGTCTGTCAGTGCCTTCATAGCTTCAGGTGTTACCCACTTGTCAGCCTTTGCGATGTCTTTACCGTCTTTGCTGGTCTTAACATCCTTGACAGCTGCTTTTGCCTTTTCGATTGCCTTGTTAAGGTCAGTTAGGTCGGCGTACTTAGGCTCTTCAGGAGTAGGCTCTGCTTCTTCCTTTAGGCCTGCAACAGGTTTAAAGCCTTCTGTAAGCTTATTGAGCTCTGCAGCCATCTTCTCAACTTCGGCTTTCTTCTCCTCTGTTGGTTTTGACTTAGCAAGCTTCTCAGCTTCTGCAGTCTTATCTGTCAGTGCCTTCATAGCTTCAGGTGTTACCCACTTGTCGGCCTTGTCTATGTCTTTACCGTCTTTGCTGGTCTTAACATCCTTAACAGCTGCCTTTGCCTTCTCGATTGCCTTGTTAAGGTCAGTTAGATCGGCATACTTAGGCTCTTCAGGAGCAGGTTTCTTAGTACCGGCCTTCTTGGCTGCTTCGAACTTATCCTTAGCTGCATTTAGTGCTGCTACCGCATCGTCAACCTTCTTCTGCTGATCCTTTGTGAGCTCTTCCTTCTGAACTTCCTTAGCTGCCTTGATTGCATCGTCAAGTGCCCTCATTTCAGCCTCAGTTACCCACTTAGCTTCTTTGTCTTTGTCGGCACCATCTTTGCTTACTTCAACACCTTCTTTAGCTTTCTCTGCTGCGGTGATGGCTTCGTTGAGTTTAGTCTTGTCTGCTGGGGCAGGTTGCTGTTTTGTTTTAACAACAAATGGTACTTCAACATCTCCATCTTCGGTCTTAACTGTAAGTTTGTGGTTTCCATCTTGGAGCTTATCTAGAGTCTCCTTTTTCAGAGTCAATAGAATGCTTCCTTTGGTCACTGTGTAGTCTGTATCTTTTGTGAGGGTTTCATCGTCCATCAAAACAGCTGTCAGTCTGTCCGGATTAGTGTTTTCAATCCTCAGTGACAGGCCGGTTGACTCATTCTTGGTGTAAATGTAGTTGCCATCCTCTGTCTTTGCGAGGTGATGGTCTGTGTTCAAGTCATCGGAATTTGCAAGCTCTGCCTTATTTTCTTTCTGTTCACCAACCACAACTTTAAAGGTTATCGGCTTTGCTCCACCTGTGGTATCCATAGGTGTTCCGGTAACCACATATATTCCATCCTCATTGGCGGTGATTGAATGAGTTGTAGTATGTGGTACATCATTTGAAGGCCTGAACAAACTGCTAGTTAAGGTAAGTCCCCCAGCATCTTTCTGTGAACCATCCTCTTTTGTATACGACCACTGGAATCTCTGTTCAGTAGCATTTTCAGGATTTGCATTTATTTTCAGATCCTTAGTCTCTCCGGACTTCATCTTGATAGTTTTTTCAGCCGGCTCTGCTGATTTCAAAGGAACCTTGTACTGGAAATCAATAGATACTTCCTGTTTTAAATTAGGGTTTTCTTCACTTGTTACGGTGAAGGTTGCTTTACCGGCCTTCTTAGGTGTTATTACCTCTCCCCATGTAGGATTATACACAGCAATGTCCGGGTTGTTTGACACCCAATTAAGTTTTTTGTTGCTGGCATTTTCCGGAGTAAAGCTAATGGAATAAGTCTTATCTCCATATTTTGCCTTATCTTCGTCTCTAGCATCGGATCTTATCAAGCCTAAGTAATTATCCCCTGAAAGAGCGTTCCAGTTTTCAATATAGAAAGTCTTAGGGTAGTCGATCTTAAAGCCTGTAAGTTTAATATCTTTTTCGACTACAGCCTTGAAGCTCACTTCACCGGAGCCGTCATCCATCTTGGCAGTATACTCTGCCTCTTTGTTACCGTTTTTCGTTGTTATATCAAATACTCCGTTGGTTCCCTGAATTGTTCCCTTATTTTTATCCTTAGATTTTATTCTAAGTGCATTATATGGGATATCAACCAGTTCGTCTTTACCCTTAAGCTTGCCTTTAAATACAACTGTACCGTTTTCGCTACCCACAAGCTTTGCAGGATTTTTAACTGAAACTTCCTTACCGTCCACATAGGCGTGAAGGCTCTCAAGATCTGACTTTCTGTTGTCGATAGTGAACGTGGTAGCTACCTGCTCTGCCATTGCAGCATTTTCATCTTCATAAGCCTTTACGTTTACTTTTCGCACATCAAAGCCTTGGAAAGTTCCATCTTCGGCTATCCAAACGTTATTCCAATTGCTGCTACCTTCGTGTCTTGCCACCATAGCATCAAAGTATGGCCTTGATAGGACTTTCCCATCTTTTTTCAGAACGAATTTGCCCTTGTCAAGGGAAGTTGTCTGGAAAACGTTTCCTTCCTTAGGTTTTTCGACTTTACCGTCAGGGTGCATAAATTCTACAGTATATTTTTCCTGGGCTTTCGGATCAATAACATTTACAATGCAGTTTGCTTTTTTCCCGCTTTTCCTGTTTGTCGCTGTGATAGTTGCTTTCCCAACCTTCTTGGCTGTAACTAATCCATTGTCATCTACGCTGGCAATATCTCTCCTTCCACTCTTCCATTTAACATCCTTGGTTGTAGTGTTTTCGGGGTTAAATATTACTTTCAGCTGCTCGGTCTTGCCTACTTCAAGATCTATGTTTTCTTTATTTAAGCTGATGCTTTGAGCGTAGATCTCAACACCAATTGTTATATTATATTCGTGGGTGCTCTTTCCATCCTCTGAGGTTACCTTAACCTTGACCTTAGCATCCTTATCTTTTTCAATGCGCTTTAAGTATACTCTGTATGCTTTAGAGCTTCCCCTATCTTTAGCATCAACAAGAGGATAGCTTTCCTTGTCATTATCATATGTAGCCTTATCCAGGTTACTATCATCACCGTCCGGCTGTACTTGAACCTTTGAATTCGGATTCTCCTTAGCTATCCAAAGACTCATCTCGTCGGTTGCAACCATTGCATCGTTTCTGGTAGTTGCAAATTTATCACCCATACTGTGAAATTCCGGTGACATATTCGCTTCTTTGTTTTTACTTCCGGACTCCCACGGTGCTTGGGTACTCTTTGGTGTAACACCGATATGGGATGCTACAGCGGATGCATTTACAGGGGTCAGCAAAACCTTGTATTCTCTGGAATCACTTGTGCCTTTCTTCTCAACTCTTACGGTTATTTCTGTATCCCCTTTTTTAGCTAGTGGAATAGAAACCGCTTCACCGTTGGAAGTTTTTCCCTTACCGATAGTCTTTTTATCAGGAGTGACAGATTGTGCACTGATTTTAGCGACCAGTTCTTCTCCCATCACCGGTTTAACTTCCACTGAGTCAGCGCTTGCTTTAACATTACAGTGATAATCCCTAATCATGGCGTTGAAATATTTATCAATGGTCTCATCTCTACCAACAACACGTAGTGATTCCTGTTTGTCAGAAACATTAAGTCCATCAAGGTATGCCGTATTTTTCTTAACGGCAAAGGTGAAACTACTGTCATTTTTGTAGTACATAGTTCCATCCCTATCCACACTGATAGGACTTAAACAAAACTCCGGATGATCCGGCAAGTATAGATCTTTGGCATTTTCAAATTTTGTTGACTCTAGATCATCGAAGAAGTAAAAGATACCCCCCGGCTTATTATTGTATGTAGTATACACATATGCACCGTTAACGTTTCCTTTTTGGACGGGAGCGACAGTCACTGTAGCCTGAGGATAACCCGGTGTGGCAACCCTACCCTTAAAGGTCAACGCATTTTTACCATCAATTATGGCTACTCCGTGACCTGAATCATGGTAAAACTGATTTGCCCCTCCAACTCCTACATATATTCTATCGCCATATACTACGGGAGTAGCGGTAATCTTTTCACCTATTTTCAAGCTTTCAGGCTTACCTATTACACCCGCTTCCGTAATTGGACACCTGTAGAGATATCCGTTTTTGGAAGCAAAGTAAATTTTACTCCCATTAAAGCATATTGATGTTCTTATATCTCCATATAGACCTACTTGCTTGGAAATTATCTTTCCATCTGCAGCGTTAAGAGAATAGACTGATGAACCTCTGCCCTGTTTATCTGCGGGAAGACCATCATCAGTTCCCACTACTACGTATTTTTCATTAGCATAGGCACCTGCCCAGTAGAACCCTCTAGGCTTGTTGTCCTCACCGGTTACTTTTTTGTCCGATTCAGTGGGCGTAAATTCCCAAGCGTAATCCTTGGTGTATTCTTCGTGTTCCTTTCCGTTAACTTCTACTGTCTCTTTGGTTACCTTCCCATCATCAACATTTACAGCAAAGAATGTACCATTTTCAGTCTCCGATTTCCAACTGGCTCCGTAGACAAACAACTTACCATTAATATGAGCATAGCTAATATTCGAAACATTCTGTGTTCCTTCCTTATACTTCGTAGCCCAAAGAGGCTTGAGGGTGTTAGCGTCTACGCACTGAATCCTGCCCCCTGTTATAGCGATGAAGAATTTTCCATCCATGTAAAGCATCGGATTCATTGCATACTCAACTGTCCCGGGAATTCCTAAATGGCTGTTAAAGGTTTCTTTATTTGCCTTAGAGACCTTGGTTTCCTGTCCCGTCTTCTTACTATACTGGGCAACCTTGCTTCCCACAGCTACATATATATGGCTTTTGGAAATTAGTGGTGGAGTTGGGGCTCCTGCGTACCCCTCACCAAGTTTAGTCTGCCACTTAGTGTCAGCCTCTTTTGGGTTAGTTATAATTTGACTGTTTTCCGGCAAAACAGTATTATTACTCTGGTTATTTGCATACTTGTACCATTCCCAATCCTGTGGCACGGTTTCATCTGCAAAGGAGCTCATTGGCATGAGGCCAAGTATCAACAAAATAGCCATGACCCCTAGAGTCAATTTTATCCAAGGGGATTTCTGCTTCGTTTTTGTGTAGTCGTTATGCATATTGCATACTCCTTTCTTTTAAACTAACGTCTTTCGAATCTCTACCGGATTCTCTTTAATTTTCTCTTTCCTCGAATTAAAATATTTCGGAAATTCGCTGCTCTTAATTTGCCTTTGGCATCAACTGCTTCTTCTCTTTAAACAGTGCGTAGGCATTAAGAGCCATAAGTCCTTGTTCTCCTGCAATTCCTCCTTCCTTCATTCCTTTTACGTGTACAAAACTTTTTCCTTTTGCATATTTCATAATTCCATCAATTAAGGATTTGTCTGTTTTTTCATTTACAAGAGTCTTTTCAGGGTCCTTCCCAAAAGCAGCAAGACCCATGACCACCTGAGCTGTTGACTCTAGATTCCCGAAGCTTCCGTCATCCTTTTGGACTGTTTTAAGTTTCTTCAGGGACTCAGCGAAAAATGCTTTGACCTGTGGTTCATCCTTGTAATATGCAAGGGCCTGCATTGCCATTCCTATGTAATCCACCTCTGCCATGTCCCCACTTAAATCTCCGTCTTCCCCAAGCTCCTTTAAGATGAGCGCTTTATATGCTTCTTCGTTTTGCAGCTTGTAACCGCTATAGTTTGCTGCAATCAGGGCGTATATTGCAGCATTGACGCCCTGTTCTGTTATTTTGTTGTAGTCATCTAGGGGTTCTAGAAGGTTGTATCCGTCAACGTTTTCAGGATTTTTCCCAATTGCTTTTGTCACTATGCTTACTCTAGCGTAATCGGTGTAGTTATCTTCCGTGAGAATGCCCTGTTTTTGCTTGAGCCGGGCTCTCAGGTTGTCGAAGTATTCCTCATAGAATGTTGAATCTGTTTCAATCCCGCTTTTTTTGATGTCGAAAACCACCCAATCGCTTAAATACGATGTGCGATCATTATCTTCTATCTGCTGATACAGATCCTTAGCCACTACTTCCCTGTATTTGATCGGATCTTGGCTACTACCTTCTTTGCCACAACCGCAAATAGCTATCATTACTATGAGGATGGCCGAGAGCAAAGTTAGAATTCTTTTTCTTTTAAACATTTCTTGCTTTTACTTTCTATCATATTTGTCCGGAAAAATTTTTGTGCGAAAAACTTAGAAAATTTCTCCGGTTTTTTCATCGCTATAGTTGATCCACTGGATTACAATCTGGTCATTTTCGAAGATTTCCGAGTTCGACATTCCGTATTGATTGTATATTCCATTACGTTTATACATAAATCCTGAAGTTTTTGCCCCATCTTTATGCATGAGAGTATCTCTGTTAAAGAGTGCTTCGTCATAAGGGTCGCCCACCAACACCCCATATTCTATAAGCTTTGATACCTGCTCAGGGGTAAAACTCCAACCGCCTGTAATGTTGTATTTTTCAAGTCCGTAAAGGTAATAACCATAGGCAGGACTACTGTCGAAATAGGTTTTGTATCCGTGTCCGTTCAAGAAGTCGTCAACGGCCTTGGATATGAGAGTCCCCTTAGGAACTTCGTATTTTTCCGGTGGTATCGGAACGCCCTTGCCGATCAGGGATAGGTCCAAAGAAATGTAAACTGTAATCTTTTCATTGTTTTCTATCTTCTTATCGACTTTTCCGTATACTACATAGCTTTCCTGACTGTAGAAGCCCTTCTCATCTTTGACTATTACAACAATTTCGTTTCTGCCCTCATTTAGCTGCACATTGTAGTTCTTCTTCAGTATAGGGTGCGGACTTCCATCCCCGGGGTCAGTTCGATCTTCTGCCCCATGGGCTGTCGTTCCATTTACATAAACTGTAATGGAGCCGGGCCATTGTATGTATTTCCCGTTGTATTTTTTCCCGTCAATGCTGAAAGCGGCAAAGCCTTCGTTATATGTTTTCTCATTTACGAGGGTTGATGTAATCTTCGGGTCAAACTTGGTATATCCATCCTTATTCACCTGATCAGGATCGTTAAGATCAACGTCCTCATTCTTTCCGGGATCAGGTTTAGGGGTCGGTTTCTTTCCCGGATCCTTATTTCCACCGGGGTTTTTCCCGGTTCCCGGAGTCGTCCCATTCCCCGGTTTACTTCCACCCCCGGGATTCGTGCCGCTGCCGGGATTCGTTCCCCCACCCGGGTTTTTGCCCTTATCCGGTTTTTTATCACCGGGCTTACTTTCGTTCCCGGGTTTGTTTTCGTTTCCGGGCTTTGAATCTCCACCCGGCTTTGAATTATCTTCAGGCTTTGCTTCCTTTTCTTTGATTTCCTCTATACGCTCTCCCGGCTGTGGTGGTGGAGGTGGAACTTCGATTTCGTGTTTTTCCTCCGGCTTATCCTTAGGCTTGTCTACTTCCTCAGATTTCTCAGCTTTCGTATCTTCTTTCTTCTGATCTTCTTGCTGCTTTTCCTCTTCCTTCTTTTTTTCTTCTTCTTTCTTTTCTTTTTCTTCCTTTACCTTTGCCTTTTCTAGTTTTTCCTGCTCTATTCTTTCCTTTGTCTGTTGATCAAAGGCAAATCCCCGGCCCAAAAATTTACCGATGGAGGCTTTGTCGATTTCGTTATCGATTGTGGAGCTTGATTTCTGCATTCCCCGGGATGCTATACCTCCCCATACAACTCCCACCAAGACCAAAATCGCAATTATAGCCAGTACGGTGTATACTCGTCTTTCGTTTCTAAAGGATTTCAGAATGCCTGTTTCTTTTTTCCTAAACATTTTTAGCCTCCCTAATGAGCTTTCTCCTCACCTTCCACCTCGCAAGTAACGTCTGCCTCTCTTCGTCCGCTATTTTGTGCCTGCTATATGCGGCCCTATTGCCTATAGCTATGTTCTCATCTGTCAGTGGAACATTCTTGCTCAGCAATGCGCTATAAATAGCCTGGGTCGCCCTGTTGTTGTCCTCATCCTTGAATGCCTTAAGCCGCTTCCACACCCTTTGATACCAAAGATATGCCAGTATTATCAAAAGAAGGAGTAGGAGCATTGCAAGTATTACGAGCAAAATAATGACATTGATGTTGAGCTGATTGTTGCCAAACAGATTTGGCATGTTATCATTGTTTTCCTTGTCTTCGTTATTTTCAGGAGGGGTCGGTGGCACGTATGGCTTAAAGGCTCCGTCCGGATCTGTAGTATCAAGACCCTTGGAAAGATCCGCCATCTTCATATCCTTTTGGAGTTCCTCTGCCAGCTGAATCGGTGCCCATCCATAGCCATCAACATATATCTCTGTCCATGCAGAAAAGTTCTTGCCTTTAATTGCCATCGGCTTATTCGCCTTGGCCTTCTTCACATCATCCGGTCTTACCTGGTAGCCTTCCACATATCTTGCCGGTATTCCGTAGTATCTGAACATGAGTGTTGTCAAAGTTGCAAGATTTCTTATGTCCGCCTTGCCGCTTTTAACGGCATTTCCGGGATTTATTCCACCCCTTTGATGGTTAACATACAAAATCTTTTCGTTAACATATTTGGAAATATTGTCTACAGCTTCTCTGTATCCAACATGTCCCTCCGATTGATCTCCGGGATCTCCTAAGCTTCCTGCCATAAGTATGATGTCATCATCGCTTAGTTCCAGATATTTGCTGTAGTTTAAAGCATTGACCGCATACTCTTCTTTTCGATATTCATCCATCTCAGAGCCTCTGATTCTTGTAGTGAGTTCCCCCAAAATATTGGTCCAAATAGAGGCTTTTTCGAATCCCACAGTATACTCATATCCCTTCTTTGGGAATATTCCCTTAGATCTCCAAAAGCTATCTCCATAGTTTTTTCCCGACTGAATATGGCTGTCAGTCAGTTCATAAGGTGCATAAATATGCTTACTCGATGCGTCCTTCACATCCACCTTAACCTTCTGATCTTTGCTTTCCTTCTCTCCGATGATCTCTCCCCCTATGGTTCCATCAAGGGATTTTGCAAGATTCCCTGCTCTATTCATCTGATTCACAGGATCAAAGCCGGAGTTTTCCATGGCTTCCTTGTCTTTAAGGTACCTGTAATGGCTATCGTTTGGCAGAGTATCCCATCCTCTCTTTGTGAACCTCTCCCCGACAAAACCCCTAAGCCACATCTGCTGGGGTTTCTCCATAGTCACCTCCATGGCCACATCATCTTTGCCGATTGGATTCTTCCCATATCGCATATCCTCAATGCCGGATGCAATTGTGTCTGCCGGAGTTTTCAGGAAACCTGCCAAATCATCCTGCCAGCCACTGGAAATCAGGCTGCTCCCCATCATCATCAACAATGTCAGAAGTAGACATATCCCCATAGGTATAATTGAGTTTGGTCTGAAGTTTGGAGTCACAAAATAGTATGCTGTCATAACTGCTACGGCTACGAAGGTGACTCCCTTCCATTCAAGGCCGAGTCCCCAAAGCACATTCGGCATCAGAGCCAAAACGGGGTAAATGAGGAGTAAAAGTCGGTTCTTACTCTTAACTATCATATAAGAGGGCAATATAAGAAATATGCCGAGCAAAGTTATTGCAAGACCGTACTTTTGATCTGCCCCCATATACATGTTCAGGAGTATATATTCCTTGCTTCCAAGGAGGACTGCTATCTGATTCCAAATTTCAGCAAATCCCGAGAAAACACCTCCCGTGAATGCTGTAGAAATACTCCAATATAGCCCAAATGTCCTAATAAATGCGTACATTAAGGACAAGGAAAGAAGGCAGGCAAGAACTGCTTCTGTCATGATCTGCCATCGCTTCTTAGATTGGGTTGTATTGAGTAACAGTTCCATTAAGGGTTAGCCTTTCTATATCTTTAAGTTCTGATGTAACGATTATAAAGTGTGAGTAATCACTTATTACCATATCCGGTATCATATAGTTGTCTTCAAATTTGCCAACATTGATGGTTTCCATAGTGTCCTTAATTGTTCTGAGAATGTCGTCTTTACTCATGACACTTCGCTCATGAAAATAATCGTCGTTGCTGTCATACCACCCCATTGCAAAATCAATGTTTGCTTCAACAAGCGAATAGGCCGTAGAAGCATAAATTTCCAGAGCGTTTACCGCCTCAGCTATTTTGTTGCGTTCTGCCACGTCCACAGGATCCAGTATGAGAAGGACTTTGTTCTCTATTGGAAGGCCCAGTTCTCTGATTACGATGCCTCGCATCTTTGCAGACAGTTTCCAGTGTATTGCCTTCACTTTATCTCCGGGACGATACTCCCTTATTCCGAAGGTCTCCCCCGGATCGTCTCCACGCTTATTCAGAGCATATTTGAAGCTCTCCATGTCATAAATGTTTCCATTATCTATATTGACTTCCCTCTTTTCAGTGAAGGGCATAACATGATAATAGTCGCTCTTAACGGAAGCTTTCACCTTCATGGGAAACCAGTGGAGAAATCCCGCTACCATCATTGAATCCACTTCCATAAGGATTGCGCCGGGATGGTCGCTTGACACTTCTCCTCTAAGAGTAAGCCTCCCCTTTGGCATCAGAGGCTTTATTATCCTCATACTTTGTTCTTCCTTGGTGTAGCTGTTTCTTAAGACCAAACTCAGAATGAAGATAGGGATGTAAAGAATGCTTTTATTTAGTATTGCTATTTTGTTGCTTCTCACATCTCTGTCGACTTCATAGCCGATGTACCTTACTGCTACAAGGGGTATCCCTATTTCAAAAGCGGTCACAAGGAGCCAGGTAAATAACGGAAGCGATGAGAATTTCCATGGGCTGAAGATCAAAACCATGATGCAGAGAATGTAGCCAATCACTATGGTTGCTGTGGTTTTTAGTCTCTCATTTCTCTCTTTGCTTTTCATTTTGCACTCCCATTTACCAGTTTTTGAGTTCCGGCTTGGAAGTTTTTATGAGGATTTCGTTTATCAAGTCTTCTTTTCCAACTTCAGCAAGCTGATTCTTCATGCTGAGGATGAGCCTGTGACGCGCCACATCAGGGAATACTTCTATTACGTCTTCAGGGATCACATAATCTCTGCCGTCTAGGAACGCCCAGCTCTTTGCCATTGCCAAAATAGCCAATGCTCCTCTTGGGCTTAGACCAAGTCTGAAGTTCACCTTATCTCTAGAGTTCTCCGTTAAGTCAGCGACATATTCAAGTATTTTGTCATCCGCAAACACATTCACCACGTCTTTTTTCATTTCTATGAGCTTGGCTTTGTCAATAACCTGTTTAATCGTCGACATAGGATCGATTTTTTCTCTATCTTTCAGAATCTTTATCTGCTGTGCGTGATCGGGATATCCCATGCTTAGTTGTATCATAAATCTGTCCAGTTGAGCCTCAGGAAGCATCTGTGTTCCTGCAGTTCCAACAGGGTTCTGAGTTGCCATTACTATGAACGGATTCGGCACATGGTATACGTTGCCGTCAACTGTCAAACTGCCTTCCTGCATTACTTCAAGTAGTGCCGATTGAGTCTTGCTTGAGGTACGGTTGATTTCGTCTGCAAGAAGGAAGTTGCAAAACACTGCTCCCGGTTTGTATTCAAATTCTCTTGTTTTCTCATTGTACATGGAGAAGCCTGTTATATCAGAGGGTACCAAGTCCGGGGTGAACTGCACTCTATTGAAATCAAGCCCCATGGCTTTGCTAAATGCCAAGGCTAGGGTCGTTTTACCCACCCCCGGTATGTCGTCAAGTAAAATGTGTCCCCCTGCTAGAAGTCCTGCTAGGCACTTTAAGATGACGTTATCCTTTCCAACGATAACTTTCTTTATCTCTGATACGACTTTATCTTTGGTGTTTTCCATTCAAATATCCCTTCTATGGTTTAGTTTTCTATATAACCCTATTAATTAAGTATTCGTTTCTTTTCTTCTAATCCTTTTATTAATACGACCCCATAGTCCATATGGATTTTACTCTATGGGGTCATATCACCTAAGAAAGCATTCCTTATTTATCTTTTTTTCTGCTTCCTAATTACAATCGTGCCTCCGACTGCAGCAATCATGAGCATTACAAGTTCTCCTATAGGTGTGCTGTCTCCTGTATTTGCTGCTTTGGTGCCGCTGCCCGGTTTTACATCCGTGTTAGGTTTTGAGTCTCCTCCAGGCTTTTGATTATCAGCAGGCTTAACCGGCTTGTCTGGCTTGTCCGGTTTGTCCGGAGTAACCGGTTTATCCGGCTTGTCAGGCTTGTCAGGCTTGTCAGGCTTGTCCGGAGTAACCGGCTTATCAGGCTTGTCAGGCTTATCCGGTTTGTCTGGCTTGTCCGGTTTGTCAGGCTTCTTCTCAATCTCTTCCCACTGAGCAAATACCGTCGTATCTCCCTCTATGCCCTTACTAAAGTCGAACTTCTCTCCACCTACCTTCTTTTCGTACCATCCAAGGAATTTATATCCTTCTCGCTTAGGTTCTTCAGTAGGCTTTGTCACCTTTTCGCCAGGCTGAACTACCTGGCCCTTAGGTGTAGGCACCCCGCCATTTGGCTCAAAACTGATCACATATTCATTTGTCGTCCACCTTGCGTACAGAGTTTTATCCTTTGTAATAGGAGCATTCACAGACCAAAGCTTTGTTAGAGCCTCATCCTCATACCACCCTGCAAATCTCTTATTTGTAACCTGAGGTAGTGGAGGTTCCTTCGCTTTCTCGTTGTGCACAGCCTCAACAGAGACATCCTCAGCACCTTCACCTATTTTGTACAAAACAGTATGCTTCGTTTTTGCAATTGGTTTTTCTCCTGTGTAAAGGGTAACATTCCATCCGATTTTTCCACTCTCATCCCAAACCATATAGTTTACCTCGGATTCATCAGATGTGTATATGAATTTACCGTCCTCTGTGCCTTTAACTTTATTCTCTTCGTTTGCAATAGAAACAGTTTCACCATTCATGTCCTTCAGACTTAACTCGAATGGCTCATTCTTTTTGACTTTCTGCTGTATATTTTGCACACCGTAATATATTGTTACATCATGAATCATCAGATCCATTGTATCTTCATTGAAGGCTGAAAAATCTCGAATCTTATTTCCTCCCAATGAAATTATCATGAGATATTCCATATTCTCTATCCCAACAAGCTCTTCAATTTCATTGTCATTTAAAATAAGTTCTTGCAATTTATTGTTTTTGCTTAAACCGCTCATATCCTTAATGGCGTTATGACTAAGATTCAACTTTGTTAGATTATTTAGGCCACCAAGAGAAGGAATTTCAGATATATGATTATCAGCTAAGTTAACAAATTTAACATTTTTCAGCTTTAAGATATTATCTATATTTTTGATTTTATTCTTTGACAGGTCAACGTTTATCAATTTTTGAGATTTTTCCATATTTGGAATATTTTCAATCTCGTTTTGAGAAAGTATTACATGCTCTAAGCCTTTTAGCTTTGATAGTGGCGAAATATCTGAAAGTTTAGCTTTCCTGAGATCAATACTAATAGCTGGATATTTCTCAAATGCTTGGTTCGTCTCTTCTATTTTTCCGAGTGGTTCCAAATTGTCAATCTCAGTATCATAAAGTTTGACATCTAAATTTCTAGGAGAAATATATTCTAATCCTGATAAATCCTTAATCTTAGGTCTATTGCCTACTGCACCATTATGTATGATGAAACTTACACTATCACCCTTTTTGATATGCATAGGCAGCGGGTTAAAGATATCATTGAAATATGCCTTTGTTATGGCATATTTGAGCGTAGGATCCGGAATATCAAAGTCTATTTTCCCTGAGAGGTATCCCATATCTGTGTCAGATGCATCT
>JASBYX010000035.1 GCA_029983755.1 Anaerovoracaceae bacterium
CAGTAGATGAAAAGGGAAATGTAACAATCACATATCCTGACAAATCAACTGATAAAATGCCAGCAGAAAAGACGGTAGAAGCAAAGACTACAGCAGAGAAGACCACACCAAATGACCCTAAGAAGGTAAAGGTAGATGATCCGAACAAGCTAAGCGAAGAAGAGAAGGCTGCAGTTGAAAAGGCTGTTGAAGAAGCAAACAAGGATAAGTTCCCTGAAGGAACGACCGTAACGGCAGACGAAAAGGGAAATGTAACAATCACATATCCTGACAAATCAACTGATAAAATCCCAGCAGATAAGACAGTAGTACAGAAAGACTCTGCTAAGAACCCAGTTGTAGCACCAGCTGAAAAGATAAAGGTAAACGACACTTCTGCTCTAACTAAGGGAGAGAAGAAGGCAGTAGAAGACGCCTTTAAGAAGGCAAACCCTAAACTGCCTGAAACTGCTAAAGTAGTAGTAGGAGATGACGGAAAGGTAACAGTAACCTTCGCAGACGGAACAACATCAGAAGTAGCTGGCAAAGACACAGTAGAAGCAAAAACTACAGCAGAGAAGATCACACCAAATGACCCTAAGAAGGTAAAGGTAGATGATCCGAACAAGCTGAGCGAAGATGAAAAGACTGCAGTAGAAAAAGCGATCAAAGATGCCAATGCTGGAAACTTCCCAGATGGAACAACTGTAACAGCAGATGAAAAGGGAAATGTAACAATCACATATCCTGACAAATCAACTGATACAATCCCAGCTGATAAGACAGTAGAAGCAAAAACTACAGCAGAGAAGACCACACCAAATGCTCCTAAGAAGGTCAAGGTAGATGATCCAAACAAGCTGAACGAAGATGAAAAGACTGCAGTAGAAAAAGCAATCAAAGATGCAAATGCTGGAAACTTCCCAGATGGAACGACTGTAACAGCAGATGAAAAGGGAAATGTGACAATAACATATCCTGACAAATCAACTGATAAGATCCCAGCTGATAAGACAGTAGAAGCAAAGACTACAGCAGAGAAGATCACGCCAGTTGACCCTAAGAAGGTCAAGGTAGATGATCCGAACAAGCTAAGCGAAGACGAGAAGGCTGCAGTTGAAAAGGCTGTTGAAGAAGCAAACAAGGATAAGTTCCCAGATGGAACGACCGTAACAGTAGATGAAAAGGGTAATGTGACAATCACATATCCTGACAAATCAACTGATAAGATCCCAGCTGATAAGACAGTAGAAGCAAAAACTACAGCAGAGAAGATCACACCAAATGACCCTGAGAAGGTGAAGGTAGATGATCCAAACAAGCTGAGCGAAGAAGAGAAGGCTTCAGTTAAGAAAGCTGTTGAAGAAGCAAACAAGGATAAGTTCCCAGATGGAACAACTGTAACAGTAGACGAAAAGGGAAATGTAACAATCACATATCCTGACAAATCAACTGATAAAATCCCAGTTGATAAGACAGTAGAAGCAAAAACTACAGCAGAGAAGATCACACCAAATGCCCCTAAGAAGGTCAAGGTAGATGATCCAAACAAGCTGAGCGAAGATGAAAAGACTGCAGTTGAGAAAGCTGTTGAAGAAGCCAACAAGGATAACTTCCCAGATGGAACAACTGTAACAGTAGATGAAAAGGGAAATGTAACAATCACATATCCTGACAAATCAACTGATACAATCCCAGCTGAAAAGACAGTAGAAGCAAAGGCAAAGATCAACCATAATCTCACGATTACGCCGATAAATAAGAACTACGGTGATCCTGTTACAGAAGATGAGATTAAAAATGCAATAGCTACAGAAGAACCGAATGTAAATATCAGTGTTACAATTAACAGCACACTACCTGATAGTAAGACGTCAGGAGAACACAAAGTATCTGTAATTGTAAAATTTGCTGATGGAACTACAAAGAACGAAACTGTAGTGATTGTTGTGGCAAAGTCTTATGCAGAAACTGTTACACCAATAAACCCTGCAGAAAAGACTAAAGTAGATAATGCTAACAGTCTCAGTACAGAAGAAAAGGCTGAAGTCGTAAAGTCAGTCAATGATGCAAATATCGGTAACTTCCCGAATGGAACAACTGTAACAGTAGATGATAAGGGGAATGTAACTATCAATTACCCTGACGGCTCTATCGGTGTTATAGGAGGTTCTGGTTTAGTCGAGAATAAAGATCCAAATACAGATGTAACACCAAATGAAGAGTCAAAGATAACCTTTGATACAGCAGGAGGTGCGCCTATACCTGAAGATCAGACAATTGAAAAAGGCGGAAAGGTAATTGAGCCACCAGCTCCTGTAAAGGATGGATTCTCCTTCTTGGGATGGTTTAAAGGAGATACTAAGTGGATCTTTGGCACCGACGTTGTAAATGAAGATTATTTAAAATTAGTTGCTCATTGGTCTGAAAATGAAAATCCTAATCCACCGGTAAACCCTGGAGATGAAAATGGAGATGAAAACACAGATAATAACGGAAACAACGATACTCCGGGCAATACAGGTGACCATTCAAAGGATGGAGATAGCGCAGACATTGACAATCACACAGGAAGTGATGCTCAAAACACTACAAAAAATGCTCAAAAGATTAATAATCAAGCAGACAAAAAAGCGCCAAATACTTCGGATAGCTCACAGTTAGATATGTACCTGATGCTAACAACCGCTTGCCTGGCACTTGGAGTAGCGCTTCAAAGAAAGAAATCCCAAGACAAGTAAAATCCATTTGACCATATAATCCGGCACATCTATATAACAGTGCTGGTGGTCGTAATTAAACAAAATACTCAAGGAGAGAGCTTCTCTAACCACAATGGACGTAACGGCAAATAAATGCAGTGAAAATCCATCATAGAAGAGGCTCTCTCTTTTCTATTAGAGCAAGTAAATATTGAAAAAAATCTCCTCATGGTGTAAAATATTATACGTAGAGAACTCGAAAAGGGATGGGTTGAGATGAGAGAGTTTTTCAATAATATAGTCTCTAACATAGGGCTTATGGATATTCTTGACATCCTTATTGTCACCTATGTTATATATAAAATTTTAGGCTTTATCAAAGAATCCAGGGCGCAACAACTTGTTAAAGGCGTCCTTGTTTTAGTTATAGTTTTTTTCATATCTGATTACCTAAAGCTGTACACTTTATATTGGGTATTGAAGGGAACATTTACACTTGGACTTTTTGCGTTGATAGTAGTCTTTCAGCCCGAACTCAGAAGAGGCCTGGAATATATGGGCAGGTCAAAGCTGGTGCAGACACCATTTGGGACCAATAACGCAACTGTAGATCAGGAGATTGCAGAGGAAATACAGACAGCTGTAACTTTTTTCTCAAGGTCAAAGACAGGAGTTTTGCTGGTATTTGAAAGACGTACCCCTTTAAAAGAAATCATGGATACAGGCACCTGCGTTGACGCATCAATAAGTTCACAGATGCTTGGGAATATTTTTTATGAAGGTGCACCCCTCCACGATGGAGCAGTGATAATCAAAGGTGGCAGAATCGCTGCAGCAGGCTGCGTTTTGCCTCTTACAGCAAATAAGAATTTAAATCCCGATCTTGGAACAAGGCATAGAGCAGGCATAGGAATAACTGAAGTTTCTGATGCGATGGTTTTAATCGTAAGCGAAGAAACCGGAATTATTTCAAAGGCTGAGAACGGCAGGCTCCATAGACGTTTGACCCGTGAGGAAGTGGGTAAACTTTTGAGTGACTTTTATCAACCTATGGAAAAGAAAGAATCCCCTTCGTTAAAGAGCTTGTTCGATTTTGCTTCAAAGAGCAAAGAACCCGATCAAACAAAGAAAAAGAAGGGAGCTGATAACTGATGTTTCGAAGCAAAAAGTTAAACCTTCTGATATCCTTTTTGATCGCAGTTGTTTTGTGGGCGTATGTCATCGGAGAAGTCAACCCAACGATAACCAAGTCTTTTGCTGATGTAAAGATAAACTTGGAAAACCAGTTGAGCTTAGAAGAACGGGGACTTGCAATAGAAAGTATGAGTAACGACACCATAAATTTAACCGTAAAAGGTGAGCGGTCAAGAGTTCAGAATGTCGCTAAGGAAGATATATACGCCGATGTGGATCTTTCATCTGCAAAGTCAGGGCGAAATGAAATCGAGATAAAGGTTAGAACTCCGGAAAAAGTTTCTGTGGATAACCAGAATATAAGTAAGGTTGGTATTACAGTGGGTGAGCTCGTGGCCGAAGAAAGGCCTGTGAAAGTTGCCTATGTGGGAGCCACAAGGGATGACACTGAGCCATTCACCATTGAACTTGAGCCGGAGAATGTGACCATTCGTGGAGCATACAGCAATGTTCAAAAAGTCACGCAAGTTCTGGCGAAAATAAGTGTTGACGAGATAAAAGATAAGGAAACTACACTTCAAGCGGAGCTCATCCCTGTGGATAAGAACGGGAACAGAGTCGACTGGATACGCCTGAGCTCGAGTCAAGTGCAGGTAAGAGCAGTCATGACAAAGACTAAGAAGGTTGATCTTGAGATTCCAATGCAAGGGGAAAACGCTGCGGACGTGAAGTTTGATCTGCCGAAAACCGTTATAATCAAGGGAAATGCAGATGCTGTTAAGAATATTTCCAAGATTCAGACAGAACCTGTAGACATGTCTTTGTATCAACAAAACACCAGCTTCGAAGTGAAGCCTATTTTGCCTGAGGGTATTCAGCTAGCTGAGGGTAATGATTTGACCGTTAAGGTGACATCAAGGTCATCTGAGAATAAGAACATCACATTTGAAGAGAAAGACATAGACGTTCTAGGCCTTGATAATAGTCAAAAAGTAAAGATTTCAGATACTGTCGTCATAAGTGCGGAGGGCTCAAAAGACACTTTGGATAGTGTCAAAAAGGAAGATTTCACCGTTGCAATAGATGTATCGGGATTGCTTCCGGGCACACATAAAGTTGATGTAGTCGTGACTAATAAGAAGGGGTTCAAAAAGTACACGATAAAGCCGACTTCAGTATCAGTTGACATACAATAGGGTATGCAATAGAGAAAAGGAGTATAACTATGGGGAAATTATTTGGAACCGATGGTGTCAGAGGGGTTGCTAATATAGATTTGACACCTACACTGGCTTTTAAGCTAGGCATGGCGGGAGCTACGGTTTTGAAAAAGAGCAGCAGAAGGCCTGTCTTCGTAATAGGCATGGACACTAGAATATCAGGGGACCTTTTGGAAAATGCCATCACTGCAGGAATTCTTTCTGTGGGAGGTAATGTCATCAAAGTTGGAGTTGTACCAACTCCGGCAGTGGCGCTTTTGGCTCGTCATTACGGGGCGGATGCAGGAATTGTAATATCCGCAAGCCACAACCCATTTGAATACAATGGAATTAAGTTTTTTAACGGTGATGGGTTCAAACTGGACGACTCAATTGAAGAGAAGATAGAAAAGCTAATCGGCGAGCACGATATTAAGATAAAGACGACTAAGGGTGATGAAATTGGTAAGTGCATAGACGGAAGCCAGGACGCTTTGAAGTTTTATGAGGACTTCCTGGCCAGCACCATGGATAGAGACCTCAATGGACTAAAGGTGGTTCTTGACTGTGCAAATGGGGCATCATACCAGGTTGCTCCCGACATATATAGAAGGCTCGGAGCAGAAGTTACTGTCATAGGAGATGATCCGGATGGCCTAAACATCAATGACAAAATTGGATCTACGCATCCTGAGAAACTGCAGCAGAAGGTTGTGGAAGTCGGTGCTGATATAGGCTTGGCATTCGATGGCGATGCAGATAGGCTCATTGTGGTTGACGAAAACGGCATGGTAGTTGACGGTGACAAAATAATATGCCTCTGTGCGAAGATGCTCAAAGACAGCGGAGAACTTGTAGATAATAGGGTAACGGCAACTGTGATGAGCAACATAGGATTTCATAAGTTCTGCGAGAAAAACGGAATCTCCGTTGATGTAACAAAGGTTGGAGACAGATATGTTTTGGAATCCATGCTTGAAACCGGATGTATAATCGGTGGCGAGCAGTCAGGACATATCATATTCCTTAATCATACAACTACAGGGGATGGAGTGCTTTCTTCCCTGCAGTTCCTTAAGATTTTGCTGGATTCAGGGGAAGCTCTCTCGGAACTTGCAAAGGAGGTAGAGCTCTTCCCACAGGTTTTGGAGAATGCAAAGGTAGCTAATAAGAACAAGGAGTTGTTCCTGCAAGATGGAGAAATTCTAAAGGAAATCGCAAAGGTTGAAAATGCCGTCAAAGACGATGGCAGATTGCTCATTAGACCTTCTGGAACAGAGCCTGTTGTCAGGGTAATGATTGAGGGTAAGGATATCGAATTAATCCATAAACTTGCGGTAGATTTAGCGGATCTTATCACCAAGAAATACTCGTAGATTACGATAAAAATAAAATAATAATAGGAGACAAATATGTGCGGAATCGTTGGATATATAGGTAAAGATAGTGCTAGAAATGTGGTCATAGATGGGCTGGCAAAACTAGAATACAGAGGATATGACTCTGCAGGGATAGCCCTTATCGATAAGGGTAAGCTTGCAGTCGAAAAAATTGCAGAGACAGAAGACAAGAAGAAGTCAAAGATTTTGCAGCTTGATGAGAGGCTAGGAGATAAATATCTTGATTCAAAGATGGCTATAGGGCATACAAGGTGGGCAACGCATGGAGCTCCTTCAGTTCTCAATGCACATCCTCATTTAAGTAACGATGGAAAAATTGCAGTTGTTCACAATGGTATAGTTGAAAACTATACAGAGCTCAGAGAAAAACTATCCGAAAAATATGATATACACTGCAAATCGGAAACAGACACCGAAGTGATAGCCCAGCTTCTATCGGTATTTTGTGCAGAAGGTATGAGCTTGGCGGAAGCTATGCTTAAGGCAACTTCAATGATGAAGGGAGCTTATGCTATAGCCGCTATCTATGAGGAAGACGACACTGAGATTGTGGGATATCGTAAAGATGCTCCTATGATCGTTTGTCATACTAAGGATGGGAGCTTTATAGCCTCTGACATGACTGCTGTACTAAAGTATACCAAAGACGTGTATTTCTTGGATGATGACGAAATGGTTGTGTGCAAGGCGGACTCCATGGAAATTTTCGATAGAAATATGAAGAAGGTTGAGAAGGACGCTTTTCATGTTGATTGGAGCATTGAAGCAGCGGAAAAAGGCGGATACGATCACTTTATGCTGAAAGAGATACACGACCAGCCGGATGTTTTGGGAGATACCCTTTCAAGGCGTTTGACTTCAGATGGCAGCATCAAGCTTGACGGAATCAAGTTATCACTTGATGATTTAAATAAGATTGACAAAATATATATAGTAGCTTGCGGTACGGCGTATCACGCAGGTCTCATTGGCAAACATCTCATTGAAAAGTGGGCAAAGATTCCTGTTGAGGTGGACGTTGCTTCTGAATTCAGATACAGGGGTCCCCTTGTAGATGAGAGGACTCTCTTTATTGCCGTTACTCAGTCAGGTGAGACTTTGGATACCCTAATGGCTCTCAGAGAAGCTAAGAGTAAGGGGGCTAGGGTTCTTTCCATAGTGAATGTGGTCGGCAGCAGCATTGCCAGAGAATCTGATGACGTTTTCTATACATGGGCAGGACCGGAGATTGCAGTGGCATCTACCAAGGGCTACACTACTCAGCTTATGTGCCTATATCTCATTGCTCTCCACATGGGGCTTCTAAAGGGAACCATTACAGATGAGTATGCTAAGGGGATAATTGATGAACTCAAGGCTGTACCGGAAAAGGTTGAGAAACTTCTGGATAATGAGCAGGACATCGCTGAACTGGCAAAAGATATTTATCGCAAGGAGCAGATATTCTACATCGGCAGGGGGCTTGATTCCAGCGTGGCTCTTGAAGGCTCGCTCAAACTTAAGGAAATTTCCTATATAAATTCCTTTGCGATAGCAGCCGGTGAGCTGAAACATGGCACTATAGCTCTGATGGACAAAGATACCATAGTGTTTGCACTTGCAACTCAAGACGAGCTCGCTGAAAAGACTCTTTCCAACATCGTTGAGGTTTCGGCAAGGGACGCTTATGTTGTAGCAATAACCAAAGAAAAGAATGACTTCTTCAAGAAAGAATCTGATAGAGTTTTATTCATACCGGAATGCAAAGACGAAGTGTCGCCACTTCTTTCAATCGTACAGCTTCAGCTGATTGCTTATTTTGTTGCTAAAGAAAAGGGCGAAAACATCGATATGCCGAGAAACCTTGCAAAGAGCGTAACTGTGGAATAAGAATTAGGAGATGGAATGAGAAACTACGATATTAAAGATATTAATTTAGCACCGACCGGTCACATGAAAATAAAATGGGTTAGGGAGAATATGCCTATCCTCAGGTCACTTGAGCAGGAATTTGAGAAGGAAAAGCCATTTGAGGGCATCAAAATCTGCCTTTCTGTTCACTTAGAGGCAAAGACCGCATATCTATGCAAGGTTCTTGCAGCCGGCGGCGCAGATATGAGCATAACCGGTTCCAATGTTCTTTCTACTCAGGATGATGTGGTGGCGGCTCTTGCTGATTCAGGACTTAAGGTTTACGCCGTACACGGAGAAAGCCAAGAGGATTACAAGAAGCATATTGAGATGTGCCTTGAGCATAAACCGAATATCATAATAGACGATGGGTGCGATCTTGTAACTTTCCTGCACAAGGAGAGACCTGATCTTGCTGAGAATGTTTGGGGTGGTTGTGAAGAGACTACTACGGGTATAATTAGATTGAAGGCTATGGGCAGAGAAGGCGTTCTCAAGTTCCCTATGATTGCGGTAAACGATGCTGATTGCAAGCATCTTTTCGACAATCGTTATGGTACAGGTCAATCCACATGGGAATCAATAATGCACAACACGAATCTTATCGTTGCAGGTAAGACAGTTGTGGTTATTGGTTATGGTTGGTGCTCTAAGGGCATTGCAATGCGAGCAGCAGCTATGGGTGCGCAGGTTGTGGTTACGGAAATCGATCCGGTGAAGGCTATGGAGGCTAAGATGGATGGATACAGCGTTATGCCCATGAGCAAGGCAGCGCCTCTTGGAGATTTTTTCGTAACTGCTACAGGATGTTGCAAAACAATTACAGTAGATCACATGCTCACCATGAAGGATGGAGCAGTTCTTGCTAACGCAGGTCACTTCGATACGGAAATCGATATGGCAGGCCTTGTGAAAGCTGCTAAATCTGTAAGAGAGTCGAGGGAAAATATCACAGGATATACCCTTGAGAACGGGAAAACCGTTCATGTGCTTGCAGAAGGTAGGCTTGTGAATATAGCTGCCTCTAATGGGCATCCTGCTGAAATCATGGATTTGAGCTTTGCTGTTCAGGCACTGTCTGCGATGTATATTAAGGAGAACTACAAGGATCTTCCAAAGGATGTGGTAGATGTCAGCGACAAGATCGATGATAGAATTGCCAGAATGAAACTCGATTCATGGGGTGTGGAGATTGACAAGCTGACTGATGAACAGGAGAAATACCTTAAATCCTGGGACGTTTAAGGGATTTTAATAATTGTGCCTGAGGTTTCCCATAGGCTAGTTGAAAATAAATAATAATATTTTAAATTTCAGAGAAGGAGGACGTTATGGATAAGAACACAAAAGAGTTTGATGATATCAAGGAAACTGCCACTAAGGCGGTTAAGGAGCTCATTGAGGCAGCTCACCTTAAGAAAGGTGATATTCTTGTGGTAGGTTGTTCCTCCAGTGAAATTAAGGGGGAGCGAATAGGTAAAGGCTCTGATTTTAATGCAGCACTTGCTGTATATGAGGGTATCAAGCCTGTGCTTGATGAGAAGGGAATCTTTCTGGCCGCCCAAGGATGTGAACACATCAACAGAGCTATCATAACGGAAAGGGAAGCCCTTAAACCCATGGATGAGATTGTAAACGTTGTTCCACAGGTTCATGCAGGTGGATCATTCACAGTAGCAGTCTATGAGAATGCTAAAGATCCTGTTGCTCTTGAGAGAATTCAGGCGGATGCCGGTATGGATATAGGTGATACCCTTATAGGAATGCATCTGAAACCTGTAGCTGTTCCTGTTAGACTTTCCATGAAGGAAATAGGCTCCGCACATTTGACTTGCGCAAGAACTAGACCTAAGTTTATCGGTGGAGAAAGAGCTAGATACGATATGGCTTTGGCAGGAAAGGATTCAAGAAATGTATAAGAGAGTCTTTGTGTTCATTGCCGAGGGCTTTGAAGAGGTTGAGGCCTTGACCCCTGTTGACCTTTTACGAAGAGTCGATATTGAGGCTGTTATGGTTTCTTGCGAGGAAAAGCTAGTTGTTCAAGGTACCCATGGGATAAAAGTAGTTTGCGATATGCTCCTTGACAATCTTGAGGATGAAGATATTGAAGATGCATTCGGAATCATTCTGCCAGGGGGAATGCCTGGAGCAGAGAATCTTAAGAATTCCGAAGGAGTTAAGTACATCATCAAAGATATGATGGCCAAAAAGAAGTTGGTTGCCGCCATCTGTGCAGCCCCAATCGCCTTGGCTGCAGCTGATGTCATTGAAGGCAGGAGGGTAACATCATATCCGGGCTTTGAGGAAGATCTGAAAGGCTCTAAATATCTACAGGACAATGTGGTGCTTGACGATAATTTGATAACTGCCAGAGGTCCTGGAATTGCAATGGATTTTGCATTGGAAATTGTGGAATATCTCTGTGGCAGGGAAAAGAGACACAGTCTCGCAAATGAGGTTCTCAGGAACCTAATCTAAAATCCGAAACTCCTCAAATAATTTGGGATATAATAAAAGCTAAAGGGCTCGGTCAGAAATGACCGAGCCCTTTAGTAATTAATTAATTTGTTTTTAATCGAGTATGGCCAATTATTACTTCTTAATTAGCTTCAAAATCCCAAGAAGAATAACTGCACCCAATACTGCAACTAGTATGGATCCGATGTTGATACCGGTCATGTCGCCGTTACCACCAATAGCATTCATAACGAATCCACCTATAAAAGCACCAATAATACCTACGATAATGTTTGCAACAAGACCCATTTGTTCGTTCTTGCCCATAATCATGCTAGCAATCCAGCCAGCTAGTCCACCGACTACTAACCAAGCAATAATTCCCATAATTATCCTCTCTTCCTATGCAAGTCTATCCTTTGAAGTCCTTACGATATATGTCAGGAAAACTTGCCTAAACTATAATTAATATTATATTTATACCAATAATATTTGTCTTTAAACTAAAAACATATGATTTTTATCTTTTAAATATACATGTAAACCTACTAAAATTAGCTAAAAAATCTGAATACACCTTTTACGAGTCCAAGAATCTTAACATCCTCAACAATAATAGGGGACATGTCATCGTTCTCAGGTTGAAGCCTGAAATGGCCATCCTCTTTGTAGAAGGTCTTAACTGTAGCTTCACTTTCGAAACCATCTATCATTGCCACAACAATATCACCGTTGCTGGCTGTCTCTGCCCTCTCAACCAGAATCAAGTCGTCATCCATTATTCCCACATTTATCATGGATTCTCCTCTGACTCTGAGCATAAAATTCTCCCCCCGCACATATCTTGAAGGTACAGGGATATAGTCATCAAAATTCTGTGAGGCTAAGATTGGAGTACCGGCAGCAATGTGCCCAACTACGGGAATATCAATTACATCATCCCTTGTTTCCAAAATCGAACTGGTCTCAGAAGAGATAGATCCTTCCATAGCTCTGACTTCCTGATCATCGTTATGCACAAGAGCAAGTGCTCGCGGCTTTGATGGATCCTTCTTGAGAATACCCTTATCTATTAAATTTGCTATATCTTTGTGTATGGTTGAAGTGGATTTAACATTCAGAGCATCACAAATCTCTCGAACTGTTGGAGGATAACCCTTGCCCTTTATCTCCTCTTTGATAAATTCCAAAACTCGCTTTTCACGAATTTCGCTCTTAGTTGCTCTCTTCTCCATAGAAACCTCCCGAGTAACTATTAAAATTATTCTTGCTAAGAGAAAACAATTTGCAGAAAACCAAAAGATCTGAATTCATGTATAGTTGCCTTCTCCTCTCATAGAACAATTCTCTAACGCTTTTACAAATTATAACATATGTTCATCCAAAAGTAAACGTTTGTTCGTCAAATTGAAAAATATTTCTGCATTTGTTATAATCAGCATACAAATTTGAAAACGGAGAATATATGAAGATAAATTTTATACAAAAATACGGTGCTTTATGGGCGAAAATTGTAGTTATGGCTATCGCAAGCCTTCTCCTAGTTTTAGCGATATACTTCAACTACAGTTTTTATCCGGTGCCTGTGGGAAAAGTCGTCTCTCAGACACAACAAAACACCCACGCGAAAGATAGCAAGACGGTGGTCCAGAGGCTTTCAATCAAAATAGTTAATGACGCGGGCAAAATTGATAAAAAGGGAAGTATAATTCATGTCACAAACTCCTTTGAAAAAGAGAAGACCTATGGAGAAGAATACAGAAAAGGAGATTTTCTTTTCGTTGAAAAAAATAAGGACGGCTATGTGATCACTGGACAAAAAAGAGACTATATAATAGCTCTTCTAGGCGTCTTGCTAGTTGACCTGCTATTTCTTATTGGCAAAAAACAGGGGATTTTAACCATTTTGGGAGTCGTTTTAAACGGAACATTATTTGCTATTGCAATTAGATTCCTAGGAAGTAGCGACAATTTCATATGGATTGTTGTTGCCTTGATGATACTTTTTACAATTGGGATTTTGGTGCTTGTGAGCGGATGGAATCGAGAAACCCTTGCCACTGTCCTTGCAACTCTGCTAACCGTAACAGCTGTGGGGTGCATCTGTTTTGTTGTAATATTAATGACACCTAAAATCAAATACGAGTTTCTGGACTACCTGCCTGAGCCCTATAGCCTATCCCAAGCCAACGGATTGCTGCTCAGCGAGATTCTCATAGGGGCTTTGGGAGCCATAATGGATATTGCCGTAACCATTGTAGCAGCAACAAAAGAGCTGATTGCCAGGGAACCCGGCATCAAAAGGCGGGATCTGATGATGTCAATTGGGAAGATCTCCGATGACATAACGGGACTGATGATAAACGTGGTGTTTTTTACTAATATTGCGGTGGTTTTGCCGGTGGCCGTTTTGGGAATGAAAAATGACTTTTCTCTATGGACCGTGCTTGAAAATCATGGGTTTTTTGCCTTTGTCAGATTTCTGGTTGCCGGTTTGGGAATAATTGCCGCAATACCACTGTCTGCGTTTATCGGGGAAATGTTCTTTAAGGGGAGAGTGAAAAAATGATAGTGGCAATTTTAGGAATTTTATTCGTCTTAGGATCTATAACGGTGGGGCGAGACGGAACAGCCAAGGCACTGATTGGGATTATAGGAAACGTGCTAGTTCTCATAGGAATGATATTTGCAATATGGATGGGATTGAGCGGATGGATCGTGATCATTTCTGGGTGCTTGCTCATGGCTGTAATCAGCTTGTTTTATCAAAATCAGGTCAATGGGAAAACTATGACAGCTTTTATATCGGTGGGCATTATGATGATCTTCCTCGGAGTTCTATCTTATTTAGTAATAAGGATTGGTAATTTGCAGGGGTTTCCTGTGGGGCAATTTGCTATAAGGGAAAGCAATGGGTACCATGGAAATGTGAACGTGGATTTTTTGACTTTGCAGATGGGGGTAGTACTTGTAATGCTGGAAGGTGCAATGGTTGACACATCAATATCCGTAGCCACTTCCATGGAGGAGGTCGTATTTCACGCAGAATCCGGTAAAGGTGAGCTGTTCGATGCAGGGATGTCAGTAGGTCGGGGGATCCTGGGATCCACTATCAATACTTTGTTTTTTATATTCCTGGGGCAGAATTTGATTTTCTTTCTGTATTTTAAGAATGATTATACATGGGTTTCAATGGTTAATTCAAAGGTGCTGGCACAGGAGCTTGCAGGGATGCTAATATGTGCAACCGGATGTGTAAGTATCATTCCTCTCACAGCCATGGTCGGAAGCATACTTTTGATACGCAAAGGATATAAATAAAAATTTTGCAAAAAATTTATCAAAGATTATCTTATTTTGTGCCAAAAAGTTGCAAATGCCACACAAACTCTGTGAAAAATTTATTATAATCTATTTAAGAAAATAATGAGGAGGTATGTAAATGCTTTTCAAAACTACAGATGCTCATGAAGAATTCAGGGCTAAGGTTAGAGCTTTTGCCGAAGATGAGGTAAAGCCTATTGCTTTTATGCTGGACAAGCAGAATGAATTCCCACATGAAGCAGTGAAGAAAATGGCCCAGCTTGGGTTTATGGGTATTCCGTATCCAAAAGAATACGGTGGTGCAGGGTTAGATGCACTGAGCTATGCTATAGCAGTTGAAGAGCTTTCCAGAGTTGATGGAGGAACCGGTGTAATTCTATCTGCACACGTTTCCTTAGGCTCCTATCCAATCTTTGCCTTCGGAACAGAAGAGCAGAAAAAGAAATATCTGGTACCTCTTGCAAAGGGCGAGAAGCTTGGAG
>JASBYX010000036.1 GCA_029983755.1 Anaerovoracaceae bacterium
ATACAAAAATGGTCATAATAAATTTGATTTGACTTGAATGATGTATACGAGTATAATATTAAGGCACATATTGTAATTTAGATTGTGCCATAGTTACTACTTTTTAAATTTTGGAGGTAAAAATGAAGAGAACTTATCAGCCTAAAAAGAGGCAGAGACTTAAAGAACACGGTTTCAGAAAGAGAATGAAGACTAAGAACGGAAGAAATGTTTTAAAGAGAAGAAGACTTAGAGGAAGAAAGAAGCTGACTGCATAATATAATGTTGAAAAAAACTGTTTTGCGAAATAAGAAGGACTTTTCGAGAATTTACAATAAAGGTAAATCTATGGGAGATAGGTATATAGTTCTGTTTTTCAGAAAGAATAACCTGGACTACAGCCGCAAGGCCTTTTTAGCAAGCAAGAAAGTTGGTAACAGCGTAAGTAGAAACAGAGCAAGAAGACTCATGAAGGAAAGCGTAAGGCTTTTGGGATACGAACTTCCAAGGGGTTATGATTATATATTCATAGCTAGGAACACTATTCTTGGCAAGTCTTATCAGGATGTGAGTCGTTCTGTGAAATCAGCACTTAAGAGAAGTGGTGTTTTGAATGAAAAATAAAGGTTTAATGCGGATTTTGAGCATGCCTCTTATTTTGTTGATAAGAGGATATCAGATTTTCATATCTCCTCTTACGCCTGCAACCTGCAGATTTTACCCAACTTGTTCGACATATTTTATTCAAGCTTTGCAGAAATATGGCCCGTTTAAGGGGACATATTTGGGTATTAGACGAATTTTAAGGTGTCATCCCTGGAATCCCGGAGGATACGACCCCTTGAAATGACGGAGGAAGTTTATTAAATGACAAAAATATTTTGGATTATGTCCAGCCCTTTAGGTCTTGTCATAAGTCAGCTCTATAACTTGATTGGCAACTACGGCATCACCCTAATAGTTATGACAACTATTATCAAACTTTTGCTGTATCCATTGTACAAGAAGCAGATTCTTTCCATGGCAAGCATGGGAGATTTGCAGCCACATATCAAAGACATACAGAATAAGTATGGTAATGACCCTGTTTTGATGAGGGAAAAGACGGCTGAGCTCTATCAGGAACACGGTGTGAACCCTATGGGGGGCTGTCTGCCTATGGCGATACAGTCGATTGTTATAATGGGGCTTTTTGGACTACTTAGAAATCCGCTTTTATTTATCAAATCAGATAAGATGATATTTGCTATTCATGAGAGTTTCCTATGGATCAAGGACCTCAGTCAGCCTGACCTTTGGATACTTCCAATCATGGCGGGAGTAGCAACTTTCTTTGCTTTCTTTATACAAAATAAGATCGGAACGCCGGGCACACAGATGGCAGGCGGTGGAATGCAGAAGGTAATGATGTTTGTGTTCCCACTCATGATCGTATGGCTAGCAAGATCATATCCTGCAGGTCTTGCAATTTACTGGTTTATAAGCCAGTTTATTCAGATATTCTACAACGTGAGATTTGCTAAACTTAAGAAGGATCTTAGAGAGAAAAAGAAAGTAAGTAAGAGGAAGAAGTAGTTTACACAACTAATTTTATTCTGATATTGAAACAGTCAAAAACTAGAATTAGTAAGAATAGGAAAGAAAATGGAATTTGTTGAAAAATGGGGTACAGATGTTGATACAGCTGTAGATTTAGCCCTTGATGAACTAAAAGCTACCAGAGATCAGGTAGAAATTACGATTTTGGAGGAACCTTCCAGAGGATTTTTCGGTATTGGATCAAAGCTGGCACTCGTTAGAGTACAGCTCAAGGAAGAGCCTGGTAAGAAAGAGTCCGCAAAGGGGACTTCTCAGGAAGAAAAGCCAAAAGAAGGCAAACCAAGCAGAGAAAATTTTAAAGAAAATAAGCCCAATAGAGAAGATAAGGTTAAGAAGGATAAGGAAAAAGATAGCCTGAATTATAAAGATAAGACTGATAAGTCTAAATCCGAGAGAGATAAATTTAATCAAACTAAGGGTGAAAGTGAGAAAATAGATCAAGATAAGGATGCAGTTGAGCCAAAGAAGTATTCATCTTCATCCATTAATTCTATAATCGAAGACAAGGTACCTTATCCTGAAGAAAACGTTGCAATACCTTTCTTAAAGGATGTAACTGAAAAGATGGGAATAAGCCTTGAATTCACGCCATACAAAGCTAAGGAATATATCTTCATAGATATTTCCGGAAAAGATACAGGCACTATAATTGGTAAGAGAGGTCAGACTCTAGATGCGATACAGTATTTGACTAACCTCGTTCTCAATAAAAATGAGGGAGAGTATCAGAGAGTTATCTTGGATGCTGAAAACTACAGATCCAAGAGAGAAAAGACTCTTGAGCAGCTTGCCTATAGATTAGCTAAAAAAGCTGTTAAGACCAGAAGAAGCCAAAAGCTGGAACCTATGAATCCATACGAGCGTAAAGTAATTCATACTGCTCTTCAAAACGATTCGAGGGTTACAACTCGAAGCGAAGGTCAAGACCCATATAGAAGGGTTATAGTAGAACTTAAATAACGATTAACCCGCATTCTTTTGCGGGTTTTTTATTTGATGAGGAAAAGACATGCTATCCCGGGACGATAACGATACAATAGCTGCAATTTCAACGCCTATCGGGGAGGGAGGAATTGGTATAGTCAGGATGTCCGGAGAAAAATCTCTCGATATACTCGCAAAAATCTTCATTCCTTCAAACCAAGCCTTAAAAGACAAGATTAAAAATCCTGAAGTTTTTAAAGAAGAAATCGAAAAAAAAAGCAGAATGCTCATGCATGGCAGAATTCGTGATGAAAAGGGCAAAATAGTGGATGAGGCCTTGGTTTCATACATGAAGCCTCCAACTACATATACAGGAGAATCCACCGTGGAAATAAACTGCCATGGGGGGATTGTTCCCCTTAGGAAAATTTTGAAAACCATCCTGACTCTAGGTGCAAGACCGGCAGACCGAGGTGAGTTCACCAAAAGGGCATTTCTCAACGGAAAGCTTGATTTAGCTCAGGCGGAGGCAGTAATGGATCTCATTTCTGCAAAAACCGACGATTCATATGATGCTGCCGTCAGTCAGCTGCAGGGGCATCTATCGGAATATATAAGAGACATCCGTTCCAATTTCGTTGATCTTCTCGTACAGATTACCGTCAACATAGACTATCCGGATGAAGATATAGAGGAGCTCATGTACTCTGAGATATTATCTAAACTCAGGCAAATACTTGCTTCTCTCACTGAACTCTCCGATACTGCTGAGAGGGGACGCATACTACGCGAAGGTCTTCGGATAGCCATAGTTGGAAAACCAAATGTTGGGAAATCTTCCCTTATGAATGCACTTTTATATGAGGACAGGGCCATTGTAACAGATATTCCCGGCACCACTAGAGATACAATCGAGGAAACCCTTGATATTAGAGGAATACCTGTTGTAATTACTGATACTGCCGGCATTCGTGAAACCGATGATGTAGTTGAAAAAATAGGCGTGGAGAAATCTAAAACTTCAATCAATTCTTCAGATCTGGTGTTTCTAATTTTAGATGGGGGCAGAGAAATAGATGATGAAGACATGGAAATCTATGAACATATCAAGGAAAAGAATCATTTAATTCTCATTAACAAAGCTGATCTCCCCGAGAAAAAAACAAGCCCTGAGGATGTTTCGAAACGTTTTGGGGAAGAATCCTATTTTGTTGCTGCGAAATCAAAAGAAGGAATTGAAGCTATAGAGACACTTATACAGGATTTTGTAAACAGCAAATCTTCGGATTTGAGCTTTCGGGAGAGCTTGACTGTGACAAATGTAAGGCATAAGGTTTTGATTGAAGATGCCATCTCTTCTGTGAGAGATGCTGTTATTGCAACGGAAATGAGCCAACCTTTAGAGCTTATTGAAATCGATGTAAATCATGCCTATGAACTCCTAGGAGAGGTGATTGGAGAAACCTCCACAGGGGATATAATAGACAAGGTTTTTGAGCGATTTTGTTTGGGGAAATAGAAATTCTGGAAATTGAATTATGGAAAATATAAAAGCAGAAAATTTTAACAAGAACAGTAATGAGTACGAAATGGGAATTTTTGATGTGATAGTTATAGGGGCAGGTCATGCAGGTTGTGAAGCTGCTTTGGCTTCCGCTCGCATGGGCCTTAAAACCTGTCTTTTTTCAATGAATCTTGAAGCTATCGCAATGATGCCCTGCAATCCTTCTATTGGGGGCACAGGTAAGGGGCATCTCGTTCGTGAAATTGATGCTCTTGGTGGAGAGATGGGAATTAACATAGATAAGTCCTTCATTCAGAGCAGAATGCTGAACACATCGAAGGGACCTGCCGTACATTCATTGCGTGCTCAGGCTGACAAAGAACTTTACCACAGGGAGATGAAGAAAACTCTTGAGAAGGAAAAGAATTTGTTTTTGAAACAGGCAGAGATCGTCAAGCTGATTTCGGAGGATGGAAAAATCAGGGGTGTCGTAACCCAGACCAATGCCGTATACTACAGCGAAGCCACTGTTTTGTGCACGGGAACATTTCTCAGAGGGAAGATTTTCATAGGAAATTCATCGTATTTCAGTGGACCAAACGGCCTTGCGCCTTCCATGAAACTTGCTGAGAATCTGAAAGAGCTTGGAATTTCTCTTCGCAGATTTAAAACCGGGACACCGGCTCGTTGTCTGGCTTCTTCACTTAATTATAATGATATGCAGGAGCAGAAAGGGGACGAGGAGATCGTTCCGTTTTCCTTCATGAATGATAGCTTGGAGAAGGAGCAAATATCTTGCTGGCTCACTTATACTAACGAAAAAACCCATGAGATTATCAGGGATAATTTTCACAGATCGGCCCTCTTTGGGGGCGAGATTGAGGGCATAGGTGCCAGGTATTGTCCATCCATCGAGGATAAGGTTAATAGATTTCCCGACAGAGAGAGGCATCAGACTTTTATTGAACCGGAGGGTCTTGATACGGAGGAGATGTATATTCAGGGAATGTCCAGCAGTTTGCCGGAGGATGTTCAGTATGATTTTTATCGCACGATACCCGGGCTTCAGGATTTGATAATTACACGGCCTGCATACGCTATTGAATATGACTGTATAGATCCCCTTGAGCTTAGTCCCTCATTGGAACATTTAAAACTTGGTAATCTGTTTTGTGCCGGGCAGTTCAATGGGAGCTCAGGTTACGAAGAAGCTGCAGCCCAGGGTCTGATTGCCGGAATCAACGCTGCCCTTCATGTGAAGAAGGAAAATCCATTGGTTCTCAAAAGAAACGACGCTTATATTGGCGTTCTAATCGACGATCTTGTGACAAAAGGTACTAATGAACCTTACAGAATTATGACCAGCAGAGCGGAATATAGGCTTGTTTTAAGGCAGGATAACGCAGATAGCCGTTTGACAGAACTCGGATACCGGGTAGGTCTTGTGAGCGAAGAGCGGTATCAAAAGTTTAAACGAAAAGAAATAAATGTTGAAAAAGAAATCAAAAGGCTTGAAAACACTAGGGTTAAACCGGATATAGCCAACAAAATAATGGCAGAAACTGGGAATTCGCTCGTTTCTCAGGCTATTACACTTGCAGAGATGATGAAGAGGCCTTTGATTACATATGGCATACTAGGGGAAATTGATGAGGATAGACCTGATCTCACAGGACATGAAAAAAAGCAGGTGGAAGTTAGCATAAAATATAGAGGATATATTGAAAAGCAGCTTGCACAGATTGAACGATTTAAGAAAATGGAAGATAAGAAGCTTAATCCGGATTTAGACTACTCTGAGATTGAAGGTCTTAGAATTGAGGCATCGCAGAAACTCAATGCAATTAAGCCGATTTCAATAGGCCAGGCATCAAGGATTTCCGGTGTTTCCCCTGCAGATATTAATGTTCTTGTAATATGGCTCAGCAAGCACAGGAGGATGAAAAATGAAAAATAGATTTCTAAATCATCTTGAATATATGCATCAAAGAGCTGACGAATTGGGAATTACCATGACTGAAGAACAGGGAGACAAGCTCCTGCAGTACATGTATTTTGTATTACATTGGAATCAAAAGGTGAATCTCACTGCAATAACAGACGAGAAAGAGTTTTTAGATAAACACATCATAGATTCTTTAATAATTGCGAGACTTGAAGAGTTTAAGAATGCTCATACGGTTATCGATATCGGTACCGGTGGAGGATTCCCCGGAATACCCCTTTCTATAATTGATCCGGATAAGGAATTTCTTCTTGTTGACTCTCTGCTTAAAAGAGTTAATATTGTCCAAAGAGGAGTAAGCCATTTAGCTTTAAAAAACGTTGTCTTACTTCACGGCAGAGGTGAAAGTTTGAAACTTGAAGGTGCCTTTAAATCTGGAGGAGACCTTGTGATTGCAAGGGCTGTCGCGAATATGACTAAGTTGTCAGGATATACTCTGCCCAATGTGAAAAAGGGTGGATACCTAATAGCTTTTAAAGGCCCAAATGTTGAAAAAGAGGTTAAAGAAGCTCTTCCAAAAATAAAAAAACTTGGAGGAAAGCTCATTAGAATTGATGATCTTTCCTTTGGCGAACTCAAACACACAGCCGTCATATGTAGTAAAATTTAAAAATGTTTCACGTGAAACATCCCCAAAGAACAGGCGGGGGTTTAAGGGTTTTATTGGAAAAATCAAAGATTTTATAGTATAATTAGTGTTATCACATTTATTAGGAGGATAGTGCTTTGGGAAAGGCAATTGCTATATTTAATCAGAAAGGTGGAGTTGGAAAGACAACCACGAACATTAATTTGGGAGCATGCTTGGCTATGAGGAACAAGAGGGTTCTTATGCTGGATATTGATCCTCAGGGTAACAGCACAAGCGGTGTTGGAATTTCCAAAAGAGATTTAGATTACACTGTTTACGAGCTTCTCATAGATAATAATTTTGACACTAGACATGCCATAAGAGGAACGTCCATCAAAGGTCTTGACATTATCCCTGCAAGTGTTGATTTAGCAGGGGCGGAAATCGAGCTTGTCGCCCTTGAAGGAAGGGAGCAAAGACTCAAAAACGCAATAGATCAGGTGCGAGATGAGTATGACTATATATTTGTTGATTGCCCACCTTCCCTTGGACTTCTGACTATAAACTCTCTGACAGCAGTTGAAAGCGTTTTGGTTCCCATTCAGTGCGAGTTCTATGCACTGGAAGGTGTCAGCCAGCTTGTAAACACCATTGAACTGGTAAAGAAGAATCTAAATAAGAATCTTGAAATTGAGGGGGTAATCCTCAGCATGTTTGACGGAAGAACCAACCTTTCCGCACAGGTTGTTCAAGAAGTGAAGAAATATTTTGGATCCAAGGTTTATTCAACAGTCATCCCAAGGAATATAAGACTTGCCGAGGCTCCTAGCTATGGCATGGCAATTACAGAATATGATCCTAAATCTAAAGGCGCAGAAGCCTATATGGATTTTGCTGATGAGTTTTTAGAGTGGGAGGAAGAACGCAATGAAAAATAAGAAAGGTGGCCTTGGAATGGGTCTGGATGCCCTTTTTGAAAACAGGGCGCCTATCAAAGAACCTCAGAACATGGAGGCTGATAACACCGGTGCAGACGGCGAGGAGAAAGTGCCAGGATCGGTGGAGTCTGTGGTGTATGTAGATATAAACGACATTAAGCCTAACGAGAATCAACCGAGAAAGCATTTTGATGAGGAGAAAATCAAAGAGCTTTCTGCATCTATACTAGAACACGGGATAATTCAACCTCTTGTGCTCAGAAAACTTGATGACAAAAGATACGAAATCGTAGCTGGCGAGAGAAGATGGAGAGCAGCCCGCGCCGCAGGTTTGGAAAAGGTACCTTCAATCATTAGAACCTTCACAGATGAAGAAAATATGGTGATCGCTATCATTGAAAATATGCAGCGAGAGGATCTCAACTCTATTGAAGAAGCAGAAGGTCTGAGACAGATGATTGAAACCTATGGATTTACTCAGGAAGAGGTAAGCCGTAGCGTAAGCAAGAGCAGGCCCTATATAACCAACGCTTTAAGACTTTTAAAGTTGCCAAAATCCGTGCAAACAGAGCTTGCTGAGGGAAGAATATCTCCGGGGCATGGCAGAGCTCTTTTGGCAGCAAAAGACGCTCACATTCAAGAAAAACTCTGTAAGAGAATCATAAAGGAAGGACTGTCTGTAAGACGTACAGAGGAGTTAGCTTCCGGTGCAAAGAGAGAAAAAAGAGAGAAAAAAATAACTCAAAGAGATCCTAATATAATGCGAGTTGAAAGAGAACTCAAAGAGATATACGGAACAAAAATATCTATTCTACCAAAAGGGAAAAAGGGAATGTTGCAGTTAGAGTATTACGGAGAGGAAGAACTAAATAGACTGATAGACATGTTGAAATCAGTCAAGTAAAATGATGTTTCACGTGAAACATGAGTGATGGAGGCAGCAATGACTGAGAAGAATTCAAGAACGGGCTCAGAAACAACTGAGGAAATGGACATTCTTGATAGAAAACTGAATAAATTACCTAGAAAAAACTCCGATTCACCCTTTCCAAATTGCAAGGTTGACAGCAATGGTAAGATAGAGTTTGCCAATGAGTTTATAGATCAAGTATTTTTGTACGATGACCTTGAGGATATGGACTTCTTCGGTCTTACAGGGATTAAAATGGAGACTTTGGAAGAAATTTCCAACGCTGGGAAGCGAGTGACCTTAGAGAGAAATGGACGAATTTTTAGAATACTCGCAAAACCCGAGTGTGAGGGAGCCTTTGTTGTAACATTTGAGGATATAACAGCTTATGAAGATATCCGTCAAAAATACATCGACAATCGAGGATGTATGGCTAGAATCAGCATAGACAATTACGAAGAACTCCTTGCAAGGGTAACAATAGAACAGCGAAACCAGGTAATAAGCTCCATAAATACATTGATCACAGAGTGGTCTAGGGAAATGAAATCTTCACTTAACAAGCTAAAGGAAGATGAATTTATTCTTTTCTTCCCTTACTATAAGCTTGAAATGGCAATGGAGAACAAATTTGAGATTCTTGACAAGGTGAGAGCTGTGGAGACAGGAGCGGATTTTCCGTTGAGTCTCAGCATTGGCATTGGCGCCGGTGGAGATGATATGCAGGATACAGAGAACCTGGCCAACAGTGCAATAGATCTGGCTTTGGGAAGAGGTGGAGATCAGGCGGTAGTTAAGACAGAAGACAAGACCACTTACTATGGAGGTAAGACTCAGGCAAGGGAGAAATCAAACAAAGGAAAATCAAGGATTATTGCCCATGCTCTAAAAGTGTTAATTTCGCAAAGTGATCAAATCTTTATAATGGGGCACAGGAATGCAGATATGGATGCCTTTGGAGCTTCACTCGGAGTTTTCAGGCTGTGTAAACTTGAGAATAAGGATGCAACCATTGTAGTTTCAACGGTGAACAAATCTTTGCGAGATATATACAAAAGTGCAGAAGAGACGGAAACCTACACATTTAAAACCGGAGAAAAAGCTCTGGAGATGATTGGGGAAAACGCTCTTGTAATAGTTGTGGATACACATAGAGCAAGCTATGTTGATTGTCCTGAGCTTCTTGAGAAAGCAAAGAATATAGTAGTGATTGACCATCACAGGAGGGCTGAAGATTTCATCAAAAATCCCACCCTTCACTATTTGGAATCCTATGCATCCTCAACAGCTGAATTGGTGACAGAGATACTTCAGTATTCCGGAGAGAAGAAATTGCTAGTCAAACTGGAAGCAGAAGCTCTTTTGGCAGGAATGACAATAGATACGAACAGATTTGCAGTCAAGACAGGAGTCAGAACCTTTGAGGCGGCAGCTTATCTGAGAAGATCGGGAGCAGATACCACGGAGGTCAAGAGGTTTTTTCAGACGGATTTAGAATCCTTTAAGATTAAATCTCAGTGCATCAATGATGCTGTTTTCCTTGATGAAGGTATTGCAATGTCAATATGTAAGGGGCAAGATGAGGATGTGCAGGTTATAAACTCAACTGTTGCAGATGAGCTACTTACGATTAAAGGCATTAAGGCATCTTTCGTTGCAGGAAGAAATAAACAGGGAACCACAGTAATAAGTGCAAGATCCCTTGGTGATGTTAATGTACAGCTCATAATGGAGAATCTCGGAGGTGGAGGCCACCTGACGACAGCGGGAGCACAGTCAGAAGAGTTGACTCCTGAAGAAATTTTAGGAAAGGTCAAGGAGCAGGTACTTACTAAGGCGTAGAGATTTACAGACCAGTATAATAGACCAGTATAATAACGGAGGAATCAAATGATTGTTATATTAAAGAAAGATGTTAAAGGAACAGGGAAAGCAGGAGATGTAATTAAAGTAAGCCCGGGATACGCCAGAAACATGTTAATTCCAAAGGGTTTGGCGGTAGAAGCTACCGAGGGAAACGTAAGGAACCTGGAGAAGCAGAAGAAACTTCAGGCAGAAAAACAGGCAGAAGAGAAGGCTGCAGCAGAGGAACTAGCGAACAAGCTTTCTAAGGAAACCATTGTCATTAAAACTAAAGCAGGGGAAGGTGGAAGGCTCTTTGGCTCAATTACAAACAAAGACATATCAGAAGCCATAGAAAAACAGATGAATGTCAAGATTGATAGAAGGAAAATTGTTTTGGACAGTCCTATCAAGGAACTTGGAGTCACACAGGTCGAGGTAAAGCTGTATCCGGAAGTTACGGGAAAAGTTAAGGTAGATGTAAAAGAGGAAGCATAATGGCAGGTAGAATACCACCACAAGACCTAAATGCCGAGAGAACAGCTCTTGGAGCTATACTCCTCAGAGGCGAGGAGGCCTTTACAGATGTGATAGACTATGCAGGGGAGGAGGATTTTTATGATCCTCACAACAGAGAAATCTTCGCTGCAATTAAGGATTTGGCACAAAAGAGCTCTCCCATAGATTTGATAACGGTTTCAGATCAGCTTAAGAAGAGAGGCACTTTAAAGACTGTCGGAGGCAGAGCATATGTGGGAAGTCTTTCGTCAGATGTTCCCTCAGTTTCCAATGCCTCTGAATACGCAAAGATAGTGCACAACAAGGCGGTACTCCGCCGCCTGATTCAGATCTCCGGAGACATCGAAACCCAAAGCTACGACGCAAAGATGCCGGCGGAGTCCATTTTAGAAAATGCGGAAAGCGCAATTTTCGAAATTGCGCAGTCTCATCAAACCCGCGACTACACCATGATAGGAGAAGTGCTCGTCGCGAACATGGCCAGAATAGACGAAGCCTGCAAGCGAGAAGGGAAGGTAGGCCTGGAAACAGGATTCATAGACCTGGATAACAAGATTGGAGGATTCCAGAAATCCACACTGAACATCCTGGCAGCCCGTCCGGGAATGGGAAAAACGGCTCTAGCCCTGAACATTGCAAAAAACGCTGCCAAGAAGGGGAAATCAGTCATGGTGTTTTCTTTGGAAATGGGGAAAGAAGAATTGGGAGCCAGACTTCATGCTATGGAAGCAAGGATAAGCTCCACCAAGCTGCGAACAGGCGACCTCCTTATAGAGGAGTGGGATCAACTGAATCAAGCCGTGGACGACCTGAGCATGAGCAAGCTCGCCATAGATGAGACAGCAGCTATCTCTATTTTGGAGATGAAGAATAAATGCAGAAGATTTAAAGCCAAAAACGGCCTAGATCTTGTAATAGTAGACTACCTTCAGCTCATGGAAGCAGAAGGGGAAAACCGTCAACAGGAAGTGAGCAAACTTTCCAGAAACCTCAAATTGATGTCCAAGGAGATGGATTGCCCATTCCTGGTACTTTCTCAGCTCTCCAGAGGTCCGGAGGCCAGAACCGACAAGAGACCCCTGCTCTCTGACCTTAGAGAATCAGGATCCATAGAGCAAGACGCAGACATTGTAATGTTTCTGTATAATGATGAATACTATAATGGTGACGAATCCGACGAGAAGGGAATTACCGAGGTACATATTGCCAAGCACAGAGCCGGCCCTACCGGAACCATCAAATTAGGATGGAGGGCAGAGTATACGGAATTTGTCAACCTCACCAAGGAAGCTCACCTAAGAGGATTAGAATGAAATACGTAATCGAACCAACAAACGATTTTTTTCTAAAAGATACTAATATCGAAAACCTTTTCATTAGCGAATACATGATAAGTGCCCCAAGCGACTACGTTAAAGTTTACCTGTTTGGTGCAATGTGCAGCCAGCACGACATGGATCTTGAGACCAAGGTCATGGCATCAACCCTTGGAATCACTGAGGATAAGGTGCTCAAGGCATGGGAGTACTGGGAAACCATGGGAGCTATCAAAAGGCTATACATCGGAGAAGACGGGGAACTGGACTTTTCCGTGCAATTTCTCAAGCTCAAAAACAGGTTTTATTCCATAGGCCTTGATACTCCTGGAGAAGATGGAGATGAGAGAGCAGCCGGTAACGAAGAAAACGAAAAAGCCGGGGGAACCAATGTTTTTGGCAACGAAGAAATCAAGACCCTTATCAAGAATCTGGAAAAAATCATAGGCACTCAGATGACTACCTTCGGTTTTGAAGCTATAATTAATCTGGTGAACGAAAGACACGCTCAGGTAGATTTGATAGACTATGCGGCCCAGTATTCTGCAAACAGGCAGAAAGGAGACATGCGCTACATAGTCAAGGTGGTTGAAAACTGGCTTGATAAGGGAATACGTGACAAGGAATCTGCAATCCGATATGTCAGGGAGCACGACGAGAGGCACTTTGTGTATTCCGTAATAATGAAAACCCTTTTCGGATACGACAGACCTGCAAATCTCGGAGAAAAAGAGATGATGAACAGGTGGCTTGACGAAGAAGGCTTTTCCCTTGAGCGAATCCTTGAGGCCTGCAAGAAAACCACAGGCATCAGAGAGCCAAACTTCAACTATGTGAACAAGGTATTGGAAGGTTGGAAGAAGGACGGAGCCAAGGAAAAGGCTAAGGAGCAGAAAGCCTTTGAAGTGACACCTCACGATCTTGAAAACTATCTTCGCTTCTTAAGAGAAGAAGCTCAGACTGCAGCAAAACAGCGAGCTACGGAGTTATACAGAAGGCATCCGGAGGTTCGTGATGTAGAAAGGCGATTGCAGGAAGCATATAGAGAGAGGATCATCAAAGGTTCAAGAGGAGGAGCAGCCACAAAGGCTGAATACGATAAATTAATTCAGGAATTAAAGGGGAAAAAAGAAAGCCTGCTCAAAGAGCTAGGTCTTGGGCCGGACTACCTTGAGCCCAAGTATAAGTGTGAAATCTGTTCGGATACGTGCACAACAGAAGAAGGAGTGTGCATATGCAAACCTCTGAGAGTTGCAGAGGCCTGGGAATGGATATTAGGGGGAAGTCATGGAGAAGAAAGTAAGATATAACTGGCCGAGGATAATAATTATCATAGCAGTGATAGTTGCCATCGGTTATGCTTTGTTCCTGGCAAAAGATACAGTATCACTCTTGAAAGAAAACTCCGATTTAAAGAAACAGAACAAACAGCTGACCCAGGAAAAGAAAGATCTGACCAAGGAGCTGAAGAATGTCAACACTCCTGAATACATCGAGGAGCAGGCAAAACTTCAGTTGAAACTCATAAGGCCGGGGGAAACTCTGTTCATATTAGGGGATGGAAGCACAGTTCCAAAGGGAGTAACTCCATCACCTGATAAGGAAAAGGATAACGGGGAAAATCAGGAACAAGGGGGCGGTGAAACCTCTCCGGATAATCCAAACTCCGAAAACCAAGGGGCTCAGGAAAATGCAAGCCCTGAAAACTAAGATATTATGAAACCTAAGATAGAAGAAGTAATCGTGGTTGAAGGCAGAGATG
>JASBYX010000037.1 GCA_029983755.1 Anaerovoracaceae bacterium
TAAATGTTTTTAACCTTTGAGGTTTTGCGGTGCTTCTGGAGCTTATGTCTTGCGGGTCTTAAGAGACTTAGATATTTTGCTTTTAGGCAACAAAATAGAGCGACAGGCTAAGTCCATCGCTCCGTTTTTGCATAAAATCTTGCTTTGCTTTATAGCTTCCGGCTAGCTGCTCGTTTAGAGCTTTCGGTTTGCTGCTCGTTCAAAGCTTCCGGCTTGCTGCTCGTTCAGAGCTTCCAGTTCGCTGCTCGTTCCCTTGACTTTATGAATGAAGAATAAATGCCTTCTCTGCCTATCAAGTCACTGTGTCTACCTTCTTGAACTAGCCTGCCATCGTCAATTACCAAAATCTGATCTGCGCTCTTCACAGTGGAGAGCCTGTGTGCTATGGAAATTACCGTTTGCCCTTTGGACAGCTCTTCGATTGCTGACAAAATCTCGTACTCATTTTCAGGATCAACCGAACTTGTTGCTTCATCCAGTAGGATGATTGGTGCATTTTTCAAAAGTGCCCTGGCGATGGAAATTCTCTGCTTTTCCCCTCCTGAAAGAGAACTTCCTCCCTCACCCACCATGGTGTTATAACCCTCCGGAAGTTCCATGATGAATTCATGGCATCGAGCCTTTTTAGCCGCCTCGATGACTTCCTCGTGGGTTGCATTGGGTTTTGCGAATCTGATATTGTTTTCCACAGTATCTCTGAAAAGATATACATTTTGAAAAACAAGGGATAAGTTTTTCAAAAGTGTTTCAACTTTATAATCTCTTATATCTTTGTTCCCGATTTTTATCTTGCCTCTATCAACATCGTAAAAACGAGAAATCAGGTTTATAATCGTAGTTTTCCCTGACCCTGACGGGCCAACGATTGCTGTCTGTGAACCCTGAGGAATGGTGAAAGAGAGATCTTTCAAGACAGTTTTTCCAGATTTATAGCCAAAGCTGACATTCTCAAAAACGATATCTTCCTTCTCCATGGTTTCTTCAGCGCCATCAGTTATTTCAGGTATAGCCAACACCTCATCCAAATATTTCATATTGGCCGGATTCTTAACCATGAGAACCGAAGCGTTTTCTAGCTGTTTTAGTCCACCAAAGAGCATAAATCCGGCTGCGGAAACCGTTAGGGCATGAGGCAATAGAACTTCCCCTTTTGTATAAAGATAACAAGCATACAAAGTTACCAATAAACTCGATAGGTTGATCACCGTAGAAAATATCCTGGAATATATAACGAATAGCATTTCAAAATGCTCCTGGCACTCCCTAAGTTCTTGTGAAGCAGTCTCTAATCCCGAATGGATCTCCTTAACAATGCCGGCATCTGCAAGGGGGAAACTTCTAAGAACAGGAATGCCGCTAATCCCATCAATAAGGGCATCTCCAACTTTGGTGATTGCCCTATGCTCTCGGACAATTTCCTTTTTAGCTTGATGGCCAATGAGTAATACGCAAGCCCAGATAATGAGCAAGCAAACAAAGGTTAAAATACCAATTTTCACGTTCACTCCGAACATTCCTATTAAGAGGAAAAAGGATAATGATACGCCTGACACGGTAAAATCTATGCTCATTGCCGAGTAGTTTTCCAGACTCTTCATCACATTTGTGAACGCAGCCATGATCCTTGATAGGCTTTGTTCAGCAAAATAGCCAAGAGGGGCCTTTTTCAATCTTTCCCCCACTTCAAGCCTATAGTCTTTGAATATCCCAAAGAAAACCCCATCGCTTAGACCGCTCTTTGCCCATCCTGTAAGGAAGTTAAAGAGAAACGAAGCGAAGACTACTCCGAAGATTATCAAAATATGTTCCCTCGAAGTGTCCTTCATCCATCCAAAAGCGAGATATAGAGCGAAAAAACCTACGAGCAGAGAGATATTTTGTAAAAAAATCAAAGAGATTCCAGCTATAAGGCGACTTTTATATTTTCCTGCTAACTTTAAAGATAATTTAATAAACTCCATAATCTACTCCTCCCCCAAATACTGTTTCCAAAGGCTTGCATAAAGGGGAACTTCCATCATTTCCTCATGGTTACCCCTAGCCACTATTCTCCCTTTATCGATCAAAATAATTTGATGAGCCTGTTTGATCGTATTGAGTCTGTGGGCAATCATTATCAGATTCTTACCTTTTACAAGGTGGGATATTGCCTCCTGAATAAGAGCTTCATTCTCCGGATCTGCATAGGCTGTCGCCTCGTCCAAAATAATTGTAGATGCAGGTTTAAGTATTGCTCTTGCAAGGGTTATACGCTGTCTTTCACCACCGGAGAGTGCGCCTCCTGCATCCCCTACTTTACTGTCGTATCCATCAGGAAGCCCCATGATAAAATCGTGGCAGTTAGCAGCCTTTGCCGCATTAATTATTTCTTCTTCGGTGGCATCGGGCTTGCCAATGCGAATATTGTCTCTTATGCTTACATCAAAGAGGAAGTTATCCTGAGAAACAAAAGAAATCTCTTCTGCAAGCTGTTTAAATGAAATATTCCTCGTATCAATACCACCTAACGAAATTTCACCATTTGCTTGATCCCAGAACCCTGCAAGAAGTTTCGCTATTGTAGATTTCCCACCGCCAGACGGTCCCACAAGGGCAGTAACCTCTCCTGCCTTAGTCTCAAAGGAAATATTGTGCAATACTTCTTTACCATCGTGATAGGAAAAGTCTACATTCTTAAACTCTATGCCCTTACCATTATCTATATTCGCTCTGTGCTCTTCTCCAGGGCGCTTTTGGGGCTTCATATCAAGGAGTTCCTGTATAGAAACCCATGTATTTGAGGCCATTTGAAATAGTTCAAAACTCATCATTATGGAGAAAGCCTGGGGAAGGATGGAGATCGGCAAAATAAGGGCTAATATTAAAACCTCTACTGCAATTTCTCCCTTACCATAAAGATAAAATGCTAATGGCATAGTAACAATTTGGGGCGTCATCATGGCTGCAGTCATGAGAGCTTTGCCAAACCAACTCTGTTTCCACCACTGCATTGTGGAGAAATGATAGAATTTTACCGCATCAGCAAACTTCCCATATGATTCCTTATCCTGGACAAAGGCCTTTATTACAGGAATTCCTCGAACATACTCAGCACTTCTGTCTGCCACATTTACATAACTTGAAATCCACACAGCCATTCTGCTTCGATATTTATACATCATCGCTCCCATACCGATAAAAGCAATTGGAAGGGGTACGAAAATCGATAAGCCTATGCGCCAGTCCAAGATGAACAAAATAGCTATGCAAAGAACAGGATGTAGAAGTCGGCTCGGCAATTCGGGCATTATGTGAGCAACCCAGTCTTCCATATCCGCTACCCTGTCCATAATTATTACTTTTATCTTTCCCATCGGGTTATCCACCAGATATCCTATAGGAATCACCTTGAGTTTTTCAAACAATTTTTGCCTCAGCTTAGCTAGGATAGCGAATGAAGTTCTATGGGAAATCGTCGTGCTGACCCCTGTGAGTACAAAATACAGAAACAGGCAAACAATAGCGGCTAAAGCGTATTTTATGAGTACATCAAATCCTAATTGATTCCCAACTGCTTGTTTAATTAGCCACCCTGCGGCATAAGCACTGAACAAATATGTGGCGAAGCTGAAAATTTCCCCAACGCATGCGAGAAAAATAGAAACCCTCATCCTGCCTTTGTATTCCGGTGCAATACTCATAAGGGATCTGTTAAGGTCACCTACACTTATTTTTGGTTGTTTTTCACTTCGTTCCACATCACTTTGAATTCGCTCCATAATCTCACCGGGAACATCAAGTTTTAGACTCTCAATTTCCTTTATTAAATTCTCATTCTTCATATCCTTTGAATGGGAAATAGAACCTTCTTGTGCCCCTTTTCTTTTCTTTTTCATTTTCATAATGAGCTCTCCTTTTTATTAGCTATGGCTAACATATTGGGTAAAAAAATTTACTTAATCAAATTCTTTTCATAAAAATCAAGGAATAACTTGACCATTTGAACAAAGTATTCTCGATTCTTTACGAAGCTGTCCCTTGCTCCATCTAATATTTCGCATCCGAGAATAACGGTGTTCATAAAGAATATGAAAAAATCCGTTGAAAGGTATCCGTAATCACTATGACTTGCAGCTACTTTAAGGTGTCCTTCTGCACCTGTTTTAAGGCTTGCTTCCGCACCTATATTTGCAGCTTGCAATGCCTCTTCAACCAAAGTAGGAAACAAATCCTTCAGTTCCTCGCTATTCTTTTGGGCTTGAAGATATATTGCATATACGCTCATGAGATCACTTTCATCTAACATTTTGTCAACGATCATCTGTGCGATTGCATCTTTATCCACTTTACCTGAATAATCTTTGAGGAATTCATTTATCTTATCCATACGATAGGAAATTCCTTCACGCATCAAATCGTGCAATATGTCGATTTTATTTTTATAATGATAATATACCCCGCCCCTGGAGAAGGTTGTTTCGGCGATGATATCTTCCATCACTGACTCAACATATCCTTTTCTTAAAAACACCCTTTTTGCTGCATCTAAAATCTCCTTCTTTCTTTTCTCACCTGCGCTCAACTTTTTCTTTTCCAAGATCTTCCCCCATACATAAAACAAAAAACTGACATTAATGTCAGTTTTCATTGTAACTCAATTATTAGTTAGTGTCAACTTACAATTTCATTTTCAGGCAAATTCTTTTGTTGCCACAGTTTTACAGTCAGATTCCATAACATATAAAATATGACCTATGGTACTACAACAACAAAAGATTGTGTTATTCAATTACTAGCTCCACATAGTCTCCATCTTCCTTGTTGTATACATGTTTGTTTACAATCCCAAGTAAATTCTGTACACACTCGATATTCGGAGAGGAAAATTCTAGATAGCAAAACTCATCGCTGACAGCATTTAAGTCTTCATAAAAATCACTAACAAACACACCAAATTCATCAAGAACATCTTCTAATGGATACTGAGAAATATCCTTTGGGCTATTCCCCTCATCTAATTCAGGTTCTTGAATGAACTTTAATGACGTAACAAAGCAATCCGCTTTCATAAGATCATCATATGTTTTATAGATATGTTCTTCAACTTTTTCGTAATCATTTCCATTGTATTTTTCACTCACAAAAACATCTATATTTTTCATTTCTATTTCCCTTTCTTACATACTGTCCGAGCCGAAAACCTCATCAAGTTTTTCTTCTAAATTGCCCTCTTGGATGCATGCCATAGAATCCAACTTCCTCAAGTTATGATTTATTGTTTCGCCATCCTCACTAAAACCAAGAACAAAGTTCAAGGCAATTTGATATATTATTTCAGTCGGAGCAAGACCGAACACCTGATACTCAAAAATATGCTCAAGACGCTTTTTTTCATCCGGGAAACTCTCCTTAAGTCCATCGCTTCTATACAGTCTTTTCACAATTTCCGCAATGTATAAACCTGACTTCATATACAAATCTATGAAAGTTTTGCTTGGATCGTCAAAGCAACCCGGGTTCTCCTTTTCAAGGAAATCCACCATTTCCCTGACAACTTTCATAGGTGTAAAGATTTGATTGGTTTTCTGAAGAGGTATGTAATCAAATATGTCCCTATCTGTATCTTCAGCAAAATAGTTAGCTAGCTGATGTTTTTTTGTTAGAAATTCTTTCACCGCATCGTCAAATACAATCTCATCGAAAAGTTTGCCGGCAAAATATTTTGTTTCTCCATCGTCATCCTCATAGTATCCGCCATCACGAAGAAACATAAACTGTTCAAGAGTTATGCCTGTCACTTCTTCAAAGACATTAGCAGGTACAATTTCATGAAAGCTACTCAAAGTTGACTCGTCTGTGCCATATGCCATAAGAAATGAAGGTATCGTCCTGGAAAAACCTCTAAGGTGATCTCTTACATCATCCTCTATGGCTTTTTTCTCTTTGTTTTTCTTCTCTGTTTCAACAGTTTCAACAATAAATTCTTGGGATTTGGTAACAAAGTCTATGTCCTTCAGCTTCTCCTGTATTCTCTTGTAGAGCTCATTCTTTCTATTGTCAGCTTCTTCCTCATACTTATTTTCAATATCTGTTACCTCCGAGCCTGATTTGGCATTGTTGATTTCCTCTTGCTTTCTAGACTCAATTATCCCGGATTCAATTCTCCAGTTACCATACTCCTGTGTAATTATTGGTGTAGTTTCTCTCTTGATTTTGAACTCTAATTCCCTTTGAGTTGATTTGCTTATATCATCTCCGAATGCATCCTTTGCAACATCAATTAGGGTCTCAGTAAAAGGCTTGGTAAATTCATTTTGTAGGGTTTTAACATCGCCAACTTTTTCTTTAGACTTTAATGTTTCCGCTGCAGTGTCAACATCCTTGGATATGTCCCCATATATTTTCTTTCCAAAAATTTCTTTTGCCTTTCCGATTATCTGTTCTTCAGGAATTGCAACCTCATTATTCTCATCAAGATTTAGATTTTCTCTTGTGTTGTCATCAATATTTACATCTCCATGTGTCTTCCCCTCTTCCACAGGCTGAAACTTATTGATGATATCTCTAACCTCACCTGGTGCAGAGAATATATTGCTTATATTCGCAAACAGGAAGTTAGACATGAACCCTCTATTAACAACCTCTAAAGCGTGAATTTTTCGAGGAATCGTGAGGATCTTTTCGGCATCCAGCTCAATCATTTTTCCTTCTGAATCTTCACCATAAACAGGGAAGAAATTCAAAAGTTCTCTTACATTGCTTTTTCTAGTCTCCGCATCTCCTCGTCCTCCGGAAGTTGCGATAGATAAGTCATTGGCAAACTCTTCAAAAATAGTCAAAGTCCTTGCGGGATCAAAGTCGAACACATAGGCATTTTCTTTTCTGTATGTTTTGCCCTTTGCTCCAAACAAACACGGGTTCTGCACTCTAAAGGCTGCTTGCATATATAGTGCAGGACTCTTCATGTTACTCAGCATCAAAACCCCTGTCCATTCAGGGATTGTTATTCCCGTGGTAAGCTGACCTACAGACAAGGTAATAGTCTTTTCATATTTATTGATTGCATTCACCACCTGATTGAACGCCTTTTCATTGCTATCATTTTCATCAAGTCTGCCATCTCCTGCTGCTAGGATGATTTCATAGTCTCTAAAAACAGGATGAACTTTCAGCTTTCTCGCAAGTGCCTTCGCACTATCTACCCTATTTAAAATCCAAAATGTGTGCTTCAACTCATTTCTAAGTTCTTCAGTCGAGAAAGGAAACTTCTCAAGTGTAGTTAATGCGTCCAAAAACTTATCTACATCTGCCTCATAGGTGAATTTACCGGACTCCTTGGTGGAAAAAAACTCATTCAAATCAAAGGCATATTCTTCGGTTTCTCCATCGAGGTTTATCCCATCTTCAATCCTCTCCCTTATTATCTCTGACATCTGGTAGGTAAACAAATTAAGCTTGGGCAAGGTCAAATATGGGTTTTCTTCCTCTCTTGTTGTATCCCATCCGGCCTTTGCCTGCTGTTCATCCGCATAGGTCCAGTTGTATATTGCATCACTTTGGAATTTATCATTTGCCAAAGCCTTAAATGGAGTACCGGATAAATGAAGTGTGTTTTTTCTCTTAATATGGTCAAAGGCGATGTCTGTTTTGTATGTGTCTACCCCCTCGTGAGCCTCATCAATTACAAGTATATCCCAAACAATCCCAACCGGTTTCCCATCATCTCCAACATGATCACTTATTTCCTTGAGCTTGTCAGCTGTCGAATCGCCGCCAAAGTATTTGGATCCCTTAATGTCTTGCAAACTTACAAACTCAATGCATCCCTTAGGGTTGTCATCTTCCACAATTTGAGCCATGTATTCATCTCTTGAAAGCACATAGGGTTTCCCTTTTAGAGCATCGACTCTGCTCACAAAATAGTAGCCTGTTCCTACGCCTACGAATTGCTCATAGTCTGAGTACCAAGAGTTAGCTATTGCCGGCCTGTTGGTGACGATTAGAATATTTTTAAACCCCATTCTCATGGAAAGGTCATAGGTAGATAGGGTTTTTCCAAATCTTGGCTTTGCATTCCAAAGAAACTCTCCGTTCTCGTGAGTTTTAAAATATTCCATGGTCATTTTAACAGCTTCTTCCTGCTCTTGCCTTAGTTTGTATGGAATTGGATCATGGTTGGATTCCAAAACTCCACGGTTTTCTCTGAAATCATTGAAGTTTGACTTGGCATCCCCGGGTTCTATTTGAAACCATTCAGTACCCGGTTCCCGATTTATTCCCAGCCTCTTCAAATATCCATGAAACTGATTGTCAGAAAAGGACTCATTTGAGCCTTCGAAAATTGCATTCTTGTGCCAATGGATGATGTATTTGATATTAGCAGTTTGTGTCTGCTCTTTGACTCTAGTTTCCACATCCCTTTCGGTAAAACCGATCTTCGTCCATCCATCATGGTATGAAATTCCCGGGGTTGTATAGGCGTAGCACTGGGGAATAACTTCTTTGGTTGTACTTATATTTATACTTGCCATTACTTCATCTCCTGCACTTTTTCTTCAATAAAATCTATTTCTTCCTGAGAAAGTCCGTATTTCTTGTAAAGCTGCTGATCTATTTCCGGAATTGATTTTGACCAGTCTATGTCAGAATTCTCCGTGAAGTCCTGGATAGGGACGTTAGCCCAAGTTGCTTTTGCATTATGCTGCGTAATCTTTAATGTTCCGAGCATTAACCTCGCAAATTTGGATTTTACATATTTTAAACAGTTTTCAGCTTCCTTAAGGGTATCGAAAGCCCCTATACTTATAAATGTTTGTGTATGACCGATTAGGGGTGTGCTTAACACCTCTCCCAAGGCCCCTGAGCCATTGGATTTTGGAAGAAAAACCTTATATGCGTGGAGGTTCTCGTGAGTATTAATATAACGTTTTTTAAGCCATTTGACCGTTCTCTTGTTGTTCTGCCTTCCACAAATTCCTACATATTCTTCATCATCTGGTCTTTCGTCGTAAAAATATTTATCTAATCTATCAAAAATATTAGTGGTTAAATCATACAAATGTCCCTTGCTTAACAGATCCTTCACCTCAGGATTTTCCTTATGGATTTCTTCGCTTAGTCTGTAACTTTCCGGAGAATAAATCAACCTGTTAAAAGAAGTAAAATCCTTGTTTAATACTTTTTTTAATATGGAATTAATCTCGTTAAAAGTACTAAAAATTTTAATCGCACCAAAGTCCTTATTTTCATCTCTATAAGTGATGGCTACGCCACCTTTAATATCTGTTCCTTGAAAAACTTCTCCTGATTTTTGTGAGTATTGAACAACCTTGAAATGTTTGTCATTGAGCATCTTTTTATTCCATGCCTTTTGTGTTTTGCCTGCATTGAACAAAAACCTTGCAGGGGTAATTAGCATAACTCTGTCAGCTATTTTGTAGCTATCATCCATGAATAGTGGATAAACAGGTTTATCACTTGTTCCTACAGTTTCCTCCTGATACGGCGGATTACCAATAACAAAGTCAAATTTTTTCATCTTATTCTCCCTTAAACTCATATAAAGAATTGATCTTTTACCTCTCCAGTCATAAATCTTGCAAGGAACAGGATCCGGCTTATATTCCACTTCAGGCTCCATTAGTTCAAATAAACTTATTTGATGCTGTGCCTCATAGGGTGCACCAAAGGGCACCGTATCCTTTAGTCCATCCATCTGCCATATATTCCATGATATTATGTTCGCAAGCTTATTCAAAACTCCGGGTTCCACTTCTTCGTTCCATCTCTGTCGAAAATGCTCCACAAAGGTAAGCAAAATATTGATTCTTGCAACAAGCAGGTTGTCCCCTTGGTATTCATATCCATAACAACTCTGTACTGCCTTAACAGCCCATTTTATCCAAAGCTCTTTGGTTGATACACTCTCATTAACCACCCGTAGTTTCCGATCCAGTATTCCCATCCGATTTTCTGTGGGTTCAATCATCTCCCCGGTGGAAACATCGTACCTTGAAACAAGATAAGGGGCTTCACCACAGGTTATTTCCAGTCTCGTGGAAAGAACATAGTCTTGCCATGTTTTCCCCTTGGGAAATTTTATCCTTTCCTTGTTCACAGTCCATGAATGGTTTTCTTCATCTTCGGTGTTAAAAATACCTTCTCTCCCAAACCACCGGTCATCGCAGTAGTTATTCATCTTGTTAACTATCCAGGACGGAGTAAACACTTCCGCCTTCTTCCTCGTTCTTTCAAGCTGAGTTTCCTCACTCTTAGAAGTCCTCGGCTCTATGATAAATCCATTCTCAAAGAAGCTCACTTCTATCTGCCTTTTATCCTGAAATTCCACCCCAAGGGAATCATATGTGTTGGTCGCCCATATGATATTCTTTTTGGTGTTCTTATCTTGTAAAAGTCGCTTTAATGTTGTTTTTATTTCATATGATTCAAAGTCTATTAAATTTGTCATTACTAAAACTTTCTATTATCAGTTATATTTTAGATCGGATATTCTGTACATATTCGTTTTATCCTATTATATATTATTTCTTATTATACATCATTTCTTAACCTCAACGCTACAAATTCAAATGATTACGTCAAATTTTTATAGATTTTGTTTAAAGTATTTATCTTTTTAAAATATACATAGGGAACAATTCTCTGCCATGCGTGGCGGGCCATTTTTTAATGTGATCACGATTATTCTTGTTTATTTACTTGAACAAACGGTATTTTTCAGACAATGAATAAGCGTGGTTGTGGTTTTCCTGTCCACCTTAGTTTTAGGTACAGTTATTATGTCAAATGTTAAGTGCCAAACTCACAACTCGCTAAATCAACTAATTCTCACATTGATTTTTTTTAAAAAAAGTGCAGCAAGTAGAGAATATTCTCCATCTGCTACACTTTTATAGTCTCAAACACGACTTCCAATCATTAGATTTATTGTCTAACTTTTGTGGGCCGGTACATTATTTAGAAGTTTTATATACTTTTTTATTTGTTTTCAGTTTCTCTTCTTCTCTTGATTCCAAGAAGTGTTATCCCCACGCCTGCAAATGCAATAACAGTCGTATATAGACCTGGATTAAATCCATCACCTGTATTTGGGGTTTTATTATCTTTTTTAATTATTTCCTTAGTTTTCACCGGTGTTTTTGGTTTTGCCGGCGTTTTTGGTACTTCCTTTAGCTTATCTACCATAACTATGGTATTGCCTTTTACTTCAGTTCCTGTTACAAGTACTTTGCCATCTTTCACTTCAAAAGTGATGGCTGTCGCTACTTGGTATTTGTCTGGAGCAGATACTTCCGTAAATGTATAACTTCCTTCTTCCAATTCGAATTCTGTTAACTTACCGTCAGTGGTCCATTCCTTGACTACTGTACCATCTTTTTTAGTAAGCTTAATCCTTGCTCCCTCTAATTCTTCGCCATCTTTTGTTAAAGCTTTCTTTGAGAAAGTTACTTGTGTTTTTGGTACTTCCTTTAGCTTATCTACCATAACTATGGTATTGCCTTTTACTTCAGTTCCTGTTACAAGTACTTTGCCATCTTTCACTTCAAAAGTGATGGCTGTCGCTATTTGGTATTTGTCTGGAGCAGATACTTCCGTAAATGTATAACTTCCTTCTTCCAGTTCGAATTCTGTTAATTTGCCGTCAGTGATCCATTCCTTGACTACTGTGCCATCTTTTTTAGTAAGCTTAATCCTTGCTCCCTTTAATTCTTCTCCATCCTTTGTTAAAGCTTTCTTTGAGAAAGTTACTTGTGTTTTTTCCTTTTCAGGCAACTTAGTGTTTTCTACTCTAAATTCACCATTTGAGCCTGTCACATCTCCGGCTTTGAAACCCTTTGATTTCCATGGTGTGCCATCTGCATTTACTTCTTCTACTGTGTATTTTGATATATCTTTTTTGTCTTCTATCTTAAATACAACTTCTGTTCCTTCTAATTTTACCGGGGAGCCTTCTTTCAATCCTTCTTTCATTAGTTGGAAGTATACTTCCGGGCGAGTTTCCCCTTCTTTTAATTCTGCTCCTGCCCAAGTTTTTGTTACTTTTATTTCGCCTGAAATTGGAGCATCTTCTTTATTTATAACAGTGAAACCATCTGTATCATTTCCAGTAATTTCCGTCGTAAAGCCTTCAACTTTAACCTCATTAACAAAATATTTATTTCCGTTAGTTAATTTAGGTAATTCATTAAATGTGTGATTCCAATTAGGACCTTCAAGTGTTACTTTCGCTATAGCATCATCTACAGTCTTTTTATTAGCTTCCTCTCTAGATGGAGCTTCTACTACATATAAAGTTACCGGTTGCTTTTTATTTTCTTCTAAATCCTGTCCCTTACTGTCCTTCCATACCTTTGACACAGAAGAAGAAACAGTTTTAATATCTATTGGAACGCCTGTTTTTTTGTCAACAAAAGTTCCACCCAGTAGATGTTGGAAGTCATCTCCATTTTTGCCCTCTACAATTACCGGTCCTAAATTCCTTGCATTTAATTTGAAAATGTTAAGAGTTGCATTGTCCGGTACAGATTCTAATTCAGGGCTATTTATATTAATCAAAATATCATAGGCTTTACTTGCACCTCCACTTAAATAACCCAGATGTGTAGAACTTAAAGCTGACTTGTCCATAGAATCAGTAAAGTACCATACAGCAGCTTGAGTTGCTAATCTCATATCTGCATCAGATACACCAAGCTTTGTTTGAAGTGCACTTCTTTTTGTATGACTGTTATAACCATTATATACAACTTTAAGTACTGCGTTTCTTAACTCTTCCCCCCTCAATCTAGATTTATAATCATATATTATGTAATCTTTAGCTCCATTAGAGTATGTTTTTCCTTCTACTATTTTTGCATCGTCAGTAAGCTTTAGCGAATCTCTATATTTCTCTATATCAGGCATACTATTAACTGGGCCTATAGTTTGTTTAGGTACAAATGAAACGCTATTTTGAAAAGTGTTTGCATCCGCAATAATCCTTGTATGTAAATGATAATTGCCTCCCGCATTTGGTTCCCCTAATCCGGCATTGTAACAATAAACAATTTCATCACTCTTTGGATCCTTTGTTCCCCCATCTTTCATTACATATAAGTCAAATTTTCCTGAACCTTGTCCATCATCCTTATACCCTCGATATTGATCCCCTGCGGCCTCTACTTGAATGGATGGTGCCATCCCAAACATCATTGCCATTCCAAGCACCATTATTAACGCAAGTAAGATGCTTATTAATCTGTTGCTTTTAATAATTCTTTTCTCCCTCATTATTGCCTCCTTTAATTGTCTTGTTTCTTCTTGTCATGTTTTTGAATTTAAAAACAAAAAAACAATAAGATTATATTCCTTTCCATCAGGGATATAATCTTAATAACAATAAAAATATACACAACAAAGAGACAGAATTTAAGTTCTGCCTACCTGCCTGTCTATCTGTCTGTCTTATAATTGTTTTTACATCATCCATGACTGTCTTCTCTTATCTCGCCTACCTATGCTAGCCATGAATAATATACCATATTCGTTTAATTTTTCCAATACTATTTATCGCAATTTTTCTAATTTTTTGATTCAAAAATGATATTGTCCCAGTGTATCGAAAATGAAATTGTCC
>JASBYX010000038.1 GCA_029983755.1 Anaerovoracaceae bacterium
TCTGATGGTGCCCCCGAGGCGATTCGAACACCCGACGCACGGTTTAGGAAACCGACGCTCTATCCCCTGAGCTACGGAGGCCCAAAGAATTTCGGATCATGTAAAACTTGATTAAACCGAAATTCAAATTTATAAATAATTGCTATTAATAATAGCATTTTTTCACAATTATTTCAACCCCAAACCAAAGTTCTCTTTAACTCTAGCCATTGTTTTTTCAGAAATAGCATTTGCCCTTTCGGCTCCGCTCTTCAAGATTTTAATCAATTCCTCAGATTCCCTGATGTTATCAAATCTCTCTTTGATAGGTTTAAGGGCTTCGACGGTAATTTCCACGAGATCTTTCTTGAAGTCCCCGTAACCTTTGCCCTCATACATACCCACAACCTCGTCAATTGTTTTGTTGCTGAGCACGCTGTACATGTTTAATAGATTTGAAATTCCGGGCTTTTCATCAACATCAAATCGAATTACTCCCTCTGAATCAGTTGTTGCCTTCATTATAGACTTCTTTATTTTAGAAGGCTCGTCCAGAAGTGAAATTCTGCTGTGAATGTTTTCTGCGGACTTACTCATCTTCTTACTTGGATCGTCCAAAGACATGATGCGAGCTCCGGCCTTGAGGTATCTGCCCTCCGGCACCACGAATGTCTTCTTCCTCGTATTATTCACACGGATGGCAAGGTCTCTGCAGAGCTCAATATGCTGTTTCTGGTCAGTTCCAACGGGAACCACGTCTGTGTCGTAGAGCAAAATATCTGCAGCCATGAGGACAGGATAACTGAAAAGGCCCGTAGGTGCTGACTCTTTATTCTTGGATTTAGACTTAAACTGTGTCATTCTTGACAGTTCCCCGGTATATGAGTTACATGTTAAAATCCATCCAAGTTCAGCATGGCCGGGTACGTCGGACTGCACAAAGACAATTGATTTTTCCGGATCTACACCCACAGCAAGGTAAAGTGCTGCCACATCCAGTATGTGCTTTCTGAGCTCCTTTGGATCTTGCGGTACCGTAATTGCATGCATGTCTACAATGCAGTATAGGCATTGATAATCTTCCTGTAGCTCCACAAACTGCTTAAGGGCACCCAGGTAGTTACCTAGATGTATGTTTCCTGTTGGTTGTACTCCCGAAAAAACTCTTTTCATATGTCTTCCTCTGATTTCCTGTTGAATTAACTAATATTTTCTTGTTGCATAGCTCCTGTAAAATTCGTCATTTCATTTTGGATTATGCATTTCACGTTTCCTATAATTTTGCAATTTTGCAATTTTCAATTCGCATAATGGGTTTATCACTATGATTTTTTCAGTTCGGCTTTGAACTGCTCCACCATGTTTCTCTCGGCTCTTGAAACTGTCATCTGAGATACCCCAAGAATTTTAGCAATCTCTGCCTGAGATTTGTTATATATGAATCGCTCTCTAAAAATATATTTATTTTGTTCTGTCATTTTGTCAAGAACTGTTTCAATTATCTCTTTATTCTCAAGCTGCTCGTATCCCTTTTCGTCGAACCCTGTATACTTTTCCAAAAAAGCTGTATCTCCGTCACCTGTCATGTCATCGAAAGTCTTATCTAAAGAATACGTTCCGTAAGCCTTTGCACCCTCCATAGCCTCTATTATCTGTTCCTCATCTAACCCTGTGAACTTAGCTATTTCAGGTACAGTAGGATTGCGACCTAAATCACTTGAAAGCTTTTCCTTTGAATCTTGAACCTTTGCGGAGATTTCCTTAAGTCGTCTTGGTACCTTAAGGCTCCACTGCTTATCTCTAAAGTACTTTTTGATTTCTCCAAGTATTGTCGGTGTAGCGAATGAGCTGAATTCAAAGCCTTTATCCGGATCAAATCTTTCTACAGCAGAAACAAGGGCAAGGGCTCCTACCTGATACAGGTCATCATAGTCGACTCCTTTGCCTAAATACTTTCTAATCAATATTTCTACCATATAGAGGTGATCCTCAACCAATTTGTTTCTCGTTGCAATAGTTGGATTGGCTCTATATTCTTTGAATTCGTCCCTTTTAACAATCATTACTTTTCACCATAGTAATGTATTTAAAACCGTCGTTATTTTTTCCAAACTGAACATCGTTCACGAGGGACCTTATGATAAATATGCTCAAATTACCTTCTTTCGGGCAGTTATCGCAAGGCTTATTGACTTTTTCTACGCTGTGCTGTTCACATAAGTCTGTGACAGTAATGGTTATCTTTTTATTCTCTACTTCACATGATACCTCATATTGGTCAGAAAATCCATCAGAACCGTGGCAAGAAATACTTTTGCATGCTTCTGCCACAGCTGTTTTCAAATCTTCGCACTGTTCCACGTCAAACCCTGCATTTGCCGTGACAGAGCCTATGAAAAGTCTTGTTCCTTTAATGTATTCAGGCTTTCCCGGAATTGTCAAACTTAACTTGTCCATTCTTTTCCACCCCCTCTTCCGTCTCATCGTCTCGGATAACTCGGGCCATTGCAACTATATTTGCATCTTCATCCACCCTCATTATCTTAACTCCTTGAGTTGATCTGCTGGATTTGGATACCTCTTCAGCTCTAACTCTGATGATTATTCCATCTGAATTTATCAAAAGAATTTCATCGTCCTCGTCCACAACCTTAGCACCTATAAGCTCTCCTGTCTTTGAGAACTTGCTCTTATCGTAGGTAAGGATTCCTTTTCCGCCTCTCACCTGGATAGTGTAATCCTTAACAGGGGTTCTCTTGCCGAAACCGTTTTGAGTAACCACGAGAATTTCTTTGCCTTTTTTGAGGATATCCATATCTACTACTGTATCATTGCTGTCAAGTTTAATCCCTCTTACACCTGCAGCAATTCTTCCCATACTTCTAACATCTTTTTCTGAGAATGATATACACTTACCTCTTCTCGTAATAAGAATAATATTATCGTCACCACAGGTTTCCCTAACGCCGATGAGCTTGTCATCATCCTTAAGATTTATTGCTATCAGGCCATTTTTCCTGTTAGTATCAAACTGTGATAATGGAGTCTTTTTGATTGTACCACCCTGTGTAACCATTATCAAATAGCTCTCATCGTCAAATTGCGATACAGGTATGATGGCGGTAATCCTCTCCATTTGCATCAGATTCAGAAGATTTACAGCCGGTGTTCCCTTGGCAGTCCTTGATGCCTCAGGCACCTCATATGCCTTCAGCTTATGCACCTTTCCTGTATTTGTAAAGAACAGAAGGTAGTCATGGGTTGAAGTCATGATTAGGTCCTTGACAAAGTCGTTTTCACGGGTAGTAATTCCCGTTATCCCCTTGCCACCTCTTCTTTGAGCCTTATAAGTGTCAGCAGGCACTCTCTTGATATATCCAAGGTGGGTTAAAGTAACTGCAACGTTCTGCTCCTCGATTAAATCCTCATCGTCAAAATCGTCTTCAGCAGCAACAATCTTAGTTCTTCTATTATCCCCATACTTCTCCCTGATCTCCTGGAGTTCTTCCTTGATTACCCCCATGAGAAGAGTTTCATCAGACAAAATCGCCTTATAATAGGCTATCTTTTCCATGAGTTCGGCATATTCCTTCTCAATCTTCTCACGCTCAAGACCTTGGAGTCTTGCCAGCCTCATATCCAGTATAGCCTGAGCCTGAATATCGGAAAACCCGAATCTATCCATCAGCTTTTCCTTGGCATCGTTATAGCTTGCCCTGATGATTTTAATAATCTCATCGATATTGTCAAGAGCAATCCTGTAGCCTTCCAAAATATGCGCCCTAGCTTCTGCCTTCTTAAGGTCAAACTGAGTTCTTCTGGTTATAATCTCCTTTTGGAAATTCAGGTATTCAGAAAGAATCTCATGCAAATTAAGAACCTTAGGCTCACCGTCCACAAGGGCAAGCATAATCATGCTGTAACTATCCTGAAGCTGCGTATGTTTATAAAGTCTATTCAGAGTAATCTGAGGGTTGGCATCTCTCTTGAGCTCAATTACAATCCTCATACCCTTTCTATTCGACTCATCACGAATCGCCGAAATCCCATCGACCCTCTTTTCCTTCACAAGGTCAGCAATCTTTTCAATCAGCCTTGACTTGTTAACCTGATAAGGAATTTCCGTTACGATTATCTGGTATCTTCCCCCTTTAGTCTCCTCGATTTCACACTTGGCCCTAACCTGAACCTTTCCAGTTCCGGTTTTGTACGCCTGCCTTGCTCCCTGCCTTCCAAGAATGTGCGCACCCGTTGGAAAATCAGGCGCTTTTACTATTTTGATGAGATCATCTACCGTGGCATCCGGTTTGTCTATCAACAAAATAGTTGCGTCGATAACATCTCTCAAGTTGTGTGGTGGTATCGATGTAGCCATACCTACGGCTATACCGTTTGATCCATTAACTAGAAGATTTGGGAATCTGCTAGGTAAGACTACAGGCTCCTGTTCTTCCTCGTCAAAGTTCGGCATGAAATCCACAGTTTCTTTTTCAATGTCCCTGAGCATCTGCAGGGCGAAAGGAGTCATCCTAGCTTCCGTATACCTCATGGCAGCTGCTCCGTCTCCATCCACAGATCCGAAGTTTCCGTGTCCGTCAACGAGCATATATCTTATCGAGAAATCCTGAGCCATTCTAACCATGGCATCATAGATTGAGCTATCACCGTGAGGGTGATATTTACCCATTACTTCACCTACGATTCTCGCGGATTTCTTAAATGGTTTATCTGGAGTAACTCCAAGCTGGCTCATCCCGTACAAAATCCTTCTATGTACCGGTTTGAGTCCATCTCTCACATCAGGAAGAGCACGTCCTACGATTACGCTCATGGCATAGTCAATATAGGACTTCTTCATCTCCTCATGAATTTCATGCTGTATCATCTTTGTATCTTCTACAAGTGTTGGCATCTATTATCTCCTTCTCTAAATATCCGGACTTATCTATTGCCTTTGTATTTCAAAACTTATATTTTTTCTAAATTTCCTTATTTATATATTTAAATATCCAGACTTGCATATTTTGCATTCTCTTCGATAAATTTCTTTCTAGGAGGAACCTTATCTCCCATAAGAGTTGTAAATATTTCGTCTGCTGCAGTGGCATCGTCCAGAGTAATCTGAATAAGGGTTCTGTGGTTATAGTCCATGGTAGTCTCCCACAGCTGGTGGAAGTCCATCTCTCCAAGACCCTTGTATCTTTGAATCTCAGACTTTCCAGGAGTTTCGTTGAGCTGCTCCATAAGTCTTTCTTGTTCTTTTTCTGAGTAAGTATAGTATGTTTTCTTTTGCTTAACTGTTTTGAAAAGTGGTGGCTGAGCAGCATAAACATATCCGTTTTCAATCAACGGAGTCATATACCTATAGAAGAATGTCAACAGCAGAGTTCTAATGTGTGCACCATCCACATCAGCATCTGTCATTATTATTATTTTGTGGTACCTGAGTTTATCAATGTCAAAGTCTGATCCGATTCCACAACCGAAGGCTGTAATCATATTCTTGATTTCGTCAGAATTTAGAATCTTATCAAGCCTTGCCTTCTCAACATTCAAAATCTTTCCTCTAAGAGGTAATATCGCCTGTCTTATCCTGTCTCTTCCCTGCTTTGCAGATCCACCCGCAGAATCTCCCTCTACTAGGAAAATTTCAGAAAGTGCAGGATCCTTTTCAGAACAGTCTGCCAATTTTCCCGGAAGTGACATGCTGTCAAGAGCACTTTTCCTTCTTGTCAGGTCCCTTGCCTTTCTTGCCGCCTCACGAGCATTCTTTGCCTTAATACACTTTTCAAGAATTGATTTTGCTTGATTTGGATTCTGCTCCAAAAATGCTGTCAAATTCTCGTTGGCGCAGGTCTCAACAAAACCCTTCATGTCGCTGTTTCCAAGTTTTGTCTTCGTCTGCCCCTCGAACTGAGGATTTGTAAGTTTTACAGATACGATAGCTGTCAAGCCTTCCCTTATATCCTCACCGGCAAGGTTCTCCTCACCGTCTTTCAAAATCTTGTTTTTCCTAGCGTAATCGTTGAAAACCCTAGTGAGGGCTGACTTAAATCCTGATAGGTGGTACCCACCTTCAGGAGTAGCGATGTTGTTTGCATAAACCTGGATCATCTCATTATACTTATCCGTATACTGCATGGCTATTTCTACTTCCCTATCCTTTTCGGAAACCTCGAAGTAGATAATATCCGGATGAATAGGCTCTTTGTTCACATTTATATGCTTTACGAATTCTTTGATTCCACCCTCATAGTGAAAAACATCCTTCTTTCCCTTTTCTCTTTCGTCAATTAAAGTTATGTTGATTCCCTTATTTAGGAAAGCCATCTCTCTAAATCTGTGCTGAAGAGTACTGTAATCAAATTCTGTTTCGTCAAAAATCGTTGGATCAGGCCAAAAAACAGTAGTAGACCCTGTCTTCTTAGACTCGCCTATTTCGTGTAATTTTTCAACAGTCTTGCCTCTCTCAAAGGCCAGCATGTAAATCTTACCATTTCTCTTGATTTCAACTTCCATCCTGGTAGAAAGGGCATTAACAACAGATGCACCTACGCCGTGAAGTCCTCCGGAAACCTTGTATCCTCCGCCACCAAATTTACCTCCGGCATGCAAAACAGTGTGAATAACCTCAACAGCAGGTATTCCCATCTTCGGATGTTTGTCAACAGGCATTCCACGCCCATCATCTTCCACCTTTATGGAGTTGCCCTTCTGAATTGTAATCTTAATATTCTTACAATATCCGGCCAGCGCCTCGTCCACACTGTTATCCACAATTTCGTATACAAGATGATGAAGCCCCTTACTTCCGGTACTCCCTATATACATTCCGGGCCTATGTCTTACAGCTTCAAGACCTTCTAAGACCTGAATTTGCGAAGCACCGTATTCATTTGTTACTTTCTTGTCTGCCATTATCTATCCCCTTCTTCTAATATTTTACCTTCTTTAATATAAATTCTTTTGCCGTCCGGAAACCTATCCAAAATATGCTTTGGAAGTTCCGTTGCCGTTATGAAAATCTGGTTATTCTCCAGAGTTTTTATCAAATATTCCTGGCGACTTATATCAAGTTCGCTCATCACATCATCAAGCAACAAAATAGCTGACTCTCCGGTTTCTTCCTCAATAAGTGACAGTTCGGCAAGTCGAACAGAAAGTGCACATGTTCGCTGCTGCCCTTGAGATCCGTACTTTCTTGCATCTATTTTATTGATTAAAAATTCAATATCGTCTCTATGAGGTCCTCTCGATGTGGTCCCGATTCTTCTGTCTTTTTCCCTGTCTTTTTTCAAAATATCTGCAAATTCTTCTTCATCTTCTGTTGGAACATCGCTTTTGTATTTGAGGGTAATCTCCTCTTTACCTTGAGTTATTCCTTCGTGAATTTTTTCAACATGACTTTGAAGTTTGGAAACAAAATCGCTTCTCTGTTTGATGACTTTCACACCGTAACTTGAAAGCTGTCTATCCAAAACGTCAAGCAACAGCTCGTCTACAATTTCCTCTCTTAGATAGTTATTCCTCTGAAAAAGAGTCTTTTTGTAATTATTAAGATTATCCAGATATATCGGGGAAATAAGGGAAATTTCTCTGTCGATGAATTTTCGCCTTTTTTCCGGTTCTTCCTTTACAATCTTAAGATCCTCCGGAGAAAAGATTACTACAAGCATAGTATCGGAAAGCTCAGAGATTTTTCTTAGAATTATTCCATCTCTTTTGATTTCCTTGTCGCCATTTTTCTTTAAAACTATTGAAACTTCAAGTTTATCCTCATATTTATATGCAGAAACTTTGATGCTTGCTATGTCCTCGCCGAACTTAATTACTTCCCTGTCCTTAACCGATTTAAAGGATTTGCTCATAGAAGTATAGTATATGGATTCGAGAAGATTTGTCTTTCCTTGGGCGTTATTTCCAAGGATAAGATTAATTTTCTTATCAAACTCCACATTGAGTTCATCATAATTCCGAAAATTTTTAAGTTCTATGGTTTTCAAAAACATTTATTTAACTCTTACAGGTAGTACAAGGAATAGATAATTATCCTTTTCAACAGGCGTAACAACGCATGGAGTTACCGGTGAATTAAAATACATCATGATTTCTTCATCTTCGATGACTTTCAAAATATCTATAAGGTACTTGGCATTAAACCCTATTTCTATATCTTCACCTGTTTTTTCAATCATGACATCTTCAACGACGCTTCCCTCTTGAGATCTTGAAGATATCTCCATCAACTCGTCTTTTATATTGAGTTTTATGAGGTTGTTCTGTCCTTCTATAGAAAATATTGATGCCCTGTCTATGGCCTCGTTGAGGCTTTTCCTATTAATCTTAACGTGAATACTGCTGTCGGATGGAACCATCTCATTATACTTCAAAAATTCTCCATCCATTATTCTCAAATTTACCTCATTGTTTCCAATCAGTGCAGATAGGTTATTGCCATTTTTCTTTATTTTAATTATGTCGGACTCATCCTGTGAATCAGAGATTATTCTTGATAATTCTCCCATAATCCTTGCAGAGATTACAAAGCTCTCCTCATGATCAATCATGGTTTCTTCTTTGTTGATAGCCATCCTATACCCATCGATTGCTACCATTTTCAAATGATCCTTTTCCATCTCAACGAGTATACCGCTAATAACTCCACGGGATTCATCTGTGTGAGCAGCAAATTGAGTTCTTCTAATGAGTTCCTTGAAAGTTTCTTTGTGAAAACTCATGGCATCATCAAATGATGTCGTCGAAATCGTAGGAAATTCATCAGGAGAAATACAGATGATTTCAAAATCTGTACTCAGGCATTTGATCTCCATTCTGTTGTCTTCACCTACTGTAAACTCTATGTCTGCTGATGGAAGTTTCTTAATAATGTCTGTGAATATCTTAGCGTTAACAACAACTTTCCCATCTTCAGAAGAATCAACCTTCATCTTCCTGATTATTGAAATGTCCAAATCTGATGACGACATGGTCAAAACGCCATCTTTGACATCAAGGAGTATTCCTTTAAGAATTGGAAGTGTTGTTCTTACAGAAATCCCTCTTGAAACTATGTTCAGAGATTTCGATAGTTTATTTTGATTGCATGAGAATTTCATTTGCAGCTCCTTTTATTTTATCTTTCTTTTTTGTAGTTGTAGTAGTAGGGGGCGTGGATAACAAGGATAACTTGAAATAACGGCTATGTTTCAACGATTTTTATCCACAAAATCCAAGGATAAGTTTCCACATTGAATATTAATAACTTTACAATTTCTTTCTATTCCTTTGATTTTTCGATCAAAAGATCCACAATTTCTTTAAGAGATTCATCAGATTTTAAATTCTTCTGAATCTTTTCGTGAGCATGTATTACCGTAGAATAATGTCTACCACCGAAGCATTGCCCTATTTTCGGAAGTGAGAAGTCAGTAATTTCTCTTGAAATATACATAGCTATCTGCCTAGGATAAGCTATTCTGTTAGTCCTCTTGGTGCCATCCATCTCATCAAGATTAATATCAAAATGATTGCAAACTATCTGCTTAATCTTCTCAGGAGTAGGCGTTGCAGCCTTTGATGTTACAATATCTTTAAGAATATCTTGGGCAAATTCCACATCTATATTCCTGTTTAGAAGCACAGAAAAGCTGACGATACGGTTAAAAGCACCTTCTAGGTTTCTGATGTTATCCTTAATGCTCTCGGCAACGAGTTTGATGACCTCATACACATCATCTGTGATATCGATGCCTTTGCTTTCAGCCTTTTTCATTAAAATTGCAATACGAGTCTCATAGTCAGCAGGCTGTATGTCCGCCATCATCTTCCATGCGAATCTTGACCTTAGCCTCTCATCTAGCTTTGTAAGTCTTTGAGGAGGTCTGTCACTTGAGATGATTATCTGCTTCTCATACTTATACAACTCATTAAATGTATGGAAAAACTCCTCCTGAGTAGTATCCTTGTTTTCAAGAAACTGAATGTCATCTATCAACAAAACATCAGCCTTTCGATACTTTCTCTTAAATTCGTTCATCTTATTCTGCTTGATGGCGTGTGTACATTCATTGGTGAAAGTTTCCGAAGTAACGTAAATTACATTGAGTTCAGGTTTAGTTTCTAAAATGTAAAGGCCGATGGCATTTATCAGATGAGTTTTCCCAAGCCCGGATTTACCATATATATAGAGAGGATTGTAGGCTTGTGAAGGATTCTCGGCTACCGCATGAGCCGCTGCACATGCAATCTTATTGCAAGAACCTTCCACAAAATTTTCAAAGGTATAAGTCTGAATAAAGTAGCCGTTGTTGTTAGCAGTAGTCTTAGGCACAACAACATTCCCAATGTTAGTCTTAACTTGGGAATTGTTATCATTGCTTTCACTGTATTCACTTCTGTGTTTGGTGATAACCTTATAACTTTTACCTGTAAGCTTTTCGATTAAAGATTCTAGCCTAGCTCTATATCTATTTACGATATCCAAATCTATATTATCCGGAACTTCTAAATAAAAGATGAAAATATCTTCATCTATGCAATTCAGAGTTACAGGCTTAATAAAAGTTTCGTAGCTTGGTGCAGGAATGAGTTCTTTCAGATTATCTTTAACGCGTATCCAAGTAGTATTAGGTTCAGATATCATTGTTAACATTCACTCTCCAAAAATCTATACTCCTATTTTACAAAAAATATGGATAAATTGCAATATTAGGGAGTTATCCACAATAAATACGGATTTAAAGAGTTATCCACAAGCAAAATCAATCAATTAATATTGTGAAATTCCTAAGTTTTGAAAGTTATCAACATTATCAACATGGTGTTGTCAACAGTGTGTGGATAACTTTTTTTATCAACTTTATTTTTCGTTTTCAAATTATTTAAAAAACTATACAGGTAAATTCGCAAAGTAAGTTCTACAAAAGGATGGAAGTAGAATTAAGATTGAAAAATCAAAGGATTTAATATGAGAAGGCAGTATTGAAATGGCTAATTTCCAAGGTTTTTTAAATTGAAATACAAGATTTTTTGTACTCTAAAATGAACTTTGGTAATCATTTTCCAAAGTTACGTCTACTAAGCTAGAAATTACTTTGAGAAGAAACATGGCGTAATTTTCTTAAATGTAGTATACTATTTGTTGATGTTTACATGCTTTTTTAAAAGCATGGGTGATTGAATTACTTCTCTGGCAGGAATCTTTGCTATTCCCAAAAGAGAAGTATTTTTTTCCCCGTAGGTAAACTCAAATATCTCATATGGTGATTTGCCATTAAGACTAGATCTAGTAACAGAATTTACATGAGAAAAAATCAAATTTATTGTATCTTGTGAGTAATCATCAAAGGATGTGCCCTTGGGGCAAATGTCTCTAAAGAGAGTATGATTTTTTTCTACACGTGCCTTTTGGTCGGAACGCATTGGGTCACAGAAGAATAGGGATATCTCTCCATCATTTTCTATTGACTGTACATCCGAAAACTCAGAGCCGTTATCTGTTAGTATTATCGGCTTTAAATCCTTAAGATTAAGAGAATTTTCTGTAAAAGTATCTCTTAACCTATCAAATACATTGGCAACCTCACTACTTCTGTTAAAATCAAGCAGGAATCCTATCATGAAATTGCAGAGAGTAAAGTTGATAGTCATTACGGTTTTGCCACCTTTTCTACCAATGACAGTATCCATTTCAACCCAGTTTTCAATGCCATCTTTTTCAAGAAGATGTTTAAAATCCTTGTATGTTCTACCTTCCCTGAATTTCTTTGGGACATATTTTTTAGGAGAAGATTTTCTCTTTTTGAACTTAGCCACTCTAGGTGCATCCAGTACAGAGGCAGATAGATATCCTTTATTCAAATATCTATAAAGGGTTGAAAGAGATACTCCGAGTACATTGGTTTGATGGATATGATAAAGGTGTTGCCCTTTTTTCATAGCTGATGAGGTAATTTTATCAAGTTCATAGAATGATTCTTTATTTAAAGGGATGCCTTCACGAGAAGTCTTTAAAGTTTCTTCGTACTCTCTTTGAGCCCTAGATGCGTGATAAATGGTAACCGAATTTTTACAAATCCTTTTTTGTTACAACCGTTACAAACATATGGAGGTTTGTCTAAGAGATGGCAAGGCTGCTCTTTCAAATGAGAATTAATATGTCTGGTTGTAGTGTTATCTCTAATGAATCTATGTTTTCTAATTTCTTTGGAAATTGTACTGATATTTCTGTCTAGGATATTAGCAATTTGGGTTAAGGAACGAACCTTTGATAATCCATCTTCAATTTCATGTCTTTCTTCATAATTTAGATGTTTGTTTTTCATATTTAAAGCTCCTAATGTTATGCCATGAAGCTTCTCATATTAAATTCTACCATAAATCCATTTTCCACACTAAATTCTACTTCCCACAATTTACTAGAACTTACTTTGCGAATTAAGGAAAAAACTATACAAAAATGGTCATAATAAATTTGATT
>JASBYX010000039.1 GCA_029983755.1 Anaerovoracaceae bacterium
ACTTGCCTTTCACTTTACTTTCTATTCAATATACCAATGATACCATTTCTAATCTTTATCGCCAAGTGCTTTTGTGATATAATATCTTTGAACTTTTGTGTTTAGAAAAGGGTGATTTCAGTTGACTAGTAAGGGGAAAAATCAAGAAGGGGAAAAGCTATCCAAGCAGAAACTTGCAGCGGAACCGTTTTATAGAAATGAGAAAAATCCGGAGGATATATGCATATCCTTTGATAGAGAGAAAGAAGTTCGAAAGCCTACTGTTTTGTTGCATTCATGCTGCGGACCATGTAGCACTTCTGTAATCGACAGGTTGGTGCCGGATTACGATGTCGTTGTATATTTCTTCAACCCTAACATTGACGATAGAGATGAATACTTAAAGAGAAAGGAAACTCAGGAGGAGTTCATTTCAAGGTACAATAAGATAAATAATGCAAATGTTCAGTTCATACAGGGAGAATATGATCCTGAGGAGTTTTATACTTGTGTTGAGGGTCTTGAAGAGGAACCGGAGGGAGGCATGAGATGTCCAGTCTGTTTTGAGATGAGGCTAAGGGCTACTGCAGATAAGGCTTTGGAGATGGGAATTAAGCTCTTTGGAACTACTTTGACTGTGAGCCCCCACAAGAACTACCAGATCATTTCTGCAATTGGGCAGGAGATTGCCCGGGAGAAGAATCTGGAATTTTTGGATTTAGATTTCAAAAAGAAGGCAGGATTCCAGAAGAGCATAGAGATGTCTCGGGAGTATGAACTGTACAGGCAGAATTTTTGTGGATGCAGCTTTGCCAGGACTATTTCAGAGAAGAAATCTCGGGAAAAAGGAGAGAAGACAAATAATGAGCAATAGATTAGTTATTCCTAAAAACTATAATCCAATACTTGATCAGATTGAGACCCAGAGGGCAATCAAGAAGATCAAAGACTATTTTCAGCAGGAGCTGGCATATGGCCTTCAGCTCAGGCGTGTTTCGGCGCCACTTTTTGTTCAACCTGAGACAGGTCTAAACGACAACTTGAACGGTACGGAGCGAAGGGTTACATTTTCCCTTAAGGGAATGGGAGAGACTGAGGTGGAAATTGTCCAGTCCCTTGCAAAGTGGAAGAGGATGGCTCTAGGGAAGTATCAGATACCTGTTGGCAAAGGCATTTACACGGATATGAACGCTATCAGACGGGACGAGGATCTTGACAATCTTCACTCAGTATATGTGGACCAGTGGGACTGGGAAAAGGTAATAACCAAAGAGGAGAGATCAGAAGAATATCTCAGAGAGACGGTGAATACCATATACAATTCCATCAAGAACTTAGGGGATTATGTAAATCGCCTTTATAGGAACGTAAGAACAACTCTGCCAAATGAGATTTTTTTCATCACATCCCAGGAACTTGAGGACATGTATCCGGATGTCTCCCCGGAGGAACGAGAGAACAAAATAGTTAAGGAGCATGGGGCTGTCTTTATCCAAGGGATCGGCGGAAAGCTAAAGTCAGGTGAGAAGCATGACGGCAGGTCCCCGGACTATGATGACTGGACCCTGAACGGAGACATTATTTTGTGGAATGACGTTTTGGGAATGGCCTTTGAGATTTCATCCATGGGAATCAGAGTGGATGAGGCTGCGATGGAAAGGCAGCTGGAAGAATCCGGAAACTTGGAGAGAAAGGAGCACTCATTTCATAAAGCTGTTTTGGCAGGAGAATTGCCATATTCAATCGGTGGGGGTATAGGTCAAAGCAGGCTGTGTATGTACTTCCTCAGGAAGGCTCATATTGGAGAGGTTCAGGCTTCTGTATGGCCTGAGGACATGATCAGAGAATGTAGAGAGAACGGCATTTTCTTGCTGTAGAAGGGATTTCATTTTTACATGAAATACTATAACCTTGTGGTGGACAATAGAAGTAGGATGACGGATATGACTTACACCTATTCCGGACCTGATGGGATTTCTGTGGGGACAGTTGTGTGGGTACCCTTTGGGAAAAGTGATAAGCTTAGGCTTGCTGTCGTTACCGGCGAACTTCGAAACTCTGACATATCTGAAATGCCTGACATAGACATTGCCGAAGGGATTGAAATCAAAGCTATTGACTCTGTGATGACCGACTTTGCCTTGACTGAAGAGGCTGTGGATACTGCAATGTGGATGACCTTAAGGTATGGGATAAGGCGTATTGATGCTCTGAAACTTTTCTTTCCCCAGGGTACTAAGGCGAAGAAGAGGGAACCTAAGGATTTTGTCAAAGAAGTTACCCCTGAGGGCATGAAGATAGACAGCCTTACAGAAGAGCAGGAAAGGGCAATCGAGGAAATTCGAAGAGCTAATGCCTATTTAGTTCACGGAGTAACAGGAAGTGGAAAGACAGAAATCTACTTTCAGATAATGGAAAAGGTACTGGAAGAAGGACTAGGGGCAATTTACCTCGTGCCGGAGATAATCCATATAAATCAGGTTTTGAGAAGACTTGTAAGCAGATTCGGCCCTGAGGAAATCGCTGTTTTTCACAGTAAACTCACTCCCTCTCAGAGATTCTATCAGTGGGAGAAGGTTGCATCGGGAAAGGCAAAGATTGCTCTAGGTACAAGGAGTGCTGCCTTTGCACCCCTTGATTCCATAGGGGTAATTATAATGGATGAGGAGCACGAAAACGCCTACAAGTCCGATATGAATCCAAAGTACGATACCATCGATGTTGCGTACAAAAGAGCTTCTCTAAGTAACGCCATCCTCATTTTAGGGTCTGCCACTCCGTCTGTAGTTTCTTACTACAGGGCCGAAAATGGCATATATACACTTTTGCAACTTAATAAGAGATACAACGATACCCCGCTTCCTGAAATGGAAGTTGTAGATATGAATGAGGAAATGCGCCAGGGCAATCTTGGCGTAATTAGCGGAAGACTGTACGAAGAAATCAGAAAAACCGTAGACTCCGGGAAGCAAGTTATTTTGTTCGTAAACAGAAGGGATTACACCAGGAAGGTGGAGGAGACTTGTGAAGGCATCTTTTCAGATCTCGGCGTAGTCAGGCTTGATATGGATGTTGCAGGATCGAAGGATATTGGGGATCAGATACTTGATGAGTTTGAAATGGGGCTTCACGACATTCTCATAGGCACCCAGATTATTGCTAAGAGCATAGATTATAGAAATGTAGGGCTTGTTGGGATAATTTCAGCGGACACTTCAATAAGATCAGGGGATTATCGAGGTGGAGAGCGAACCTTTCAGCTGATTACACAGGTTGCCGGTCGAGCAGGTAGGGGCAGTCACCCCGGGAGGGTTATAATTCAAACCATGAATCCTGACAGCTTTTATATAAAGACTGCCGTGGATAATGACTACGAGAGGTTTTATAGGAGAGAGATTGGAATCAGGCAAGCCCTTGATCTACCACCTTTTTCCGATATTGTGGAGATTGCAGTAAGTGGCAGGACATTTGATTCATGTATGAGAAAAATGCATGAATATTTGAACTACATTGGTGGAATAAATGAATTGAGGGAATTAGAAATTCTCGCTCCTAAGGAAGATTTGATGTTTAGAGGTGAAGGCAAAGCAAGGGCTGTTGCCACCTGCAAATGTCCCAAGAAGATACGGCCGTATCTGGTGGCTTCCTTAGGATATTATGGAAAGAAGTTAGCATACGATAGGGATGGCACCAGTATAATGCTGGATATAAATCCCTATTGAGTAATTAATTAGTATAGGAGGTTTTATGGCTACAAGAAGCATCAGAACCGACGGGGAAGAAATACTCCGAAAGGTATGTAGACCTGTGGGAGAAGTAACTGACAGAGTCAGAGAAAACCTTGCAGATATGCTTGAAACTATGAAATTAGAACAAGGGGTGGGAATTGCTGCACCTCAGGTTGGAATAATGAGAAGAATGTTTATCGCAATGCCTGACTTAGAGGGAGAGCCTTACTACATGATCGACCCAAAGATAATCAGTGAGGAAGGTGAAACTGTTGATGACGAAGGCTGCCTTAGCGTGCCTGGATATGTTGGGACTGTCAAAAGGCCACAAAAGATTGTAATTGAGGCTACAAATCTTGATGGAGAGCGAAAGACGTACACCTTTGAGGACTTCGGGGCGAGGGTTATGTGCCACGAAAACGACCATCTGAATGGGATTTTGTACACGGATATTGCAACCAACATAAGAACTTTAGAAGAAGCGGCTGAAGAGGCGGAAAAAGAAGCAAAAGAGGCGGAAGAGGCAGCTGAAGAAGCAGCAAATGAGACGAAAGAATCCGAAAGTGCAGATAATGCTATCAGGACGGCAGAATCAAGAAATCATAGTTCTCCGGAGGTTTGCCAGTGAAGATTGTGTTTATGGGTACACCGGAATTTGCAGCGGTTTCTTTGAAGAAGCTAATAGAAGCAGGACATGAGATCGTCCTTGTGGTCACCCAGCCTGACAGGGAGAAGAATCGGGGAAAGAAGATTATTTACTCACCGGTGAAAGAGGTCGCTCTTGAGCACCAAATACCTGTGATTCAGCCTTTAAAACTTCGTAGTGACTCTGAGGCTCTTGAAGCTTTGAGGAGAGCTCACAAAGAGGCAGAGCTTGGGATTGTTGTGGCTTACGGGCAGATCTTATCCCAAGAAGTTCTCGATATGCCGAGGTTAGGGTATATAAACGTTCACGGTTCTCTACTTCCAAAGCTCAGAGGAGCATCCCCCATACAAACAGCAATTTTGCTTGGGGAAGAGCCTACCGGGGTTACCATAATGAAGGTTGAGAAAGGCCTAGACAGTGGCGACATGCTTTCAAAGAGGGAAATCTTCGTAGGGCTTAAGACAGCAGGTGAGCTTGAGAATGAAATGGCTAAGGTAGGGGCGGAGCTCTTAACTGAAACCATTGAAAACTTTTCAAACATCGTGCCTAGACCTCAAAATGACGAAGAGGCTACCTTTTGTAGTATAATTTCCAAAGAGGATGGTCACATAAATTTTGAGGAGTCTGCAGAATCCATTGAGCGGATGACAAGGGCATATAATCCATGGCCGGGAACATTCGCAAAAATCCATGACAACACATATAAGTTTTGGAAGGTAGAGGTAGTCAGGTGTATAGATGACGCTTCTTCAAAGGCACCCGGGGAGATTGTAGGCATTGACAAAGAAAGCTTTACGATAGCCTGTGGAGATGACGGCAGGGAAAGGCTTAAAGTGCTGGAGGTACAGGCTCCCGGGAAAAAACGCATGAAAACAGGAGATTTCCTAAGGGGAAATAGACTAAGAACCGGGGAGATATTCACATAGAAAGGGGAGGCAATATGTATTTTATTTCCATAATCATATTAGTTGTGGCAGCTATTTTTGCCATGTTTGCACAGTTTAAAGTTAACAATACATTTTCTACATATGAACAGGTGCCTTCAAGCAGGGGTCTATCAGGTGCTCAGGCTGCTAGGATGGTTCTTGACAGCAATGGATTATCCAACGTGGAGATTGAGGAAATCGGTGGCAGGCTTTCTGATCACTACGACCCCAGAACTCAAGTTATCAGTCTGTCATCAGATGTATATAGAGGTACCAGCATAAGCGCAGTGAGCGTTGCCACTCACGAGGTAGGACATGCGATCCAGCATGAACACAAATTCGCACCACTGGTTTTCAGAAACGCTATAGTTCCTGTTGTGAATTTAGTTTCAAGAGCTGTATGGCCCCTTGTTATGATATCAATATTTCTGATGTATGGAAGGAACTTTCAGCTAGGGGATACACTCCTGACTGTAGCAGCAGTTGCCATGGGGGCTGTTGTTTTGTTTCACCTTGTTACATTGCCTGTGGAGCTTGATGCCAGCAGAAGAGCTTTAAAGCAGCTGGAAGCTAACGGAATTTTTAGAGATGAGGAACTGGCAGGTGGAAAGAGGGTCTTGTCAGCTGCTGCACTTACATATCTTGCGGCACTATCTGTTTCAGTTGCTAACCTCATTAGAATCCTTGCAATGAGAAGCAATAGGTAATGGGAAGTAGCATGTATTTCGACAAGAACATTGAACCTGGCAAAATAATAGAACCCGGAAAGAAAAAAGAATCCACCAAGGGCAAAGAATCTGTGAATTATAGAGCCAGGGCATTGGAACTCCTAAGACGTGTGGAGGAAGAGGGAGCATACAGCAATATCATATTAGCCAAAGAGCGGGAGCCAGTGGTGCAAGCCATGGTCTTTGGAACTTTGGAAAAGAAACTCCTGCTGGACTATTATATCGATAAATTTCTTAAGAAAGAGCCAAAAAAAAGAGGGAAAGAAATTAGAAACATTTTGAGACTTGGGACCTACCAACTGCTCTTTATGAACGCTGGTAGCGACTATGGGGTATGCAACGACATGGTAACCATTACCAAGAAGCACTTCAGAGGTTTCGAGGGTTTGGTTAACGGTGTTTTGAGGAATATTGCAAGGTCAAAGGATGGTCTGCTTCCCCCAGAGGGGGATGATGTTAGAAGCATCAGCATCAAGTACTCAATTGGGGAAGATATAATAAGGCTTTGGATGGACTCATATGGAATTGAAAAAGCCAAAGAGTTAGCGATTAATTCATCTAAAAGAGCCCCAATTTTCCTAAGAGCAAATCTTCAAAAGAACTCCAGAGAGGAGGCTGTGATTGCCTTGCTATCAGAAGGCATCTCCTGTTATCCTGTGACTGATGTGAGCCAAAGGGCAATCCAAGTTGAAAGAGGCTATGAGAGCCTTGTAGTTTCAAGCAAAAGCCTAAACGCAGGCAAAGTGTCTGTGCAGGATTTAGCTTCAATCGTAGCTGTAGATAAGCTGGGCATAAAGGCTTCTGACAATGTTCTTGATATGTGCTCTGCTCCCGGTGGAAAGGCAGTGTCAGCAGGTGAACTTGCATCTTTCGGCAGGGTTCTTTGCTGGGATGTATTCGAACACAAAATAGCTTTAATAGAAAGCTATGCCAAGAGGTGTGGCATGAAGAATATAAAGGCTGAACGGCACTCTGCCCTTGATTTCAGAGACGATCTTGAGGGAGCCTTTGATAAGGTGATACTTGATCCACCTTGTTCAGGACTTGGAGTGATGAGACGAAGACCGGAGATCAGATACAAGAATATGGATGATACAAAGGAGCTTTCCAAACAGCAATTTGCTATGTTGACCCTAGCCGCTCGTTATGTTAGGCCGGAGGGAAGTGTTTTGTACTCAACTTGCACGGTTAATCCTAGCGAAAATGATGGTGTTGTCGAAAGTTTTCTAAATGACAAATCTGGAAAGGATTTCGAGAAGTTGTATGAACGTCAGATCTTCACAGGAGAAAATGGGGCGGACGGTTTTTATATTTGTGTTATGAAGAGGAGAGTGTAATTTATATGGATGTTGGTTTCAAAACTGACAAGGGCGTTTCGAGGTTCAACAACGAGGATGCCTGTTATGTCATGGTTGAGAAAGGAGTTTTCATAATTGCCGACGGGGTCGGTGGAAGCAGCTCGGGGGAAATTGCAAGCCGAACTGCTACTAGATTCATTTCTCAATATGTTGAAGACAATCCCATAGATCCACAGTGGGGACAGGAGGACTTGCGCCTGTATTTTGCAAAGTGTCTAAACAGGACAAATGAGATGATTCTCGAGATGGGTGCAAGGTTTGACGAAAACAGCGGTATGGCTACAACCATTGTGGTTGCATATATAAATGGGGCTTCCATGTATGTGTTTAATCTGGGGGACAGCAGAGCTTACCTTTACAGAAGAGGCGAGTTGGTGCAGATAACAGAGGATCACACCTATGTTAACCATCTGGTGCAGAGGGGGGAGATAACTGCTGAGGAGGCACTTACACATCCTGACAGAAACCAGATAACTAAGGCACTGGGTGCAGACGAACACATTTATCCTGATATGTTCTTAGTTTCATTAGAAGAAGGAGATGTCGTCATAATGTGTACAGACGGCCTTTATGTGGAAGTATCGGAAGAAGAAATAAAGGGGATTATTGAAAAACCTGAGTCCATGTCTGAGGCATGTTCCAGGCTGATAGATTTAGCAAATCTTAACGGGGGTAGTGATAATATTACGGTTATTTCCCTGAAAATTGATAAGGAGGATATCAATGAGTAATAACAAATTATTAGCCGGACGGTATGAGCTAATCGAAAAAATCGGTGACGGGGGAATGGCCGTTGTCTACAAGGCTAAGGATAGGCTGCTCAACAGATATGTTGCAGTTAAAATACTCCGACCTGAGTTCACAAGGGATGCGCAGTTTATTGAGAGCTTTAAGAAGGAATCTCAGGCTGCTGCAGGACTCCAGCATCCGAACATAGTAAATGTATACGATGTGGGTAAGGAAGGCAATATCTATTTCATAGTAATGGAGCTCATAGATGGCAGACCACTATCTGACATAATCGAAGAACATGGACCTCTGGACTATAAGCATGTAATACAGGTGGGAAAGCAGGTTGCTGCTGCACTGAGCCTAGCTCATAAGAACCATATTATTCACAGGGACGTGAAGCCTCACAATATAATGATTACAAAAGATGGTGTGGCAAAGCTTGCGGACTTTGGAATTGCTAAGGCTATCTCTTCTGCTACAATTGTGAACAAGGAGGAGGGGGGACAGGTTATGGGTTCTGTCCACTATTTCTCTCCGGAGCAGGCAAGGGGAAAATATGTGGATGAAAAGTCTGATGTATACTCCCTTGGAATTGTTCTTTATGAAATGCTCACAGGGCAAGTTCCTTTCGATGGGGAGAACCCTGTGGAGATAGCTCTAATGCATATAAATGAGGATATTAAGCCCCCTTCAAAGGTTGTGGACAATGTGCCACCGGCTCTTGAAAAAATCATATTAAAGGCTACGGATAAGTACCAGAATAACAGATATGAAAATGCAGAGGCTATGTATGAGGACCTCAATAATGTAGACTTTCTCTCCAAAAAAGTTGGCGATGAAATACTCCTTGGAGCCTCCGGAAGGAAAAGCAAACCTGTTAAAATCGATGATGCAAATGAGGAAAAACTCAATGCTATAATCGATGATAAGGGTAGCAAAAAATCCAGTAAGAAGAACGGCTCCTCCGGAAAGGGTGCATCAGGTTTTAAGAAGGCGCTACCTTGGATTTTAGCCTTAATAGTTTTACTGATACTAGGAGCTGTTGGCGGATACTTTTTGACTTCAAAAATGTCCGGTGGTGGAAAAGGAAATATAGAAGTTCCGGACTTGAAGGGTATGACCTACGAAGAAGCCTCTGATGAGCTCAGCAAACTCAAACTTGATATTGAGAAAGGTGACGATGTATACAGTGCAGATGTAGAGAAAGGCAAAATCGTGTCCCAAACACCTATATCTAAGACGAAGGTAAAAGACGGCACGAAGGTTAAGGTTAACATTAGCAAGGGTAAGAAGGCAGGTCTTGTTCCAGATCTTGTTGGAAAGAAGTACAACGAGTCGGATATATCTTCCATAATTGGACAGTATGGCTTTGTAATAGGCAATGTAACTTATGAGGAAAGCGACCAGTATGATGAGGGGGTTATTATCAACCAGACCCCATCCGCCGGCTCATCTGCCAAGAGTGGATCAGCTGTGGACATCGTTGTGAGCAAGGGTAAAAAAGAGAAAGCAAAGGTTCCAACTCTCACAGGTCTCACTGCAGACGATGCTGTTCAGGCTCTAAACCAGGCAGGCTTTGAAGTTGGTGATATCTCATATGAGGAGAGCAGCATCTATGGTAAAGACTACGTAATGTGGCAGCAGTATAGTGCAGGAACTGAGCTAAAGAAGGGAACTTCCGTATCCCTTAAGATAAGCAAGGGTGTTCCACAGGTACCTGAGAACAAGGAGCCTGACAACAATAACAATAATAAGCCTGATAACAACCATCCAACTACTGATCAACAGTAAATCACAAGACAAACTGAGGGAGATTGCATGAATCGAGTTTCTGGCCGCATCATTAAAGGCATCGGAGGATTCTACTATGTTGAAACGCCGGTAGGCCTAGTTACAACCAGAGGACGTGGTAATTTAAAAAAGGACGGAGATATTCTCCTTGTGGGTGACTTCGTAGAAGTGACGATTATAAGTGATCATGAGATGGAGGGCGTTGTGGAGAAAGTCCTACCAAGGGCAAACTCCTTTGTTAGACCCCCCATCGCAAATGTTGATCTGATGACGATTGTGGTTAGCGGAGAAAAGCCTAAAGTTAATCTGCAGCTTCTGGATCGATTTCTCTGCGTAAGCGAGAGCAAATCCATCCCGGCTCTCATATGCGTCAACAAAACAGAGGCATCCCGTGGCATTGCGGCTTTCGATAGGCTTTACGAAATCTATGGGAATATCTACCCTATTGTTGCTGTAAGTGGGGAAACCGGTAAGGGAATTGATGAGTTAAGAGAAAAATTTTCGGGCTTGACCGTTGCACTTGCAGGACCCTCTGGGGTTGGTAAATCCACAATCCTCAATTCTCTTTTAGGTCGAGAGCATATGGAAGTGGGTAGCATCAGTAAGAAAACCAGCAGGGGAAGACATACTACAAGGCATGTGGAACTCCTTGAGATTGATGGTTTTACAAAAAATGCACGAATATTCGATACGCCGGGATTTACTTCCTTGGATTTACCGGATATATCAGAAACTGATCTTAGGACTCTTTTTCCCGAACTGGTGGAATATGGAAAGTCTTGCAGATTTATGGATTGCCAACATATTGGGGAGCCTGATTGCAATGTGTTAAGAGCGCTAGATAATGGGGACATTTCTAAAAGCCGATACGATTCCTATAGACTGTTTTATGAAGAAATTGCCAAGAGAAATAAGTTCTAGTCTTATAATCGAATGAATTAAATGCAAGCAGTATAAGTTCTAATTATAATAATTGAAGGAATAAAGACGGAGGTAGAATTTGAAATACTTAGCACCATCGCTTCTAGCAGCTGACTTTTCAAAACTTGGGGAAGAAACTCTTCTCATAACTGAAGCCGGAGCAGATTTTTTGCATGTGGATGTAATGGATGGACATTTCGTACCGAATATCAGTTTTGGAGCAGGAGTTATGAAAAGTTTAAACTCTTTGGAAACGGCCCCATATGATGTTCATCTAATGATAGAAGATCCTGACCTCTATATTGAGGACTTTCTAACGGAAAAGACAGAATTTATCGTGGTGCATCAGGAAGCCTGTAGACATCTTCACAGGACAATTTCACATATCAAATCCCTTGGAGTTAAAGCAGGGGTTTCCCTGAATCCTGCAACTCCTGTCGAACTTCTGACAGAGATTTTGCCCTTTCTAGATCTTGTTCTAGTAATGTCTGTAAATCCCGGGTTTGGAGGGCAGAAATTCATCCCTGAAACCCTTAATAAAGTCAGAAAACTCAAGGATTTGAGGAATTCAATGGGCCTAGATTTTCTGATCGAAATGGATGGAGGAATTACTGAATTTAACCTAGAAGAGGTTCTAGAGGCAGGAGTTGATATGGTAGTAGCAGGATCGGCTATATTCAAGGGAAACCGTAAGGCTACAGAGAATCAGGTGAAAAAGTTTAAGGGGATTATGGATAGAAGATAGGACAAGTTCATAATATAGCCCGAATAAATAGAATAATAAAAATCAAGAAACCCTCTCACTTTTAGTGAGGGGGTTTCCTATTGTGCTCTTTACTTTGATTTTTTTCTGTAGCTTAGTAGTGCAGCCATTATTCCTGATGCAGCTATAAGCTCTAGTAAAAGAGCTATTTCTCTTGCTCCATTGTCCCCGGTACCCGGATTTTCGGGCGGATTTTCCTTAGGAGGATTATTTGGAGGCGGCGTTAAAGTATTGGTAATAGTAAAGCCTTTCTCAGCATTGCCAGACACCTTACTGTCATAACCATCAACCTTAACTTCCTTAACTGTGTACTTGATCTCATCTCCCTTGTCATTATGCTTAGGAAGATTTTCAAATGAACCAGTCCACTTGTTGTCAGCAGAAAGAGTTAGGCTCTTATCAGTTTCCTTGCCGTCAGCAATTAGTTTAACAGTGATTGAAGCAGGGCGGCTCTTAAGCTTATTATCAAAGTCAACCCATGCCTTATTAACACTAATCTTAGTAACAGAAGGCTTCAAGGTATTAGTTAAAGTAAAACCTTTCTCAGCATTGCCAGACACCTTACTGTCATATCCCTCAACCTTAACTTCCTTAACTGTGTACTTGATCTCATCTCCCTTGTCATTATGCTTAGGAAGATTTTCAAATGAACCAGTCCACTTGTTGTCAGCAGAAAGAGTTAGGCT
>JASBYX010000040.1 GCA_029983755.1 Anaerovoracaceae bacterium
TGGACCCGCCTGCCCCAAGAATCCGCCGCCGCCACGGCGGCTTCCGCGGCCGGCCTTCCTGGCGGCCCAGGTGCCCCAAGGGGACGCCAGGCGGGGTAGCCTGTACCACAAGGTCCTGGAACTGGCAAGCTACCCCGACGGGGCCAGCGGAGGCTCTGCCTACCTGGAGCACCTCTCCGAGGAGCTTGTCAAAAGAGAAATCATCACAGAAGAAGAGCTGCAAACCGTAGATTTAGATCTAATCGCTGACTTTTTCAAGACGGATCTTGCCCATAGAATGGCAAAGGCAGCCGAAAAGGGGTTGCTATTCAAAGAACAAAAATTCATATACTCTACCGATTCAGACGACGAAATCTTCGAGGCTCTCGATGAGAGAATAAAGAGAGGTGCAGACAAAGAAGAGCTGTTACTGCAGGGAGTCATTGACGCCTTTTTCATAGAGGAAGACGAAAACGGAGAGAAGTATTTTGTACTGGTAGATTTCAAGACAAATTGGATTGATATGAAGAAAAAAGACCGAGAAGTTGAGAGGATCAAAAGAACCTACGAAAAACAGATGACAGCCTATGGGAAGGCTCTTGAGAGCAGTTATCTTATATCAGGGGAGGAACATATTCAAGTAAAGGAGAAAATAATTTATTTGGTCACCGGGAAAATTTGCATAAATTTGTAGCTTTTCGTGTTGTTTTTTAACAAATCGGGTATAAATACATTGGATTTTGATTAACCGGCGTATAATATCACCGGATGGAGGATATAATGAGAAACAGGAATCAATATTCTGAAATGGATAGGACTTGGTTCGGCCTAAATGAACCTAATTCATCTGAACTGGCTTCAGATGTTGTTGTATTTGGAATTCCCTTTGATGGAAGTGAAGGTGGTAGGGGAGGCTCTGCAGATGCACCTGACCTTCTTAGAAGGAACACATTGGAGGCAAATCCTTGCACAGAAGATCTTGATATCTTTGATCAGCTCAAGGTTTATGATGGAGGAGACTTCAGAGGTACAGACAGGGAAACCATATACAAAGAAGTTGAAGAATACGTGACTTCACTTGTGGATATGAGAAAGCGTTTCACAATGATAGGGGGAGATCATAGTGTATCAATTCCTGTGATCAAGGGAATTGATAACAAGATTTCGGGAAGTCTTGGAATCATACATTTAGGAGCCTACATGGATCTTAGAGATGATGAGGACGGAGACAAGCTTAGCAGTTCAACTGCCCTATCAAGAGCACTTGAGCTTGAGTCTGTAACCGGCTCAGAGAATATCTATTACATAGGAATTAGAAGTATTGACAGGTACGAATTCGATAAGGTTAAGTCAGGGAAGTTTAATATCAAATCTTCCAAGGACTGCTTTAGGGAAGGTGCCGAGGCAGTAGCTCTTGACTGTGTTTCAAAGATGAAGGAATTTGATAATGTTTATCTCACCTTCAATATAGATGTGCTTGATCCCGGGTTTGCTGCGGGAACGGGTATGCCTCAGATGGGTGGTTTGACGCCGAGGATGACATTCGATATTTTGTCTATCTTGTTTGATAGACTTAATATATTAGGTTTTGATATGGTAGAGATTGCGCCAACCCTAGATGATAGTTTGGCGTCAATGTATGCAGGGCGAAAGCTCGTCAAACAGATGTGGGCTTACTGGGCTGATAAGCTTGGAAAGCTCGAAAAGCTTAATGATTAAGCGAGGAGGCATTATGAAAGGTTTTATCAAAGAATTTAAGGAATTTATTTCAAGAGGTAACGTTATTGATTTGGCAGTTGCAGTAGTAATCGGTGGTGCGTTCACAGCAATTGTAAACTCACTGGTAAACGATATTATCATGCCGGTTATAGGTGTGATAATCGGAGGTATGAGCTTTGAGAAGCTGTCTGTAGTAGTTGGAACAGCAGAAATCAAGTATGGTATGTTCATACAGGCTGTTATCAACTTCCTGCTTATAGCTCTCGTAATTTTCTGCGTTATCAAGGGAATCAATAAGTTTAAAAAGAAGGAAGAGGCTGTTCCTGAGGAACCTGCAGCACCTGCAGAGGATATACTGCTTCTGACTGAAATCAGGGATCTTCTTAGAAACAAATAAAAGGTAAACGATAATAAGACAGGCTATTAAAAGATAGACTATCAAGTAAAGTGAATGGAGGCACAATATGAAACTTAATGAGAAGATGGTAAAAATGTTAAATGAACAGATCAATGCTGAGATTTTTTCGGCCTATCTGTATCTGGACTTTTCAAACTACTTTGAAGATAAGGGACTTAACGGCTTCGCAAATTGGTATATGGTTCAGGCAAAGGAAGAAATGTCTCATGCGATGATGTTTTATGATTACGTTCATGGAAACGACGGCAAGGTTGTTCTTGAAGCTATCGACAAACCTGAAGGCAAATACAAGGATGACATGGACGTTCTAAAGTCAGCTTTGAAGCACGAGGAATTCGTGACAAGCCTTATCAACAAAATGGTTAAGGCTGCAAGAAAAGATGACGATTTGAGGACTGAACACTTCCTTGCATGGTTTGTAAATGAGCAGGCTGAAGAAGAGACAACAGCTAAGGACTTGATCACCAAATATGAGCTCTTCGCAACAGATGGCAAGGGGCTTTATGCACTGAATGAGGAATTGGCAGGCAGAAGTTTCACGCCTCCAACTAACGAATAATAGCGTGTTCTAAGAAGGAGATGAGTTTGCTCTACGGATTTAGGTAAGGCATATGTAATGATGCTGTGATTATAACTGTAGGAGAGCAATAGATCTTAGACCTTGAGTAGAACAAGCAATTACAATCGGTGTTTTGAATTTCAGTGCTCCGCAGTGTTTTCTGTGGAGCACTTTTGTAATAAGGGTGTAAGCTCTAACTAGCAAAATCGAAGGGTAACAGAGCAAAAATGCCATGGTGGTTGAAGGAGAAGAATTTGAAGAAAGAGAAGTATAACGTAACGGGAATGACCTGTGGAGCCTGCTCTGCACGTGTGGAAAAGGCTGTGAAAAAGCTTCCGGGGACAGAGGATGTGCAAGTAAACCTTCTTACGGGAAGCATGCTCCTAAAAAGAGATGAAGACCTTATTTCCACAGAAGAAATAGAAAAGGCTGTGGAGAAGGCGGGATATGAGGCAACCCTTGAGAGCAAAGAATCCAAAGGATTATCAGAAGGGAGAAAATCCGTAGCCGGTGATGGTCCTTACGATAACAGAAACTCAGACGCTTTAGAAAAATCCCGAGATGAAGGAATAGGCAGTATACATAGAAAAGAAGCTAAGAGAAAGGGGAGGAACTTCAAGTGGTCTCTCCTATTTCTGCTTCCACTAATGTACTTCAGTATGGGGCCTATGATGGGACATATGTTTGGTTCTATATTCGGAGTCGAAATTGATCTACCGACGGGTTCAGAACTGGCCAACACATTTAGTCAGTTTATACTTCTTTTGCCCATTTTGTATCTGAATAGAGAATATTTTGTTAAGGGGATACCGGTACTTTTCAGGGGAAATCCTAATATGGACAGTCTCATTGCACTGGGTTCAGCGGTTTCCACAGCATACGGAATCTACGGTATGTATGCTATGATTTATGGTGAAGTGGGACATCACATTTATTTCGAGTCAGCGGGAATGATCTTAACCCTGATTACTATGGGCAAATATCTTGAGGCCAGAAGTAAGGGAAAGACCACCGATGCCATTGAAAGGCTTATGAATTTGGCACCTAAGATGGTTTTGGTCGAAAAAGACGGTGTGGAGAAAGAGATTCCCCTGGAAAACCTGAGGGTTGGAGATGTAATGGTGATAAAGCCCGGACATGTTATTGGAGCTGACGGAGTGGTTTTGTCAGGGGAAAGCTGGGTTGAACAGTCGGCTATAACCGGGGAAAGCGTTCCGGTTCCAAAGAAAGCAGGGGATGAGGTCATTTCTGCCACCATGAATCAGAATAGTTTTCTTAAAGTTCGTGCGGAAAAGGTTGGGGAAGACAGCACGATAAATCAGATAATTGCCCTCGTGAACGAGGCTAGTGCAAGCAAGGCTCCTATAGCACAGATGGCGGATAAGATTGCAGGTATATTTGTTCCTGCAGTTATATTAATTGCACTTATAACCTTCGGGATATGGGTTATTGCCACTGGGGATGTTTCCATGGCTGTAAACTGTGGCATAAGCGTTCTCGTGATTTCTTGTCCATGTGCTCTTGGCCTTGCCACACCTGTTGCAATTATGGTGGGTACAGGAAAGGGTGCTGAAGAAGGCATACTCATACGAGGTGGAGAAGCTCTGGAGAGGCTTCACTCAGTAGATGCTGTCTTAATGGACAAAACCGGTACAATAACAGAGGGTAAACCTAAGGTTACTGATATTGTAGCTATCAGGCTTTCTGAGGGAGAGTTGCTCGAAACTGCCGCAGCCCTAGAGCAGGGGTCAGAGCACCCTCTTGGTGCAGCTATTTTGTACCATCGCAATGAAAGGCAGCCTGGAGGAGAATTGCCCGATGTTGAAGACTTCCACGCTTACTTTGGAAAGGGCGTAAAGGGAAGGATTCTTGGTCGTATGGTGTATGGGGGGAACCGCGCCTTAATAGATGATATGGGATTGAGAATTGATGAGGCTGTGGCCGGGAAAATCCGGGAGTTTGCTAAAGAGGGGAAGACCCCCATGATTTTTGCTGATGATGAAGGGGTTCTTGGCATAATTTCCGTGGCAGATGTGGCAAAACCTGATAGCGAGAAGGCTATAGAACTCTTTGAAAAATCCGGTGTTGAAGTTGTAATGCTAACCGGGGATAATAAGGTTACGGGAGAAGCTGTTGCGAGAAATCTTGGAATCGATCGTGTCGTTGCAGAGGTTATGCCTCAGGACAAGGAGGCTGAAATCAGGAAGATGATGGAGCTTGGGAAGAAGGTTGCAATGATTGGAGACGGAATCAATGACGGTCCTGCTCTTGCACGTGCAGATGTGGGGATCGCAATCGGTGCCGGAACTGATGTGGCAATTGAAAGTGCAGATGTTGTTTTGATAAACAATAGGCTTACGGACGCCTTTGCAGCCTTTAAATTATCTAAGGCTGTCATCACAAATATTAAGGAAAACCTTTTTTGGGCTTTTATATATAATGTGATATTGATTCCGGTGGCTGCCGGTGCGCTTTATCCTCTATGGGGGGTAGTCCTAAATCCAATGATGGGGGCTGCGGCTATGAGTTTGTCCAGCTTTTGCGTTGTGATGAATTCCTTAAGGCTAAGACTTTTCAAAAGACCCGAGGCTATTTATCTTGAAAATAGTGGTTCCGGAGATTATAATATAAACTTAAAGGGAGAGGGAGATATCTCACGGGATCTAAATGAAGATGGAGACCCTGTTCAGGAGGGGCATTTTTCTGAAGAGAAGATCTCTTCTGAGGAGAAACCTTTTTCCCGAGACGTTCAAAAGGAGGAAGACAGAATGAAATATGAACTTAATGTTAAAGGCATGATGTGCGGAAACTGTGTGAAACATGTGGACAAGGCACTTTCGGCTATGGATGGTGTCAAATCTGTTGATGTTGACCTGGAAAAGGGTATGGCAACAGTTGAGGCTGATAAGGAAATCTCTAGGGATGAGTTCAAGGCCGTAATTGAAGAGGCCGGATATGAATTGGTATAAGATAGGTAGAGCTCTGGGTGTCATTAAGAAAGATGAGGCAATCTCAAATGAGGCTGTCTCAGAAGAAGAGATAAGGGAGCTCACTAGGAGAACAGCCGAGGCAGAAGAAAGACTTGCAAAACGAAGATCTGAGAAGCTCTACAGGGGATTAAGGGAACATCCATATGGGGATACTGCTGAGGATGCGACCGATTCAAACTATTCGGCGAATTTTTCGGATTCAGCAGATCAAATCGAAGAGATGAATCAGAACATTGAGGCTGAGGAGGGCAATTTAGCTACAGGAAACTCCCGGGTGAAAATCCAGGAGAGCGTTGTGAATATCAACAGCCTTTCGAAGAGAAAGTACATATTCATAATATTTGGGGTGATACTATTTTACTTAGCTATCAAGAATATAGCTGTTGTAACTCACTATGCGGGAACTTTTATATCCTTCTTTGCTCCATTTATACTGGGTGCGGCCCTTGCTTTCATAATAAATGTACCGATGACTAAGATTGAGAACCTGCTATTCAAAAAGGTGCCGGAAGAACCCAAGACAAGGCTTGAAAAGATTGCCAAGTCTTGTAAGAGGCCGGTGAGCATGGTTATAACTTTGATATTAGTCTTTGGCGTAATTGTGGTTGCTGCGATGAATATCGTTCCTCAGCTTGCAAGTACACTGGAATCTCTGGCTGATGCACTGCCTGGAGCGATTAACAGATTCGAAGGATGGATCGATTCAAATGCGAGCAAAATAGATGCGCTTCAGAACATGATGAATAAGGTTAACATAGATCTTGACTCTGTGGGCAAAGACCTTGCAGCCACTGCGAAGAGTTGGGCATCAACACTGTTAAACAGCAGCGTAAGCACAGTTTCAAACATTCTCAACGGTATAGTGCAATTTGTCATAGGATTGATTTTCTCAATATATGTTCTCATACAGAAGGAAAAGCTTTCAAGGCAGGGTAAGCAAGTAATATATGCCTCGTTTAAGGAAAAAACTGCTGATAAGATAATGTATGTTTTGGGAATGACAAGGGATGTATTCAAAGGGTTCATTTCCGGCCAGTGTGTGGATGGAATCATAAACGGAATTCTGTTCTTCATCATATTGACGATTTTGGGAATACCATATGCCATCATGATCAGTATTGTGACCGGGTTTATGGCTCTGATTCCTATAATCGGCTCCTTCATAGGTGCAGGAATCGGCATAATACTTATTCTTATAGTGGATCCATCCCAGGTGATTTACTTTATACTCATGTATGTTGTCATTCAGCAAATTGACGGTAATGTTATCTATCCGCTGATTGCAGGGAATACAGTAGGCCTTCCATCAATATGGGTGCTTATGGCGGTAACTGTTGGGGGAAGTATGATGGGTGTTCTCGGAATGGTGCTCTTCATACCGATAGGATCTGTGGTCTACCAGCTCACCAGGCACTATGTTCTAAGAAGGCTTGAAGACAACAGCGTTCCCCCTGAAAAGTGGGAAAAGCCTCTGGATCTTGATGTGGAAGTTTTAGATAAATGATCAGATGGCAACAAAATATTCAAAAGTGTGCTAAAATAGCCTAGTTTACTTATAATTAAAACAGAATAGATTTATGAGGAAAAATAGAGCAGGGACCGGATCCGTGTGTGAAGCGGAGAGTCCCTGCTCATTTATTTTGTGCCAAACTATTCCATGCTCTTAAGGGAATCGATCATATTGATTCGCCTGATTTTAAAATACATGATGAGGTTAACAAGGCAGGCAAACAGCATGGTCAGCCCGAATGAAATCAGGTAGCTGTACCAAGTTATCCTCAGATGGAAGTAAACCATCTCTACTTTGATTTGATACATTACAAAGGCGTGGAGAAGGCGTCCAAGGCCTAGACCGACGGCAGCTCCAAAGGCGGTCAGAAACATGCTTTCTCTAAAAATATACAAAGCCGTCTCGTGGGGATAAAACCCCAAAACCTTGATGGTTGCAATCTCTCTGACCCTTTCTGTAATGCTGATGTTTGATAGATTATACAAAACGATCATGGCAAGTCCTGCGGCTGCAAGGCAAACTACCGCAATTACCGAGTCCAGACTATTCATCATGTGCTTCGTCCTCGTATAATTGTCCCTGTTGATTATAGTACCGCTAACGCTATCTTTGCCCATAGTGTCCACGGCGGATTTTGTTATTTTGTCAGTTTCTCTTTCATCTCCTAGGGAAGCGGACCTGTCAACGCCCTTTACGTTGGCGAAGGCCGTATTTACTTTGCCCTCATCAACAAAATACTTTTCGTATGTTGCAAGGCTCATGTATATATAGTTATCTATGAAGTTGTCGGTGATTCCACGTACGGTGAATTTAGCGGTTTTCCCGCTCTTTGTCCTCAGCTGTATCTTCGAACCTATTTTGATCTTCTGCTCATCGGCAAGCTTTTCGCATATTATGATTTTTCCATCTCCGGGGATCGTAAGATTTTTGCCATTCATATTAAGATTAATAAATTTAGAAATGTCCCTCTCATCTGTAGCTACAAGCTTGAGATTGACGTCGGATTTTTTGCCCTTGTACTTCAGCTCTTCCCCGTGGAAGAACATGGCATCTTCGATAGATTTACTGGATCTTACAAAATCCCTTTCTTCTCCCTTCATATCCCTGTGGAAAGTAATGGCGTAGTCGTAGAGGGTTATTTCTTCGTATTGGAAATTAGCGATATTTTTGATTGAATCGTTGATTCCAAAACCTGTGAGAAGGAGGGCTGTACATCCGCCTATTCCAAGGAGCATCATGAACAAGCACTTCTTGTATCTGAATATGTTACGGAATGTCACCTTGTACAGGAAACTGAAGTGTTTCCATATGAGAGGTATCTTTTCAAGGAAAATTCTCTTTCCTTCTTTTGGAGCTTTAGGTATGATTAGTGAAGCGGGCATACCCTTTCTATCTTCGTGGAAGGCTATGAGGGTGGCCCCAAGAGCCCCGGCTAGGCACACTATTAGGGTTGCAAAGCCAAGTACAAAATCATAAGGATATCTGATTGGGGTATCAAAGTGGTATGTTGCCTGATATGCGTTCCAAATCGCCAAGGGGAAAATATAGCTTCCGAGAAGATAACCTGATACGGTTCCAATTATAGTTGCACTTCCCGCATAGAAAAGGTATTTGCTCAAAATGGATCCGTCCCGGTATCCCAGTGCCTTCAAAACCCCGATTTCAGTACGCTGTTCATCCACAAGCCTTGCCATGGACGTCATAACCACAAGGGCTGCTACAAGGAAGAAAAATGCAGGAAAAACATTAGCGATACCCCTTACTATGTTGGAATCGCTTTCAAAGGCCGAGTAGCCGGGATTGTCACCCCTATCAAGAAGGTAGGTGACAGGTTTATCCACTTTGTTTACAGCTTCTTCAATTACGCTTTTCGGAGCCTTCTCAAGACCCATCCCTTGAAATTGGGTGTTAACCGCAGATTTTGCATCTTCCACCAATCTGTCGTAACGGCTGTTTGCACCAACCTTCATTGCAGCAGACATTTCCTTTCGGAGATCTTCCACTAGGTTTTCGTAATCTTTGGTGTAAATCTTTGGGCGATTCTTCAGAGCGATGTTAACTGATGTATAAAAGTTCGTATCAAAGGCTTTCTTCGGCACATATATGAATGCTCTGACATTGCCATTTCCCAGATTCGTATAACCTCTTTCGTCATTTAGGTAAAGGGGGGATGACCCGATTCCCACAATTTTAAAACTCTCAGTCTTGAAGGATTCCCTTGCAGCCTTTTCTTCTTTCTTTTCTCCATCGGGTCTTGCAATGGAAATAGTCTTGCCGATGTCCTCTTTCGAAAAGAATTCGTCATCTGCCAGACATTCCCCGGAGCCCTTAGGAAGTCTACCTTTGGAAACTCGGGGCATGTCCACACCCTTTTCAGGAAGGGAAATGGCTTTGATTACAGAGGAAACCTTATCGTTACCATCATAAAGAAAATCCTGGGTCTTGAAGCCTTCCACGTGGGAAATCTTGCCTGACTCAATCTCCGGTCTAAGTTCTGATTTGATCCTATCAACATCAGCCGCCTCAAATCCCAAGGAAGAAACCATTTGAAAATCGTTTAAGTTTTGATCTGTTACCAGTTTATTTACAGTGGTGACCATTACATTTCTAGCCTGTATCAGCCCAGCGAAAAACCCCACCCCCAAGGCTACTATGGCGATGATTGCAAGGTATCTACCTAAACTCTTTGTTATTTCTCTTAAAGTACTTTTTATCAACATTCCTGCGTTTTCCAGTCTTATCTACCATTCTATATCTTCGATGGGAACAATATTATCGTTGAGTTCTTCCGATGTAATCGTCCCGTTTTTTACATGGATTATCCTATCGGCCATTGCCGTTAGAGCAGTGTTATGGGTGATGATTATCACGGTCATTCCTGTGGTTTTGCAAGTGTCATAGAGCAGGCGCAAAACATTTTTCCCCGTTATATAGTCAAGGGCTCCTGTGGGCTCGTCACATAGAAGGAGTTTAGGGTTTTTGGCTAGGGCTCTTGCTATGGCAACACGCTGCTGCTCTCCACCTGATAGTTGGGAAGGAAAATTTTTAAGTCTTTCAGAAAGTCCCACGTGTCCTAACACCTCTTCAGAGTCTATGGGGTCTTGGCAAATTTGAGTTGCAAGGCTTACATTCTCCACCACCGTGAGATTGTTAATGAGGTTGTAGAATTGGAATACGAAACCTATATCATGGCGTCTGTAGTTGGTGAGCTCCTTTTTTGAATACCGGGAGATATCATTGCCGTCCAGGATCACATGGCCTTCTGTCAGGGTATCCATACCTCCTAGGATGTTGAGAAGGGTCGTCTTTCCGGCTCCGGAGGGGCCTACGATAACTACAAATTCACCCTTTTCAATGTTGAAACTGGCGTCTTTTAAAGCTTCAATATCCACTTCTCCCATGTGATAAACTTTCTTCACATTTCTAAACTCTACATAGCTCATTATTCTGATCCTTTTCTGATTTATATGATAAAACAATTATATCACAAGGGTATGTAAAAATGGAAATTTTCTTAAGTCTGTGGTA
>JASBYX010000041.1 GCA_029983755.1 Anaerovoracaceae bacterium
AGCCTTTTTTAAAATTTTTTCTCACAAATGGTTTGTTCTAATCCTCAATTAATTAAGGTAACATAATATTGAAGCAATGTTACCATAGCTTCTAGGAATTCGACTTAACGGGGAAGATGCAAATGATCGGCGACAACATCAAAAAACGACGTAAACAGCTGAAAATGACACAGGATGAACTTGCAACGAAGCTAGGGGTTTCTCAAAATGCGGTTTCAATGTATGAGCGAGACCTAAGAACCCCTGATGTTGACAAGCTTCCTATGCTATGCGAGATTTTGGAAGCCCCAAGCGATTATTTCCTGGGAATTCCAATTTATTACAACTTTAACGAAGGCGCGAAGCTTTCAGAAGGCGCCACAGTTGAACCAATCCAGAATTTCGAGATAGATATTCTCCGTGGTCTTCGGAAGATCTATTCAGAAAGAACTTCCGGAAGTCCCAGTCATATGGAGATCAACACAGATTTAATACTGAGTGTTATACGACTGATTTCCTGTATCGACCCCACCTACCATACAGCGGTCATCAAAATGCTGACCGGCATGGCCTCGGACAATACTTCAGAAATATAAGTCTTTACTCTAACTATAAGAATCCCCCGGCACGCTGACTCCTGCCTATATCTCAATAAACAGGATCAAAGTCTCACCGGGGGATTCGTTTATGCTCATTTATTCTCTATTTTTTAAGATTCTCAGGATTCAATCCCTCAAGCTCAGGGATCACGAAAAGTCCATCCTTCCTGATCAAAACATCATCGAAGTAAATCTCTCCTCCGCCGTATTCTGGTCTCTGAATCAGCACCAAATCCCAGTGTACAGCTGATTTGTTCCCATTGTACGCATCATCGTAGCACATTCCCGGAGTCAAATGGATGCTCCCGGCAATTTTCTCATCAAACAAAGTATCCTTCATCGGATGAAGCACATAAGGGTTCACACCTATTGCGAATTCCCCAAAATACCTAGCCCCCTCATCAGTGTCAAGCAGCTGGTTGATTCTCTCATTATCGTTAGCTTCTGCCTTAACAATCTTACCATTTTCAACGTGGAAAACGATGTTCTCATATGTGAATCCAAGCTCCTCGCTCTGAGTGTTGTAGGAAATTACCCCGTTCATGGAATCCTTAACAGGAGCTGTGTAAACTTCTCCGTCCGGAATGTTCAGGCCACCATCGCACTTAATGGCTCCAATGCCCTTGATGCTGAAAGTCAGATCCGTACCCGGAGCCACAAGTCTAACCTTATCCGTCTTATTCATCAGCTCAACGAGAGGATCCATAGCCTTGCTCATCTTCTCATAGTCCAAGGTACAAACATCGAAGAAAAAGTCCTCGAAAGCCTCTTGGCTTGTACCTGCAAGCTGTGCCATAGAAGCATTCGGATAGCGCAAAATAACCCACTTCGTTTTGCTCACTCTATAGTCGATAGTCGGATCAAGCATCCTGCTGTAAAGGGACATCTTATCCCCCGGCACGTCGCTGGTCTCACTTGTATTATTTCCGGCACGAACAGCTATATACGCGTCCATCTGCTTCATCTCATAAAGCTTATAATCATTCATAACCTTAAGCTGCTCCTCATCGCAACCCAGCATGATTTCTCTGTCCAAAACAGCGTCTCTAACCGTGTAGTATGGCCTGCCCCCTGCTTTGTACACATCCTTGATCAGTTGCCTGATAAGTGGCTTAGGAGATTCTCCTTCAAAATCGATAAGGACCTTCTCCCCCTTCTGCACCTTGCATGAATAATTCACTAATAAATTTGATAGTTTTTCAATTCTTGGATCCATATTTACCTCCGCTATATATTTCCGTATATATTTCCGACAGGCTCCATCATCTGCCTGCCATTTCCCCATCTTGTAAAAGGATAAAAGCCCATCGCTTTCACACCTCGAAGGGTATTATACCACAATTTTCATCAATTTAATAGGAGACAGGTTTCCCCGTCTCCCATATTACGAAGGTTTGACTCTATGTTTAGATATCCTTCCTTCTTCTCACAACAAAATACATTGCTCCGGCAAGGGTTACGGCTAGCATGCCATATCCCGCCATCATTGGATTATCACCTGTTCTAACAGGTTTCTTTAAGTTTCCTTTACCCGGTTTAGGTGGCATCTTAGGTGATATGCCGTTTCCCTTGTTTCCGGCATCGCTCACATCTGATCCCGGCTTCTCAGGCTGATTGATATCTGTTTGTCCTGAATTTGTGTTATCTGTTTTACCCGGGTTATCATTGTTCTTGCTGTCATGGTTGCCATTCTTATCATTGTTATGGCTGCTGTTGTCATTATCCGTCTTCCCAGGTTTGTTCTCGTCGGCATTAGTCTTGACTCTTACGCCGGCGGTGGACTTAAGGTCATCCTTTGTAACCAAGGTGAACGTATAATTACCTTCTTCTAGATTTGATAGGGTTGCTGCCTTAATATCTAAAATTATGCTACCCTGGGATTTTGTGAAATCTTCTCCATCTTTGAGAGGAGTATCATTTAGTAGCAATTCCTTGAAGTCTTTAAGGTCAACACCTTCGAATTTAAGTATCATGCCCTTGGATTTATCCTTGATGAAGATATAATTTCCCTCATCATCCTTTTCGACCAGATAACCCTTAGCTTCGTTCAATTTCAGTGAATCCACAAGTTTAGGTTCTTTCTTAGGATTTTCCTTAGGATCTTCGCCACCAGGTTCTGATGGGTCTTTGTTATCCTCAATTTTTTTGAGGCTATTCCAGTCAAGCTCTAATCGTGCATTTTGTCTGCCTCCACCTGACTGTATACTCTCCATCACAGGAACATATACATTGAGCCAGATGTTTTTCTGATCCTTTTCAATAGGTATTAGCATCTCCTTAGGATAGAGTTTGCCCTTCATGATTTCATCAGTTCCAAATTCCGGATCATTGAAATCGTCGAATACATCCTTATATTCAGTCAGAACCTCAGCCACTTCTAATTTTGACTCATCAGTAGGTGGGTTTTCTGACTTTACTTCAGGATAATACCCAAGTTCTCCTAGATAGCCTGTAAAGCTGCTCCCTTCTAAGCTCTGAGTTAGTGGCATGAATACAAGCTTTAGATATAGCTTGCCATCTTTGAGGACAATGTGTAGTGGGAGTTTAGATCTCTTGCCATTTTCATCCTTAGTATAAGCTAAGGCACCATCTGCCATGGACTTTTGTCCTTTGTTGTATGCATGCCATATATTGCCTTTAATTTCGTATACATCTTTTATCGCCTCGGCGTTTGGCTCGTTGTCCGGCTCGGAACCCGGATCTTCTTTTTCCTTTAGATCCTTAATTGCCTTTGACAGGTCAAGCCCCGCCTTGGAGATTTCCTTCTTAATAGCAACCTCATCGGAGAGAACTCCATCGGCAGCAGCTATTTTGTTGTCAAGGTTAGCAAGACTTTCTTCAGAATAGTTTTCTCTCTGGATTTCTTTCGCTTCCTTAACCTTTTTCTCTAGGGCAGCCTTGTCGTGTTCTTCGGCTTTTGCGTTTTTCAGCTCGAGATATAGCTTGCCGGAAGTTTCCTTGCCATTTTTGTCTGTGATTTTGATGCCTGTGGTTTCAAAGTTCTCGGGCAGGGTCAGGACAATTCTTCCATCCTTGGCTTCGTACTTCGTGTCGCCAATGCTTATAGCTTTGATTGTAGCGTTTTCTGTGGTGTCAATATATACATCTAGCTTTCCATCATGGGCGATAAGCCTTGTTTTTGCGACCTCATCGTTAAATTGCGATTTCTGGTTTTTCCCATCTCTCAGCTCGGATTTAACAGAATAAAGCCCGTCTTCAAGGTTTACGGAATCCTGGGAAGTATCATTTGCGTTTCTTAAGGTTGTCCAGTCCAGTTTAAGTAGAACGTTTTGTTGTCCTGAGCTCGGATTTAGGGATTCCATTATAGGGACGAATACACAAAGTGGTTCAAAACTCTCGATACCCTTGTCAACTATAGGAATTTCTATAAGCTTAGGATATGGGCTATACTTATCATTATAGTCATCTATTACATCATTACCTTGTTTGTCCTTCTGAGTCGAAATGACTGTAGATGGTTTGAGATTTTCCATCCCTCCCGGATTTCCGTTCTCATCGTAGGTATAGCCTGTATCATAATAGTATAAATATTGAAGATAGCCGAACATATTCTGAATTGTTATTCCATTGAAGTCCAGCGTTGCCTTATACTCTCCATCCTTGACATTTAGGGTGATCCAGTGCTTAATTGCCTCGTTTGCCATGGATTTTGACTTTCTGTCAGGCTTGAACATTTCAGCATACACTTTGTATTCTCCGTCGGCTAGTGACTTCGGGTCAAGCTTTGATGCGTCTTGGCTCGTCTTGAATGTTTTGACAGCATCTTTCAGAGCCTTCTCCGCCTTCTTTAAATCTTCAATGCTGATTCTTGTTCTTTGTGCCTCAGATTCTGCTTTTTTGATTTCACTTTGTAGGATCTGGAACGCAGTATCGGATTTTTTACCCTTCTCTATTTTCTTGGCATTTTCGATTGTTGCCTTTAGACTGTCCCTTGTTTCTGCAAGTTCACCACCATCTTTGAGGTTCTTAATAGCTCCCTCGATCTTATCAGATTTTTCTTTGATCTGAGCTGAAACCTTATGGTCTTTACCTGCATCTTTTTTCAGGCTCTTATAGAATTCTTCCCCTTCTTTAAGGGCCTTAGCCAGTTTGTCATAGCTGTCTTTAGAGTATGCCTTCTCCGGGTATCTCTTAGCCTTATCGATGGATTTTCTGAGAACAGATTTTTGATGGTAGGCAATGTCTGTGTCGTCTTGGATTTTTTTGATTCCCATGAACTTTAAATCCGCAGATTCCGGGCCTGCCATGTTTTCATCATAAGTATTATTAGCTCCCATTACCGGAGGAATAATCTTAACTCTGAAGCTATTTTCAACAATGACGGTGTCCTTATGGAGCTTCATCTTCACTGCCTTTAAGCAAGGAAATTCCTCAATTGCATCAAACCCTGCGTTATCAAGGAGTTTTCCATCTTCTCCAACCTCAAAATCCAGAAATTCCGTATCTTCCGGTTCCTTATTCCAAATATGCCCCATATAAGCCTTGGTGCTTCCTAGAACGAGGGGTTTAAAATCCAGATATACCTCCTGCTCGCCCCCCTTGGAAATTACATAGGCAGTTGATTTAAGAGTCTGGTCTGCCATGGAAAGTGAATCTTTGGCTCCAGCTTTTACAAGTTTTACGTTAGCCTTATAAACCCCTTCTTCATTAAAGTCATCAATACTGGATTCCTTCAGCGGTATTCCCATTGTTATTACAGCATCGTTAATCCATTTGCTGTTATTCAGTGTAATAACAGCATATCTATGACCGTTCTCTCTGATGAATTTAACATTATCCTCCAGTGCACCGTCAAGATCCATGTTGATAGCATTGTTCTCATCAATTTGCCAGAAAAACCTCATGAAGATTTCTTCATCCCAAGAATCGGGGATTGGTATCTTCAGCTCTCCCGCTCTACCAAGAGGGTTAACCTCATTGTCATTCTTATCCCTTAAGGATGTTTGATATGCTCTCCAATTTTCAGGGTCAGCTCCTGTAATTTTTTTCAAAATCTCCAGTTCTGATTCCTTTACATCTTCACCGGATTTAACATCTAACTTCGACGCATTTGCAGGCACATAGTTTCCTACTGCACTATAGGAAACCCCTGTTTTGTCGTCCTTAAAAGTCCTTATTGTCCAGCCCTTTGTGGAGGGGAAGATTGTGGCAGTGTAATAGCATTCTTCTTGATGAGGGCCATTCTTCGTCTTTTCTATCGTTTCTTCCGTATCGATCCTTACCTCCACACCGTTGGTTAAGGGAGCCTTTATGCCATCAGTACTATACTCAAATACCAATTCCTTCTTATCGGGGTCGTATATATTCTCCCCGTATTCGGCACTGTCATTCAAGAGAAAGTACTTCTCTATTGGGTCACTCCCGGCATCCTCATTGAATTTCATGCTTTCCAGTATCCTAATGCTTTTAACATTCTCCGGTAATTTATCCGATAGTTTGTATGTTACTTTGATATTTTGCTTTCCACTCTCTCCTGTAACATCAATGGATTTGACGGTCCCCATGTCGGAGAGGCACAAACCCTGAGTGCTTTCATCAAAAGGTTGAAAATTATTTTTTGATATCCCATACCACCTTAGGAAGAACCTCTCCATACCTAATTTGTCATATTGTTTTAAATCTTTAGCATCCGCATATCCTGCCTCCGCATAGAAAAGCGGTTTAGCTTCCTCGATTGTGTTTGGGATTATTTTATACTTTACAGTATTGAGGAGGGTAAATTTCTTCCCATTCTTTGCGGTTACTTCGGAATATCCTCCCAGGGTGAAGGGTTTGTTCAAATCTTTAATCATGAACATCACTGTACCGGTATTGGTAACCTTATCCACGAACCCTTTAACAGGTTCAATCTTTTCCCAGTCCTTCTTGCTCGTAAGTTCATTCTGGTGTGTGTATCCCTTGATTACATCCCCATAGCCTGTCATAGGCATATCGGGAAACGAATCCCAGGGTTCCGAAGGAGGCAGTACTACGTGCTCCTTAAGGGTCTCTTTGTCCTGATTATACAGTTGCAGTGTGGACAATTTATCAACGCCATAGACCTTTAATGTGATCTGTACCTGATCCCCCATCACGTTAAGCTTAATGCGGGGGGATATATTAGGCATTGTTGCCTGTCCGGCAGTGCGAACTACACTGGCGACATAGGTTCCGGCATTAAGTTTAATTTCTGCATCTCCACCCTTTTTTTCACCTGTTTGGCCGAATGCGTTACCCGGGTAGTAGGCAAACACAAACATGAAAACCAGGATGTAGGATAAAATCTTTTTTATCATATTCATCAAATCCTCCACTTCTGATGATACATTAATACACTGCCCAACAACCACCTGAAATTGGCTGTGGGCAGTAAGATTTAGCTATTTAAATTGTATCAAAAACCTTTCTCAGGGCTCACAAACAAATCTCGCATCCACCGGATTAGGCATTGGAACCCACATATTAAATTTGAAGCCCACCTTCAGCGGAACTCCCGGCAAGCCTGTGTTATCCCTCTTATTCATATCGATTTTTGCAGCATTTTTGTCAGGGTCGTACTTAACAACAGCTTCCCCTTCGAGGGAGTTTATCGTGCCTACATAGAGCAGAACCTTGTGCTCCTTGAAATGTACCGTTGCAATTCCCTTGTCATCCAGGTCGACAGTTTTGATTACACCGGTATCCATCCCCAGCTTCAGCGGACTTCCATCCTTTTTTGTAAACTTGCAAACGCTCGGTGTTGCGGCAAATGAAGATATCGCCATAGCCATTACCATTGCTACCGCCAAGGTCAAAGTGATAAGTTTCCTTTTTAGTGTCATATTCGTCACCTCATTTCTTAATTAATATAGAGTTCATCTACCCGGTTAACTTGTGCTAACCATTTGTAAACATATTCTAACTCATCGTTATTCTTCTGTCAACCATAATTAACAAATATTATATAAAATTTTAGTTAAAGGTATTATTAATCAAGCAGCCTTGGGAGACAGTTATTTTGTTGAATCGGTTTGCAAATTCACAAGTTTTTTAGTAAAATTATCCATGGGTGATGATAGGAATTGCCTGATAAGTTAAAGAGATTTAAAAGGGGATTTTTGAAATGGACAAAAGATACGCAGTATTGATCGATGCTGATAATGTTTCTGAAAAATATATTGATATAATAATGGATGAGATTTCTAACTACGGAGCTGCTACAACCAGGAGAATATATGGGGATTGGACTAAATCAGGGATGACGAAATGGAAGAAGTCATTGCTGGAAAATTCTATCATTCCCGTTCAGCAGTACAGCTATACCACCGGGAAGAATTCCACTGACTCTGCCATGATAATAGATGCTATGGATATTCTTTACTCCGGAAAGGTTGACGGGTTTTGCCTTGTGTCAAGCGACAGCGATTTTACAAGACTGGCGGCGAGAATTAGGGAATCCGGGCTTGATGTTGTGGGCATGGGTGAGACGAAAACTCCACCTGCTTTTATAAGTGCCTGTACGGTTTACAGATATCTTGACCTTCTCGCTGCGGAAGCATTTGAGGAAGAGGTTTCTAACAAGCCGGTTACCAACGTGGTTTCTAAGGTTGGACTTAAGAAAGTAAAAAAGGCTATGAAGAACATCGTTCAGGAGAATTCCGATGGGGATGGATGGATGAATATCGGGGATCTTGGGAACAAGCTCCAGAAACGTTTTCCAGACTTTGACGTGAGAAACTACGGATATAAGAAGTTCTCCCTATTCGTTGAGAATTGCGGTCTGTTCTATGTTAAGAAAGAGGATCAAATTGGCGGTACGGGAGTTACCATATATGCTAAGGAGAAGAAATAACGGCAGGTTTTTCAGCGAAATATTTATAGCTTTTGCTTTTGCTCTGGCGTATTATATAATTCGTGCTGAAGTTACAAAAACGCCTTTTATGAATATCCGCGTTAAAACAGCTGTTGTGGCGGTTAGCGTATTTCTAGTTTTAATGTTGATAGACATAGCTACCGGTCGTTTTTCTGCTTCTTATTACGATTTTTTACGCCCCTTTGAAGGTATAGTAGCGATCATGATTGCAGAAATATATTATACAATTTCTGAAGGGTTGCACAAGTAAATAAAGATTGTCTGTTCTTACTTTCCTTTGCAATAACTTTGTGTAAAACCGTACCAAATAAAATTTATTTAAACCCATATTCTCAGTTTAAAACTGGAGAATATGGGTTTTCTTGTATTAATCACTAAGCCTCTTCTCATGTAGAATTAGAATTGGCTGTTGAAGAGCTCCGCGTAGAATCCCCCTGCTGAAAGCAGCTCTGAGTGATTCCCCTGTTCGATGATGTTCCCATCTTTCAGCACCAAAATCAGGTCGGCGTCCATTATCGTAGATAGACGATGCGCTATGACAAAACAGGTTTTGCCCTTCATCAGCTTGTCCATAGCCTTCTGAATCCGTATCTCAGTTCTGGTGTCAACGGAACTTGTGGCCTCATCCAAAATCAAAATAGAGCTGTGGGCGAGCATGGCCCTTGCTATTGTCAAGAGCTGCTTTTGCCCCTGGGATATGTTATCTGCCTCTTCATTGATTACCGTATCATATCCCTCAGGAAGAGTCCTTATAAAGTAATCCACCTGAGCAGCTTTAGCTGCTTCGCATACTTCTTCATCCGTTGCATCAAGGCGGCCATATCTGATATTATCTCTAATCGTTCCGTTGAAAAGCCAGATATCTTGGAGTACGATAGTGAACTCATCTCTAAGATCTTCTTTAGAAAACTCCGTGATATTGTGCCCATCTATAGAAATACTTCCGCTATTTAGTTCATAAAACCCCATGAGCAGTTTCACGATGGTAGTCTTCCCTGCCCCGGTAGGGCCGACGATGGCCACCTTCTCTCCGGGTTTTACAGAAGCTGAAAAGCCATCGATAACTATTTTGTTGTCCTCATATCCGAACACCACATCCTCAAAGTCTACAGACCCTTTTATGTCATCCACCGGAACATACTTGGCCGTCACATAGTGGACCAGTTCTCCCTCTTCGAGAAGCCCGAAGATTCGCTCTGAAGCCGCCGCTGTCAGCTGAAGTTCATTTAAAATATTTCCAAGTTGGGCGATAGGCTGGGTAAAACGTCTCATATACTGCATGAAGGCTTGGAGTCCGCCTATTGTAAGGCTTCCGGAGGTTGCAAGGCTTACGCCCAAGATACAGATTATCACATAGCCGATGTTTGATATTATGTGCATTATTGGCATCATTAGGCCTGAAATGAATTCCGCCATCCAGCTTGTTTTTCGAAGTCTATCGTTAGTTTCGTTGAAATCCTCAAGACGAGTCTCTTCCTGGTTGTATAACTTAATGATGTTGTGGCCGGTGTAGTCCTCCTCGATGATACCATTGAGCTCCCCGAGGAAATTCTGCTGTTTTGTGAAGTAGGTTTGGGACTTTTTGATTATCCCGGTAACAACGATTCCCACCACAGGAACTATTATCAGAGCTACTATTGTCATCTTCACACTGATGATCAGCATCATCACCAAAACACCAAGCACTGTGACAGTTGCACTCACCCCTTGGGAAATCGTCTGACTCAAAGTCGTATTTATTACGTCAACATCGTTTGTGATTCTCGACAAAACATCCCCATACTTCTGTTCATTGAAGTACTTCAAAGGAAGGTTGTGGATTTTTTCTATCATCTTCCTTCGAAGCTCAAAACTAACCTTGGTTGCAACCTTTGCTGTCAAAATGCTTTCTAGGATTCCTACTGCCCATGAAAGACCGTACAGAAGCAACATTATCCCCAAAATCTCAATTATCAGAGTGAAGTCGATGCCTGGCCCGTTTCCATTCATCTTGGCAAGAAAACCTCTAACCATTTCGTTTGTCGCACTTGCCATAACCATAGGCCCTGCAACATTCAGTAGGGTGGCGAGAGCCGAAGTGAAGAAGATTATCACAAGAACTACCCTGTACTCCCTGAGGACTACAAGTAGTTTCTTCATGTTTTCTTTGAAATGACCGGATTTTTCCACCGGTGAAGGTTTACGCCTACTCATTTGCACAAGCCCCCTTTGATTTCTGCCTCCTCGTTCGCCTCCATATTCGCCTCCATATT
>JASBYX010000042.1 GCA_029983755.1 Anaerovoracaceae bacterium
ATGAATTGACAGATCCTTTAGTTGTATCGGACAAAAAAATGATGCCTCATATCGAGACGGTGGTACTTTTGTCCCACAAATCACCAGATAGTGTTATTAACGTGAAGGTGGAGTTGGGAGAAGAAAAAGGTCAAATGCCACTGGAGAAAATGAATAAGCGTGCTGAAAATTACAAGCCGAAGGAAAAAACACATATAAGATGATTCAAGAGTATATAGAAACGAAATATGGTTTCAAAGTACATACAGCATACATTGCAGAAGTAAAGAGAGAATTAGGGCTGCCTATGTATGACGCACCAAATGCGGTAGAGGAATTGAAACAGCCTAGGAAGCATCCGACGACGGAGAAAGTGGAAGCGATAAAAGATGCATTGAGGTATTACGAGGAGATATAAAAATGTTGGATGAAAGAATATATACATATGTGTTGCCAGACGAAAAAAACGAACCAGTCGAGCAGCAGGGTAAATGGCATTCTATGGTTATAATAGGGGCAAATGGTTCTGGGAAAAGCAAATTAGGTGCATGGATAGAAAAACAAGCACCCAACAATACGCATAGAATAAGTGCCCAAAGAGCACTGACATTCGGGAATTATATACAGCAAAAAAGTTATGAGCAAGCTACAAATTTGCTTCTTTATGGTCGAGAGCAACCTTCTAATGGACATGACGAACGCTGGCAATGGGATGGAGAAAAATATAATTATACATCGTCTTTGCTTAATGATTATGAAAATGTACTTTCTGCTTTAATTGCATTGCAAACGAATCAACAGGAAAAATTTGTAATAGATTGTAAGCAAAGAGAAGCACAACATAAGGCACATAATTTTGTTCCAGAAATGGTTTTAGATACATTGCAACGTATTTGGAATTCTGTATTTCCACATAGAAATATAGTGATTTCAGATGGGAAAGTTATGGCAAGTTCAGAAAAAAACGGAGAATCTTTTGAATATAAAGGGAGAGATATGAGCGATGGCGAAAGAGTTGGCTTGTATCTGATTGCACAATGTTTATGTATTCCTGAGAATAAAACAATTATAATCGATGAACCAGAAATTCATTTACACCGTTCAATAATGGATAGACTTTGGACAGCTATTGAAGCTGAAAGAGAAGATTGTTTTTTTATTTATATCACACATGACACTCAATTTGCAGCTTGTCATAAAGACTCAAAAAAACTGTGGGTTAAAGAATTTGATGGTACAAAATGGAGCTTGGAGGAAATACAAGATAGTAATCTTCCAGAACAACTTTTGTTAGATATTTTGGGAAATAGAAAGCCAGTCCTGTTTGTTGAGGGTACACATGATAGTTATGATACAAAATTATACTCTGAAATATATAAGGATTATTATGTAGTTCCTTGCGGAAGTTGCAGTTCTGTTATATCACAAACAAAATCTATGAACAGCAATGAACAATTACATAATTTTAAATGTTATGGAATTATTGACAGAGATTATCGTAGTAATTATGAGATTGAAGCCTATAAAGAAGATAACATTTTTACGCTAGAAGTGGCAGAGGTAGAAAATTTATTTTTGACAGAAGAGATACTTCAAGTTGTTAATGATATTATGGGATTTTCTGATAGCTCAAAAATAGAAAAGGTGAAAAAATATATTATTGAAAAGCGTTTTGCTGAAGAAATTGATAAGCAAATATGTGAAGCAATTGTAGCTGAAATAGAATTCAAACTTACTACAGCAGCTATATCAAAAAAGAGTGAAGAGAAAGCAAAAGAAACTTTAGAGAAGGCTTTTAGAGAAATATCGTATGATAATATAAAAACAGAACAAGAACAAAAATTCAAACAAATCCTTGAATCTAAGATATATAGTGAGGTTTTAAAAGTTTTTAATTGCAAATCACTTTCGACATCAACAGGATGTTTTTTTGAGTTGGATAATAAAGCATATAGAGATTTCATTATAAGGCAAATAAAAGGGAAAAGGGCAAGTGATATTGTTGATGCAATTACTCCATATTTGCCGTATGACATACCAAGATAGTTGTAAATGCTAGAATCTTAGAACGATTGTATGTCTGTATGCAGCACAGGCAGCTATCGCAAGCAGGGATGAGAAGTAATTTTTACTTCCGATTTACCATAAATTACGAACAGGCAAAAGCTTTTCGTAACGATAACAATTAGTATCTTCACCAATCACAGTGGGAAGATATGACAGTTGAAGTAATATTCTAAAAAATATCCGTCTAAGGATAGTTTACATGCTTAGTGTACTTGGGACAATTTCATTTTCGATACACCGGGACAATATCATTTTTGAATCAAAAACGAAAGCAGATTTTTAGTAATTCCCCTTGACAATGGGCATAGGAGTGGTAAAATATAGTTAGCACTCCATCAAGCTGAGTGCTAATAGATTGAGATTTAAAATTAAACAAATAGTTGGAATCGAATTGCAATTAGAAACGGGAGGAACAGATATGAAGTTTGGAATTAGACCACTGGGAAGTAGAGTTGTAATCAAAAAGCTGGAAGCTGAAGAGAAGACTGCAGGAGGAATCATTTTGACAAGTTCTGCGAAAGAGGCTCCTCAGATGGCTGAAGTTGTAGCTTGTGGTCCTGGAACTGATGATGAGAAGATGGAAGTTTCTGTTGGAGATAAGGTTGTGTTCTCAAAGTATGCAGGAAGCGAAATTAAGTTCGAGGGTGAAGAGTACACCATTATGAACCAGAAGGATATATTAGCTGTTGTAGAGTAAGAATTGAAAATTTAGGAGGATAATATGGCAAGAGATATTTTGTATAGTGAAGATGCAAGACAGAAGCTGCAGGCTGGTGTGGATAAGCTGGCTAATACCGTTAAAATTACACTTGGACCTAAGGGTAGGAATGTTTTAATCGATAAGTCATTCGGCAGTCCTCTAATCACAAATGATGGTGTTACAATCGCCAAAGAGATTGACCTTGAAGATGTGGTTGAAAACATGGGGGCACAGCTTGTTAGAGAAGTTGCTACCAAAACAAACGATGTTGCCGGAGATGGTACCACAACTGCAACTCTATTGACACAGATCATTGTAAGAGAAGGATTTAAGAACCTTGCAGCCGGTGCAAACCCTATGGAACTCAAAAGAGGTATCAATGGGGCAGTGAACGTAGCTGTTGACGAGATTGCAAAGATTGCAAAGGAAGTTGATTCAAGAGATAAGATCGCTCAGGTTGCATCTGTATCCGCTGATGATGATACTGTTGGAGAACTAATTGCTGAAGCCATGGAAAAGGTTGGTACTGATGGTGTTATAACCGTTGAGGAGTCAAAGTCAACGGGTACAACCCTTGAAGTTGTAGAAGGTATGCAGTTTGATAGGGGATATCTGTCTGCATACATGGTAAATGATACAGAGAAAATGGAAGCTGTTGTAGAGAACCCATTTATCCTGTTAACTGATAAGAAGATAAGCAATATTCAGGATTTGCTACCACTCCTTGAACAGGTTGTAAAAGCAGGTAGAAAGCTTGTAATCGTTGCTGAAGATATTGAAGGTGAGGCACTTGCAACCCTAGTTGTTAATAAGCTAAGAGGAACAATCGACGTTGTGGCTGTTAAATCTCCAGGTTTCGGAGAGAGAAGAAAGGCAATGATGGAAGACATTGCGATACTTACAGGTGGTACAGTAATAAGCGAAGAACTTGGATACGACCTTAAGGAAGCAACGATTGATCTTCTAGGTCAGGCTGCAACTGTTAAGGTTAACAAGGACAGAACTGTAATCGTTGGCGGTCACGGCGAAGCTGAGGATATCCAAGGCAGAATAGCAGGACTTAAGAAGCAGATTGAAGAAACTGATTCAGAATTTGATAAGGAGAAATATCAGGAGAGGCTGGCTAAGCTATCAGGTGGTGTTGCAGTTATCCAGGTTGGAGCTGCTACAGAAACAGAACTTAAGGAAAAGAAACTCAGAATAGAGGATGCTCTCAATGCAACTAAGGCTGCCGTTGAAGAAGGAATTGTTTCCGGCGGTGGAGTTGCCCTTATATCTGTACTTCCGGCAGTTTCAGAGTTTGCTGAAGGACAGGAAGGGGATAGGAAGACAGGAGCTAAGATTATTCTAAGAGCTCTTGAGGAACCTGTTCGCCAGATAGCTGAGAATGCAGGATTTGAAGGGTCTGTAATCGTTTCAGAAGTTAAGTCAAGGGAATCCGGTATTGGATTTAACGCAGCTACAGAAGAATATGTTGACATGATCAAGGAGGGTATCGTTGATCCTGCAAAGGTTACAAGATCAGCAGTTCAGAATGCAGCTAGTGTATCATCCATGCTCCTGACAACAGAGGCTACAGTAGCTGAAATAAAGTCTAACGAACCTGCGCTTCCAAACATGGGAGGCATGGGCGGCATGGGAGGTGGAATGGGCGGCATGATGTAATTCTGCCCACCCATTGCGAACCGAGCTGTACACCTTGATGCCTTGAAAAATTTCTCCATTTCTATTATAATGGTAATAGAAATTTTCTTGGAGGAATGAATGGCAAAATTTTTAGTACAGAAGAGTGGACCATTATCCGGAGAGGTACAGATCAGTGGAGCTAAGAACGCTGTTTTGCCTTTGATGGCAGCCTCTTTGCTAGCAGAAGAACCATGTGAAATCAAGGATGTTCCTGATCTTCGTGACGTTAAAGTCATGAAGGAAATTTTGGAATCCGTTGGTTCAGAGGTTAAAGATATCGATGATGGTCATTTAAATATATATACCAAAGAGATAACCAAAGCAGAAGGATGCTTTGAATTAGTGAACAAAATGAGGGCCTCGTTTTTGATAATGGGGCCCCTTTTGGCGCGTACCGGAAGAGGGAAGGTTTACTTGCCGGGAGGATGTACCATAGGAGCAAGACCGATAGATTTGCATTTAAAGGGTTTTGAAGCTCTCGGTGCCAAGGTCATCAACGAAGACAGTTATGTTGAGTGTATCGCCCCTGAGGGAGGTCTTGTAGGCAACAGTATATATCTGGACTTTCCAAGCGTAGGTGCAACAGAGAATATAATGACGGCAGCAGTTCTTGCTTCAGGGACTACTTCTATTTTTAATGCTGCGGAAGAGCCTGAGATTGTAGATCTTGCGAATTTTTTGAACAAGATGGGAGCAAGGATTAAGGGTGCCGGTACAGATCACATTAAAATCGAAGGTGTTGAGCATCTGAAATCTGCAAGGCATACTGTTATACCTGATAGAATAGAAACGGGAACCTTCATGCTTGCAGCTGCAATCACAAGGGGAAATATCCTTATCAAAAATGTTGTACCCGATCACGTGATGCCAATTGCCGCAAAACTGAGAGAATCCGGAGTTGACGTTTTTCTTGAGGAAGAGGGAATGAGAGTCAGGGCTGATGATAAAAATAGGAAATTTGTAGCAACTGACATCAAGACGTTACCATATCCGGGATTTCCAACTGACATTCAAAGCCCTTTTATGAGCTATCTTACCACTGTGGATGGGGGCAGTACTGTCATAGAAACTGTCTTTGAAAATAGATTCATGCATGTTGCAGAATTGAACAGAATGGGTGCAAATATCAAGACAGATGGTAACAGAGCATTCATACCTGGAAGCAAGGTGCTTGAAGGGGCTCAGGTAATCGCAACGGACTTGAGGGCAGGTGCTGCACTAGTTCTAGCAGGTCTTGTGGCAGAGGGTACCACAGAGATTTCCGAGATATACCACATTGAAAGAGGATATGAGAAATTTGTAGAAAAGTTTAGAAGGTTAGGAGCAAATATCTTTAAAATGGAGGAGTAAATGGCTGACATCAAGTATTTGAACAGGCTTTCGAGGGATTATCCAAACGCAATGGCGGCAGCTGCTGAAATAGTAAATATCAATGCAATACTGGCACTGCCTAAGGGAACGGAGTATTTTTTAAGTGATCTTCATGGAGAGCATGAAGCCTTCATTCATATGTTGAAGAGTGCATCGGGTACTATCAAGAGCAAAATCGACGAGCACTACGGTGGAATTCTCAGCGATGAGGACAGGGATGATTTAGCTGCTCTAATATATGATCCTGTAAATGAAATCAAGCGAAGGAAAAAATCCGAAGCAGACTTTGACAAGTGGGCACTCACTGTTATATATAGACTTGTGACCATATGTCGGTCTGTGAGCACCAAATACACTAGATCCAAGGTTAGGCGTAAGCTGCCTAAGTATGCAGCTTATGCAATGGATGAGCTTCTACATGCAGATGACGAAGAAAATAGAACATATTACTATAAATCAATTATTGATACCATAGTAGACACAGGAATGGCTGAAAATTTCATAATTTCAATGGCGAATGCTACCAGCGATCTTGCGGTTGACTATCTCCATATAATAGGTGACATTTTCGACAGAGGAGCGCATCCTGACTACATTATGGACTTCCTGATGAAGAGAAACGAAGTGGATTTCCAGTGGGGTAACCACGATATAGTTTGGATGGGTGCTGCAACAGGACATTGGGCAAGCATTGCCAATGTTTTGAGGATGAACATCAGCTATAATAATTTCGACATGCTTGAGATTGGCTACGGCATAAATCTCAGACCACTTGCAATGTTTGCAAATAAGTGGTATGGGGACGATCCTTGCGAGAAATTTATGCCACACATTCTCGACAGAAATAATTTCGATCCGGTCGAGGAGAAACTTGCAGCAAAAATGCATAAAGCCATTGCAATTATGCAGTTTAAGTTGGAAGGTCAGCGAATCAAAGCCCATCCGGAATATGATCTTGATCATCGCCTTCTATTGCACAAAATAGATATGAAGAACGGCACTGTGGAAATTGAAGGGGAGGTCCACAAGCTGAGAGAGTGGAATTTCCCTACCATTGACATGAACGATCCGTATGCTCTTTCTGAGGAAGAGGAGCAGGTTATGGAGGCATTGTCTGCATCATTTTTAAAGTCCGAAAAGCTCCAAAGGCATATCAAATTCCTATACAGTAGAGGAGCACTATACACAATTTACAACGGCAATCTCCTTTATCACGGATGTATTCCTATGGAAGACGATGGTAAAGAGGGAAAATTCATAGATGTAGAAATTGGTGGAAAGACATTGAAGGGTAAGGCCTTGATGGATTATCTGGATACATTGGTCCGCAAAGCCTACTTTTCTCCTGAAGTGTATGCAGGAACAAATGAATATCCGGGAGATATAATGTGGTATCTGTGGCTTGGATTCAATTCACCACTCTTTGGAAAAGAGAAAATGACAACATTTGAAAGACTTTTAATAGATAACAAAGATACTCACAAAGAGCCGGTTAGACCTTATTATCAGCTCATTAAGAGGAGAGAACCCTGCGAAAAGATAATCAGAGAATTCGGATTAGACCCTAAACGCTCAAAGATACTAAACGGTCATGTCCCTGTGAAAATTAAAGACGGAGAATCCCCTATAAAGGGTGGAGGACTTCTCTACGTAATAGATGGAGGCATTTCTAAGGCATATCAGAAGAAAACGGGAATTGCCGGATATACGTTTATATTCAACTCAAGATTTATGGCCTTGGCAGAACACAGGCCGTACAGCCCTTTAAAACCTGATGGTACCCAGGAGTTTGTTTCACCGGTTATGCAGACGGTGGAAACCCTTCCTGAGAGAATGATGGTTTTGGATACGGACATAGGGAAGGAGCTCGTGGAATTGGTTGCAGACCTGCGTGCACTTATGGACTGCTATGACAATGGTATCATCAAGGAACGTTTCGATGTGGGAACATTCGATGTTGGAGAGGTAAAGTATTAGCCTTACGATGTGATGAACAAGTTCTTCTAAAATACTAAAATAAAGGATATTAAAAATCGCTATGTAGACTTAGGATTGAGTTTACATAGCGATTTCGTTATTTTGTGAAATTGTAAAGTATTCAAGCTGATATGTGGATATTCTCATAGTCCGATTTTTAGAACATACTAGGCATACATTTTGTTGTACACTCCTTCTAGCCTGTTATCAAAGAATCCTACCATCTTTCCAACCAAAAGTGCTGAGATCACTGTGCCCAGCCCGATACCGCGAATATCAAAAAAGAAAAGTTCCGATAGCAACAAACCGGCAGATACCATAACAACATCAAAGACTATCTTAACGGTACTGAATTTCATGTTTTTGACTTTTGATATGGTGTGAACTATACCTTCGCCGGGAACGGTAACCACCTTTGGTGAAACTTCAATGCTGATTCCAAGGGCAAGGATTATGCATCCTATGAGAAGGGTTACCAGTCTAGGCAAGAAGCTTACAGGATTTAGAAATTCCGTGATACTCATTGATATATCAATGAGTACTCCAAATGCCAAGCTGACAGGTAGTTGCATCACGTGATTTATATTCACCTTCCATTTTAGAAGCAGGACTTGTAGCAAAAGGAAGACTATGTTCATAACAAATGTAGCAAGGCCGAAGCTAATGTTGGAGAACTTTAGGCTGACTACATAGGGTAACGTGGAAATCTGAGATGTTCCAAGCATTCCCTTCGTTATTAGAACTATGCCAAAAGAGTTAATGCACACTCCTAGCAAAAATGCTGAATACCTTATTAATAAATTCTTCTTAGATCCGTTATTTCTCGAAATATATCTGTTTATAAAATCGCCTCCTCACCAAACACCTTATAACTTCTATTAATATTTGTATTATTATTTTACCACTTTTTGGGAAATTTGTGAATAGCCTAGCGCTGCAACAAAATATTTGCTCCACAAAAAACCACCCGGCTTTCTTGATGAAATCCGGATGGCCTTTTAGATGGGAAAGCGAGCATTCACAAAACTGTGCGTTCACAAAAGCGAGCATTCACAAAATTGTGCATTCACAAATCGTGAAATCATACAATCATGCAATTACACAATTACACAATGATGATCGCAAGCTCGTCCCCCATAGATTCATATTACTTACTTATTAAACGATACCTTGTGCCATCATAGCTTCTGCAACCTTCAAGAATCCGGCAATGTTTGCACCCTTAACTAGGTCATAACCGTATCCGTATTTTGCAGAAGCACTTGCAGCCTGTTTATGGATGTTAACCATGATCTGTTCAAGCTGTTCGTATACCTGTGCAGGTGTGAATACTGTGTGTCCTGCGTTCTGTCCCATTTCTATGCAAGAGCAAGCAACACCACCTGCGTTAGCAGCCTTTGAAGGGCCGATAACAACATTGTGCTTATGTAGATATTCAAGAGCCTCGTTGGTTGTAGGCATATTAGCACCTTCGCAAAGATACTTGCAGCCGTTTTCAACCATCTTCTTAGCATCTTCTAAGTGAATCTCGTTCTGAGTTGCGCAAGGGATGTAAAGATCAGCCTTAACTCCCCATGGCTTTTCACCCTTGAAGAACTTAGCAGACTTGAATTCCTTAGCATAAGGCTCAACGATGTTCTCACCGCTAGCTCTCAGTTTGAGCATGAAGTCAACCTTTTCGCCGGAAACGCCTTCTTCATCATATACATATCCGTCAGGACCGGAAATTGTAACAACTTTAGCGCCTAGCTCATTAAGTTTGGTTACTGTACCCCAAGCAACGTTACCGAATCCGGATACTGCAACGCTCTTACCTTCTAGGGATTCTCCAAAGTGAGCAAGCATCTCTCTGGTAAAGAAAACGATACCAAAGCCTGTAGCTTCTGTTCTTCCCTGAAGTCCACCGTAAGGGATTCCCTTACCTGTCAGAACACCGCTGTACTGATCAACGATTCTCTTATACTGACCGAAAAGATATCCGATTTCACGAGGTCCAACTCCAAGGTCACCTGCAGGAATGTCGGTTTCAGGACCAATGTGTCTATAAAGCTCTGTCATGAAGCTCTGGCAGAATCTCATTATTTCAGCATCAGACTTTCCAGTTGGATCAAAGTCAGCACCACCCTTACCGCCGCCGATAGGAAGTCCGGTAAGTGCGTTCTTAAAGATCTGTTCAAATCCCAAGAACTTAACAACTCCTGAATAAACAGTAGGTGCAAATCTGAGTCCACCCTTGTAAGGCCCGATTGCGCTGTTAAATTGAACACGGAAACCTCTGTTAACCTGAACTTTTCCTTCATCATCAACCCAAGGAACTCTGAAAGTTATCATTCTCTCAGGCTCGATAAGTCTTTCCAAGAGGCCTGCCTCTACATACTGAGGGTTTGCCTCAAGAACCGGCTCCAGTGAAGTTAGAACTTCTTCAATTGTCTGGTGAAATTCAGGTTCGCCAGGATTTCTCTTCTTTGCAATCTCAATGTATTGCTCAACAAGTTTCGCCATTTCAAATCTCCTCTTTCTCTTTTGAATATTTAAGTAAGTAATCTACTACTTCAAATATAACACTCTAGATTTTTTTGTCAACAAAATAACCAATTTTTTAACACATGCT
>JASBYX010000043.1 GCA_029983755.1 Anaerovoracaceae bacterium
CATCTCACACTGAACATCTCACACTGTACATCTCACAATGTTCCCGGAACACATTACATGAACCTTATTACTTTTGAAACAATACACTATCCTAAGCCTTATTTGAATTCCAATAATGAGGTGACAGTAATATAAACAAAGTAAACAGCTCAAGCCTGCCACCAATCATCAGAAGAGCAAGAATAATCTTGGAAAATCCGCTGAAAATGTGGAAATTCATCGTAGGTCCTACAAGCCCAAACCCCGGCCCAACATTTGATAAACAGGTCAAAACCGAGGAAAAAGAAGTTATCACGTCAAAACCGTTAATGGAAATAATCAGGGTACCCACCACAAGCACGAGAAAGTAAAAGAATACAAAATTGGTAATATTCGTTGCTACTTCCTGCCTCAGGTGCTGCCCATTCATTTTAATGAGATAGACGCTGTTTGGATGAGTCTTTTTAAAGAGACCCCGCCTTGCCAGCTTGGCCATGACCACGATTCTTCCAACCTTCATACCGCCACCTGTGGACGCAGAACTTCCGCCCACAAACATCAGCCCAAGAAGAACAAACTTGCTGAAAGTTGGCCAAAGATCAAAGTCACTCGTCATGTACCCTGTGGTTGACATAACAGAGACAGCCTGGAAAGTTGAATCAGTAAATAGCCTGAAGAAACTATTCCAGTGAAGTGTCTTGTCAGGATCATCATTTAATAGGGATCCGACAACTGCAGTTCCATTACCACCAAATATGTTGCTGTTCAGGGACAGATTCAAAACGATGAGGAAAATTGCAGACCCGATTATCATAAGGTGTACTTTAAATTCGCTGTCGTGAAAAATCGTCTTAAGCCCCTGTCTGATAGCTATGAAATAAATGTTAAAGTTGATGGCGCAGAGAAACATGAACAAGATGATTACCCAGTGAATGTATGGGCTGTCAAAGTGAGCGATACTGTCGTTGTACGTTGAAAACCCACCGGTCCCCACCGTTCCGAAAGTGTGAACAAGGGCGTCATAGAAGCTCATACCTCCCAGCATCAACAAAACAGTTTCTCCCCCTGTGAACAAAAGATATGCCATGTATAGACTCCTAGCCGTGGTGGTGTATTTTGCAGACAGTTTGTCCAAGGTAGGTCCAGGCGTTTCGGCACTTGCAATATGTTGTCCCTTGATTCCGGATCCTGAGAGGAAGGCTATTGCCAAAACAATTATCCCCATACCACCGATCCAATGGGAAAAAGATCTCCAAAACAAAGCGGATTTGGGCAATTTTTCAATATCCGTTAGAATTGTGGATCCCGTAGTGGAAAATCCTGAACACATTTCAAAAAAGGCTTCGATATAATCTGGAATAGCACCTGAAATCGTAAGTGGGAGAGCACCGATGGCTGCAGCCAAAAGCCAGCAAAGAGAAACAGCGAGAAAACCGTCACGAGCATTGAAACGCTGCCTACTTGCATCTATTTTGTAGTACAGAAAAAACCCCACAAGGATGCAGGGTATCATAACTGATATAAAAGATGTGATAACATGAGTCTCCCCATAATAGATTCCCGTAAATACTGGTAGCAACATGGCAGCGGCCAATATCATCATGAAGGAGCCCACAAGTTTCGCTACACTTTTAAAATGCACAGTCATATTACTAAAATGTCCTTCTTTTTAAGTAGACGCTCAAGCTCTTCCAGGGCGCTCAAAAGACCGAGAATTATGACTCTGTCCCCGGGCACGATCACAGTATCGCCATCTGGTATTATAAATTCATTTCCTCTCCTTATACCGCTTATCAGCACATCGTCAGGGAGATCCAGATCGGAAATTTTCGTGTTACACATATACATATCGTTGTGAGCAATTATTTCCATAAGTTCAGCCTGTCCTTGAATGAGGACAGCGGAAAGAATCTTCTTGTCACCTTGAACGATCCTAAAAACATTGCTGGCGGTGATATCTAGAGGATTCAAAACCATGTCAACACCCATCTTTTCAATGAGACTGGTGTAGCTTTCGTGGCTGACTTTCGCTATAACATCCTTGATATTGTGATTCTTAGCCGTCAGAGCAAGGAGAAGATTCTCTTCGTCAAAACCGGTCGAAGTTACAAAGGCATCCATATCGTCAAGGTTTTCATCCAGGAGCATCTCAATATCAGTACCATCGCCGTGGAGAACCATGACGTTTCTTAGCTGGGTGGAAAGGGCTTGGGATCTTGACTTGTTCTTCTCGATTATCTTAACAGAGGCTCCAAACTCCGACAGCTTTTTACCTAGATAAAAACCTGTCTTACCACCACCGATTATCATTACTTTAGAAATGTTGGTGAACTTTCCCCTCTCGTGAACCTTCTTATTTAGTATGGCGATATCGTCTTTGTCACCTGCCATATAAACAAAATCGTCAGCATCTATTACATCCTCGCCATGGGGAATTATTATTTTTCCCTTCTTGGAAATCGCAATCACCAGAAGATCAGGATACATGTCCCTGAGATGTATCATATTCTTCCCGATGACACTTGGAATCCTCTGAGCCTTAAACTCAAGGAGAGAGAACCTTCCGCTAGTGTATACACCGTTGCTCAGCGTATATTTTTCAACCAGGTATTTATAAATTTCGTTGGTTAAGGCAAGGTCGGGATTCAAGGTGACATCTATATCAAAGGCTTCTTTGATAAGCTCCATCTGGTTCATGTGCTCAGGGTCTCTAACCCTGGCCATCACCATGTTGGCACCCATCTTCTTGGCGAAGGAGGCGGTAATAATATTAGTCTCATCAGAAGTTGTAACCGCAATGAAAAAATCAAAGCTTGCTATCTTCAGCTCCTTGAGAAGCCCCGTGTCCCTGCCATCCCCTTGGACAGTCATGACGTCAAGCTGCTGATTGATTCTGTTCACCACATCGCTGTCCTTGTCAATAATGGTTATGGAGTGATTACCCTCCGACAAAGCTTCGGCGATCCTGGTGCCAAGTTTACCTGCACCAAGTATAAGAATTTCCAAAGAATTTACCTACCTTTCCAATATTATTGCTACGTTCTATTCTAATTCAATGCGTTGGAATTTGCAAGAAAATTTGGTATAATGCTGTCATATCGGGTAGATAATAGATGAAGGAGATAAAGAAAATTATGAAGATAAACGCCATCGCCCTTGGGTATCTAAAGGCCAACTGTTACACCGTTTACAAGGAAGACGGGGGAGAGTGCATAGTTATAGATCCGGGCTACAATTCAGCCAAGTATACAGACTTCATCGGAGAGCACAACCTTAGATGCGCGGCTATTTTGTTGACACATAGGCATCCCGACCATGTTGGAGGGGCTTCTAAACTTGCGGCAAAGCTTAATTGTCCAATATATATGCATAGACAGGATGCGGATGGCTTTAAAGGGCATGTTGACGTTGTCCTTGAGGGCGGCGAGGAGCTGCTTCTTGCAGGGTTTAAGATTAGGGTTTATCACACGCCGGGACACAGCCCGGGGGGATTGTGTTTTGATTTTTACGAGCACAAAACAGTTTTCTCCGGTGATACGATTTTCGATGTTGACCTTGGGGTCACTAGGTTTGAAGGCGGCTCCGAGGAGGATCTTGCCTGGTCGTGTAAGAATGTTATAGATAAATGGGCGGATGATGTGACGGTGTACCCGGGGCATGATGTGCCTGCGACCATGGCTTATATCAGGGAGAATAACAAGGAATTCATTGCCCTTAGGGATGGTAAGAGTAGGTAGGAGTGGTTGATCGCTTTATGTTAATAGAAAGCATGATGTATGGGGGATATGCTCTTAGGTAGTTTTTAGGTAGGAGTGGATATTGAATGAATAATTTCAGCGAGAATTTCGATATAAAAATGGTGGGACTTGATCTTGATGGAACCACCCTTAAGTATGGGGATGTTTTTTCTGAGAGAACCCTTGAGGCTTTTAGAAGGGCTAAGGAAAAGGGCGTGCACATTGTCATAGCAACGGGCAGGACTATGAAGTCTCTGCCGCCTAAACTCTTTGAAATTCCTCAGGTTGAGTTTGTTATCACATCAAACGGTGCCCATATAACTAGGCTTTCGGATATGAAGACAATATATGAGGATATTATCAGTCCTGAGGCTGCAGAATATGTTGTCAGTAAGACAGAGAATCTGGGATATATTATGGAGGCGTTCATTGATGGGGTGGCATATATAGATAGGAAGGTCTATATGGCCATGGAGGAAAGCCCACAGGAATTTCGGTATAGGGATGTGGACTATGTTTTGAACACTAGAATACCCGTTGATGATGTGTATGAGTATACTCTTGATCACAGTCACAATATCGAGAACATCTCCATAACTTTCCCAGGAGAAGAGGATAGACGAAGACTGGTGAACGAATTTGGAGAAATTGATGGAATAACATTGACTTCATCATTTCCTCATAACATTGAAATTGGTGGAAAAACCACCAGCAAAGCACAGGCGCTTTCTCATCTTCTTGACATGTTTAACCTCACTCGCAAGAATCTCATGGCTTGTGGTGACAGCCCAAATGACGGGAAGATGATTGAACTTGCTGCAATTGGTGTTGCCATGGGAAACAGTCATCCATACATACTTGACATAGCTGATCACGTTACGGATAGCTGTTATGACGACGGGGTTGCTAAGGCTATAGAGAGGTTTGTGCTGTAGGCTAGTTTTTGTTTCTTTCCTTATTTTGTTATTTAATACAAAGATTGTGGCAAAATTAGTGCGTAAAATTAATGTAAATTATGAATTAATACTTGTGTTCAGGCACTTGTTGTTATAGAATAAAGTTGTAAAAGAGTTATCTTAAGAAAATTTTCTAAAGACTATTTTAAGAAAGGAAGCTATCATGAAGAACGTAAAGAAAATCGTAGCGTGCGCTTTCGCTTTGATGTTGGTAGTGACATTCATGCCTGCTACCAAAGTTTTAGCTGAAACGCCAGCAGAAGAACAGCCTCCTGTTGCTGCTCCGGACAACGAGACAGCAACTGATGGAAATGCAGCACAGCCTGGTACTACTAATGATCAAGGTGGCAAGAAAGAGACAACTGCAGATCCAAAGACTGGAAACGAGAACACTGTTGCTAATACAACAGATGGAAATCCGGCAGCTGTTCCAAAGAAAGAAGAAAGCAAGGAGCAGAAGAAGAAGGTAGAGTTTACAATAACATTGGAAAACGAACCTGTTAAAGAAGTCAACAACATTGTGTTAACTGTTGTGCCGCTGCTTGATGATAAGACTACAGATCAAAAAGCTACACAAACAACTGTAAATGTATTTAGACCTGAAAAAAAAGGGAACCCGTGGAAGGCTGTTGCTGAAGTAACAATTGTTAACCAAGATGGTAAAAAAGTACCTGGGTATAGAATTAGCCCTTATCACTCAAGGATATTCACTCTCGATGAAAAAAATAGTAAAATCGATATAACATCAGGAAAGGCAACTGTCAAGCTACATGTCAATAATGCGAAGGTTTTTAAACCAACGATTATTTTTAAGGATGGCATTAAGGATGGCATTAAGGATGAATTAGTTAAGCTTGGAGGCTATGGGATTATGTTTCAGGTAATACCATATGATAAAGAAGGCCTTGATTTAACACCGCTTGAGTTTAAATCACTTAATATTGAAATGGGTTGGGACCCAGATCGACTCCAGTCAATAGGCAATCTTTTAAAAAATGGGAAGTTAGATGGAAGCATAAGATATGAACCTGACACATATATTTGGATGATTCCTACTGGAGGCATTAGTACTGATGAACTTAATGCTAAAGAAGAAAAAGCAACGAAGGAGTTTCTCAGCAAATACGATGTTAAGATTACCTCGCCTCTTAACGAAAATGGTGAGATGACCTTGACTGTAAGCAAAAAGGCTCAGGAACCACCTAAGAAGACACCAGGTAAAACTACTCCGGCAAATCCGGCAAATCCGGTAAAGACTGTGGAAAAGAAAACAGTTAAGGGTGTAAAGGGTGGAAAAAACACTCCTAACACAGGTGACAACAGCCCACTACTGCCTCTAGCAGGTCTTGCAATAGTAGCTGCAGGTGCATTGGTTGTAGCAAGAAAGCACGCATAACTCTTTTTAAAAGGTAAAGTAGAATTACCTAACAATCAAATATCAATCCAATTCAGATCAGCCGAATTAGATTGGGAGTAAGAATTTACGAAGAGCTCACTGTTTTGTGAGCTCTTTTTGTATACGCAAAAAAGCAACCAGATTATATGGCTGCTTTTATTTTAATGCAGGAGATTTCTTTTATAGAATTTTTTTATCTCAGCATTTTAAACCGTGATTTGAGGAAACGTTAAAAACTTTAAGACTTAAAAAATTTTAAAAAAGTTTTGAAAAAACCGTGAATTTGGTGGTAGGTTTTACATAACAGATGGAAGAGGGAAAACCTTTTAAAGCAAGGTTGTGAAGTCAGCGACCAAAACAACGGCAAACAAAACAAAAAAATAAAAAAAATTTGAAAAAAGCCGGGAATTTGGTGGTGGATTTTACATAACAGGTAGAGGAGCTAAGCACCAAAGGAAAACGCCAAGAGCGGCGAGCCAAAGTGTTCGTTTTAAGCGTTTACCTGTAGTTTTACGGCGGTGGTCGTACGGCGGTGGTTGCATGAACCCGCATGAAGAGAACAAGCGTTATTTTTGCATGCTTTAAAAACTGGATAGCGTTAGCTAATTGGCAAAAGAAAGGAATTTTAAAATGAAAAACAGTAATGCAACAAAAAAGGAAATGAATGTAAATGAAGCTGTAAGGGCAAAGATTTACGCCCTTGCCAATGAGGAAACGAAAGAATTGGGCATGGTGATTGCTAAATTTAATAAGGCAAGTTGTGACAAAAAGCCTAATGCTGTGGAGGATTGGCTTGCATCTATTAGGGAACAGATTGCAAGTATCAACAAAAACTTGAGGCTGAATTGTACAATATCATCTTTAAAGTAAGGGTTGGAGAAAGAGAGTGCATGACAAATGGTGAAATAATTGATACAATAAAACTAGTTATATATGTTATTTTTATAAAAGAAATAAAAGGAGAAAGTTTGTGAAAATTAAATTGGCACTAAATAAGGCATATCTTGTGTCAGAAATTAAGAAAGAAGTATTTGATACATTGCAGACATACGCACCATATAGACGTGACATTGAAGCTATTGAGAATGTAGTAGTTACTGCGTATGAGAGTGCTAGAGATGATGCTTTGGCATTTATGAATCAGATCGATATATTGCTGTAAATTTTAAATGAATAAACATGTCAAATTAACAATATATATTGTTAAAATAGTATTAAGATAAGAAAGGAAACGATTTATTATGGATATTATGAATTTACCAAAGAAAGAAAGAGAACTTGTGATATCAATGTTGGAGCAATTAAAAAAGAGAGATACGAGTGACGATAATAAAGCAACTAAGAAACTGGATTTATTTAACTCACTCTATAACGTAACAAAAAAAGAACTTGAAATTCATGAATTTGATATAAATTTCGAATTGTACAAGCTTATTGCTAAAGAATCTACCGAGGGTGAAATTACTATAAGGACTTCTCTGTCTGTATTTACTGAAAGGTGTATGGCAGTGTTTAAGCTGCTTACAATTATGTCTGACAGAGTGCAGATTATGGGAGATATTAGTGATGAATCTGTTGAAGAAGATACATTTGGTATATCAGAAATATCATTTCTTTTCGAGGATTTATATAAGCCTGCCGATAAATATATAAATGATTTAGAGCTTGAATTTAGTATTAAATCATAAATTGGAGGGCTAGCTATGAAGAGTAATGTTGATGAATATCTTAGATACAGAGGCGTTAAAGTTAAAGAAATAAAAAGAAAAGTAGATATACATTCAAACAATGAAGACCTAAAAACATTCAGAGGGGAATGATTATTAATTAAACAAATCTGAATGTGATCCTGCTTGTGCTTATTTTTAAATCGATCAATAGAGAGGAAACAATGAGAAGCCATCAATCACAAAATAAAATATATAAAACTTTATCAGGAAGAATAATTTCTTATTACGGAGTAGAGAAGGGTTCATCAATTTATTCAAATAATAAAAATGAAGGCATTACTTTAGATGAGTTCTTCGAGCTCCTTCTTAAATCGTGGGTAAAGGAATCTGCATATCCAAGCGCACAGAACGATCCGCAGTTTAATTTAGCCAATGATCCGACCTATGGACAGTGTGCAATAACTGCAATGTTTGTAAACAAACTCTTTGGAGGAGAAATTAGAAAGATAAGGGTATCAGGAAATGGCACACACTACTTTAATGTAATCAATGGACAGATAATTGACCTAACTAGAGACCAATTTGATTTATATAACATTCCTTTAAACTACTCTACTGGAGTCAATGTCCCATTAGAGTATTGTGGCAAAAATCCTGATACTAAGGCAAGATACGATATTTTGAAAAAGAACGTACAAAAGTATATAAAAGCATAATACAGGTGAAAAAGAAAAAATAAGCTAAACTCTTTTTTTGACTTCATCTGCCAGAAGCATAGCAAAATTTGACTGGGCCATGTGATCTTCTCTGCCATTTTCTTCAATTATGAGTTTGTCATTCACATAGGAAGGTAGGTTCTTTATTTCATCGCCAATTTCCCCTGACAGGGTAAGGTTTGATAGATCTAAGAACTTCCCTTCCTTTCTTGTATATACAGGATATTCACAAGACCAAGTCTCATTTTTTTTATTAAACTCGATCCTGCCCGGAAAATCGATGGAAGGGAACGAAATGTAGTCTTTAGGATTTTTTCGCTGAACGCCTTCTATTCTAAAGCTAGAAGCACCTTGGCTAAACCCTGTAACGAACAGGCCTTCCATGGGAAAGCCGAGCTTTTTAACAGCTACATCAATGTCAAAATATTTAACAAGAGGTATTAGCCTTGCAAGTTGCATCACATCGTCAGAGTTATGCAACAGTATTTTTTTTAGCAAATTTTCATTTAAGGAGTTTGTATATTCCGTATAAAGAGCCACGCTTTCCCCACCGGAAATTTCATCGTCACGATTAGTTGAGATGCCCATGAAATTCTCCATAGATTTCTGGCTGAGGCTTCCCAGCGTTTCCTTTAAGGTGGAGTGGTTTTTCACAAGCTGGTAAAGGTCAAGGTTAAACATCTTTTCATAATCGATAGCTGCCTTGGATGCCCGCTCATAGAAGAAGGGCATGTCAAAGGATTTACCGTTATATGTGACAACAAAGTCAACCTCCCTAAGGGTTTCTGATGTTTTTAACAAAATATCTTTTTCTTCAGGGGTGTTCTCTGCGAAGTACTGTATCATTTTTCCGGAGAAATCTGATGTATCTATGATTACAAATCCTGAGAGAATGATATTATTATATTTTGGCGATAAGCCTGTTGTTTCTATATCGAAAACCGCGATTTTCCTTCCTTTAAAGAAGCGACCGAAGAGTTTAGAGGATAGTGTCGAGATTGTAGTAGGGTCTAAGACCACTGATTTTTTAATTATTTTCATCAATTACCTCTTGTCGTATGAGCTTTTTTCCCATATATACTCCGATGATAAAGCTAAGATTTTACCCCTAATACACATATAATTTAAATATGTCCGGATAACAAAATAGACCGCAGGGGAGCAGTCTACTTTGTTCAAAAGGGGTATTGGGATGAGATTATCAGGGGAGATAATCTCATAAGGTATTATATCTCACAATATTAGATTATGCAAGTTGAAATTCATAATTTTATGTTTTACA
>JASBYX010000044.1 GCA_029983755.1 Anaerovoracaceae bacterium
AGCCTATTTGCTCAAAACATTGATCAGCCCCACAAGTTCTTCCTTGAAGTCCCTTTCCATCTCAAGGGCTTCCTTCAGAGGAGTCGAAGTAATCTTGCCACATCTTTGTCCCACAGCATAGGATTTCATGTCAAAGTCCGGATCTGCTAAAATCTCCACAGCCTTGGCTCCGCAAAGTGTTCCCAATAGTCTGTCAGAAGATGTTGGTGAGCCACCCCTTTGCAGATAGGACAAAACAACTTGTCTGACCTCCTTCCCGGTCTTCCTCCTGATTTCCTCCACAAGGTCCTGTGTGCGGATGGGCGCACCCTCTGCAACGATGATCACACTGTGAGTCCTACCGTTGTGCCCATCCGTTATTATTTTGTTGCATATCCTGTTCACATCAACTGGCATTTCAGGAACGCAAACCGTCTCGGCGCCTCCGGAAAGCCCTGCGTAAACTGCAATGTCACCGCATCTTCTTCCCATAACCTCAATTACCGTGGTCCTCTCGTGAGAGCTGGAGGTATCCCTGATTTTCCCAATTGCCTCCAGAACCGTGTTCACCGCCGTGTCAAAACCTATGGTAAAATCCGTATAACCTAGGTCGTTATCAATGGTTCCGGGCAGGCAAATCACAGGCACCCCAAAGTTGCTCAGGTCCGCCGCTCCCCTCATAGTCCCGTCACCGCCTATTACAATCAGAGCATCGATTCCAAATGTGTGAAGCATGGAGCTCGCCCTTTCCTGCCCTTCTTCCGTCTCGAATCGGTCGCTTCGTGCAGTCTTTAGAATCGTTCCGCCTCTCTGCATTATGTCGCTCACCGATCGCCTGTCCATCTGGAGAAACTCTCCTTCGATTAGCCCTTCGTATCCTCGGTAAACTCCGAAAACTTGCATTCCTGCATCAAGTCCGCACCTGGTCACCGCCCTTACGGCAGCATTCATCCCCGGCGCATCACCGCCGCTGGTCAAAACAGCTATTTTCTTTACTTTCTTTGAAGTTGCGGCTATAACCGCCTCACTCTGCAAATCTTTTTCTTTCATAGTTTGTTTTCCTCATACAACAAAATATCCTTCCCCCAAGGCGTGTACTCTATGTCCCGGCGTTAGTCTTTCTTATCTCTGCAACCCCGCAAAGCATTGTTTCTTTATCGCCTCTACGCGAGCCATACTCCTTATCGAATTTCAAGGTGAAGCCTACCTTATTCCTTACCACCCCCGCACGGGGCATACCGTCGCTTCATTTTCTATCTTGGGAGTTTCACGTTTTCTTCTCCAAGGAGTCCTCTGAGACTTTCCACGAAAAAGTCGGAAATTCTCACTCCGCTTCTAGGCCGTACCTGTTTGCCGTCCGGCAGGTAAATCCTCACCGGTATATCTCCTGAATTAATCGAGAACAACCTTTCTATGTCCATGAGCACATCATCATCTATCTTTTCTTGTGATATCCTAAGTTTCAGAAAGGCATTCGGGTTTTGGCTGCTCCCACTACCTGCAGATCTAGTGTTCTCTCGGCCGTGCGAAACCTCTTGGCCGAGCGAAGCCTCTTGGCCGCACGAAACCTGTTGCCCCGGGGAAGTCTTTCCATAAGGTAAGGTCTGCTGGCTTGTCAAGTCATGTCGCCCCGGCGGTTCCTGCCTGTCAACTGAGTCACTTCCTACAGTCAGTGCCTGCCTGTCATTTGGATCCTGCTGATTCATCAAACCCTCATACTCTGCAAGGCTTCTAATTTCATCGGCTAAAATAGCTGGCGGTGCATCCTCCTTCATGTTGATTTTACCCACCACAACTATAGGCTCTCCTGATTCCAAAAGATGTGAGCTATTGTGGTACACCTTTGGGAATACCACTATTTCACAGGTGCCGTACAGATCCTCCAAATTCACAAAAGCCATGAGCTGGGAGTTTTTTGTAGTGAGCTTTCTCATTGAAGAAACCATGCCGCAGAGAACGGCCCTGCTGTTATTTTGTAACGTCTCCTCTGCATCTTCACTGTTAATCATATCCGTGCTTACAGTCGAGTACGCTTTAATGAGGTCGGCAAATGGTTCGAGAGGATGGCCTGAAATATAGACTCCCAGAACCTCTTTTTCCATGCTCAGCATCTGTTCCTTGGTGAAATTGTTAATGCGTGGTAGATTCTTGCTCGTTCCAACGCTTTTCATGGTGTCTTCGTTGGTTTGGAAAAGTGAAATCTGTCCCGTTATGGTGCTTCTGGCTTCCTGCTGAGCCCCCTCTATTTCCTGTTGGTATACCGCCATCAAAGCCGCCCTGTTTTCCTCTATACAGTCAAAAGCTCCCGCCTTAATTAGATTTTCTATTGCTTTTTTGTTGATTCGTGTGATGTCCACATTTCTGATGAACTCCCCAAAAGTTTCCGGTTTTCCTTGGGATTCCCTGGATTCCACTATGGCATCTATAACCCCCTGACCGACACCTTTGACTCCCATGAGGCCAAATCTTATGCCATCCCTTGATGTTATAAAGTCTCCTTTGCTGTCATGGACCGAAGGCGGGAGAACCTTAATTCCCATCTCGTTGCAATTTCTTATGTACTTAGCGATAGCAGTGGGGTCACCCATTACTGATGACATGAGGGAGGCCATGAATTCTTTAGGATAATAGTACTTCAAATATCCGGTCTCGTAAGCCACCACAGCGTAAGCCGCCGCATGACTTTTGTTGAAGGCATACTGTGCAAAGGTTTCCATATCTTTAAATATGCTCTCTGCTGCCTCGTAAGAAATCCCCCTTCTAAGGCAACCGTCTATTTCCACAGAACCGTCTGAACCTAGCTTACCATTTATAAAGTACTCCCGGTTCTTCTCCATTTCTGCGGCTTTCTTCTTACTCATTGCCCTTCGCACAAGGTCGGCCTGACCATAGCTGTACCCTGCAAGCTGACGCACTATTTGCATTACCTGTTCCTGATACACAAGACAACCATAGGTTACATCCAAAATCGATGCCAGCTCAGGTGTGACATAGCTGACGTTTTCCGGATTCTTCTTGTTCCTTATATAGGTAGGAATTGCATCCATAGGACCGGGTCTGAACAGGGATATTCCGGCTACCACGTCCTCAAAACAGTTCGGTTTCAGAGACTTCATGAACTGTGTCATGCCTGTGGACTCGAGCTGAAAAACTCCTAGAGTGTTCCCCCTTGAGATCATATTGTAAACATTGGGGTCATCATATCCCATCTTTGCAAAGTCGATTGTCACCCCATGATTCTTCTCTATGAGCTTCAGTGTCTTCCTTATGACAGTAAGGTTCCTAAGTCCTAGAAAGTCCATTTTAAGGAGCCCTAACTCCTCTATTGTCACCATGTTAAATTGAGTTGTGAGACCTTTATCTGTTACATATAGCGGCACATAATCGTCCAACGGTGCTTTGGAAATTACGACTCCCGCTGCATGGGTTGAGGCATGCCTTGGCATTCCTTCTATTGCCCTTGACATATCAATAACCCGGCGTACCTGTTCCTCATTTTGGTATCTTTCGGCAAGTTCCGGATTGAGCTCTAGTGCCTTGTCTATGGTAATACCAAGCATATTGGGAACTGCCGTAGCTATTTTGTCCGTATCAGCATAGGATACGTTCAGGGCTCTACCCACATCTCTTATGGCTGCCCTCGCTTTCAAGGTCCCCAAAGTTATAATCTGGCTAACCTTATCTTCCCCATACTTATCTATTACGTAGTCAATTACTTCTCCACGCCTTTCGATACAGAAGTCTATATCTATATCCGGCATGCTGACCCTCTCGCTGTTCAAGAATCTCTCGAAGATCAGGTTGTATCTAATCGGATCAATATCTGTTATATGCAGACAATATGCAACTATGGACCCGGCAGCAGAGCCTCTTCCCGGACCCACCATGATTCCATTTTCCCTAGCATACCTTATGAAATCCCAAACTATGAGGAAATACTCCACAAACCCCATGTCTTCAATGACTTTCAGTTCCTTGTTCAGCCTGTCATAAAGCATGTTCGTCTGGGGTCTTTCTCTCTGAATCCTCTTTGCCTCAGTCCCTTCCACATGAGATTTATCCCCGCTATTAGGCTCCTTCTCACCTACCTCAGTGACATTCCCATATCTTTCCTTAAGTCCCTCTTCACACAGGTAACGAAGGTACTCAGGCTTGCCGGATTCCCAGCTATCAGGTAGCTCAAATTCCGGAAGGTGATAATTGCCGAATTCGAATTCTACATTGCATCGCTGGGCAATTCGCCCGGTATTGGCAACAGCTTCCGGAGCGAATGCAAAGATTTTTTCCATCTCAGCTTGACTTTTAAGATAGAATTCGTCGTTTGGAAATCTCATTCTATTTTCGTCATCCACATTTGATGCCGTCTGAATGCACAGCAAAACATCGTGAGCCTCAGCATCTTCTCGGTTCACGTAATGTACATCGTTGGTTGCAACCATGGGAATTCCTGTCTCTTTGCTGAGTTTCACAAGTTGAGGATTTACCCGTTGCTCCTCTTCAAGCCCTTGATCTTGAAGTTCCAAGAAAAAGTTGTCTTTGCCGAATATTTCCTCAAGCTCCAGAGCCTCTTTCTTAGCCCCATCATAATCTCCAAGCAGAAGTTGGGATTGAACCTTCCCCGCAAGACAGGCCGAAAGGGCAATAATGCCCTTGCTATGTTCTCTGAGCAAATCCTTGTCAACTCTCGGCTTGTAGTAGAATCCTTCTGTATGGGATCGGGAGACAACTTTTACAAGATTTCGGTAGCCTTCCTGAGTCTCTGCAAGGAGTACCAAATGATTTGACTGCTTGTCCTTATCCGGTTCCTTGTCAAACCTTGTTCTAGCTGCCACATACACCTCGCACCCAATTATTGGCTTGATTCCGAAGTCCTTGCACCTCTTGTAAAAGTCCACAACACCAAACATCACTCCATGGTCTGTAATTGCAACTGAGGTCATGCCCAGTTCCTTAACTCTTGGAATGAGTTTATCAATTCTCGCCATGCCGTCGAGCAGACTGTATTCTGTATGCAAATGTAGATGTGTAAATCCTGACATCCAATCTCTCCATTCATCTAATCTTTAGACTAAAATTATATCATTTTTGGCAAGTTTTTGCTATTTCTATAAGTTTGTTTTCTGTCTGTTTCTGTCTGTTTCCTGTCTGTTATCCATCTGTTTCCAGCCAATCTCTTTGACATCAATCACATTGCTATTGTATAATATTTCTGGCAAATTATGACTGACTTTAAAATCAGTTGAACATATTGAATTTACATTGAATTAGCAGTTGCATCATATCATCTGCATTCTGTTGCGTTCTGTTGCATTCCGCATGAGTTCGAAAAAGCATCTAGATAGTAATGATAATTTTATATGAGATTGGAGAGGTTTAAAAATGAGTGAGAAATTAGCAAATCTTCTTTTCCCGGAAATTGAACATACACCGGAATACTATGAGGAAAAATATCCGGCGAGAAAACTTCCTAAAGGAGCGAAAGTTACAAGGCTCGGTCCGAGCCCTACGGGTTTTATGCACCTTGGCAATCTCTATGGGGCCTTCGTGGACGAAAGGCTTGCACATCAGAGCAATGGGGTTTTTTACCTCAGGATAGAAGATACCGACGACAAAAGGTATGTGGAAGGAGCTGTTGAAACCATCATCAGAAGTCTTGACTACTTTGGAATCCACTTTGATGAAGGTGCCACTCAAGGGGAAGATGTGGGAAACTACGGCAGCTACACCCAGAGCCAAAGAGGAGAGATTTACAGGACTTTCGCCAAAGATTTAGTTGCTAGGGGACATGCCTATCCATGTTTTCTAACTGAGGATGAAATTAACGAAATAAGAGAAAAGCAGGAGGAAGAGAAGCTGACTCCCGGCATATACGGTGACTATGCCCCTTCACGAGATCTGTCATACGAAGAAGTTGAAGATAAAATTAAAGAAGGAAAGCCTTGGGTTTTGAGACTTGCTTCCACAGGGGACTGGTCACAGAGAACAGATATTGTCAGGAAGGTGAAGGTAAAGGATGCTATCAGGGGAATTCTCGAAATTCCTGAAAACTACCACGATGTAGTAATCCTCAAAACAACGGGGATTCCTACATATCACTTCGCCCATGTAATAGATGACCACCTTATGAGAACCACACATGTGGTTAGAGGCGCAGAGTGGCTTCCTTCTCTACCGATTCACGTGGAGCTGTTTGAGAAGCTTGGCTTTGAGATGCCTGTTTATTGTCACACGGCTCAGCTGATGAAGCTTGACGAAGATGGAAACAGAAGAAAGCTGTCAAAGCGAAAGGATCCGGAGCTCTCTCTTGACTATTACATAAGCAAGGGATACCATCCGGCCGCAATCAGGGAGTACCTTCTCACCATATTAAACTCCAACTTTGAGGAATGGCGAATGGCAAATCCTGTTGAGGATTATGATAAGTTCCAATTTACTACAGAGAAAATGAGCAACTCAGGTGCCCTGTTTGACCTTGATAAGCTTAATAACATCAGCAAAGATGTTTTGCTTGGAATCCCCGCAGAGGAGTTATATGATTTTTATAAAAATTGGGCTGCTGAGTTCAGGCCGGAGATAATGGATATCTTTGAGGATAAAGACTATCTATGCAAATTCCTTGACCTTGGACGCAACGACAAAAAACCTAGAAAGGATCTGGTTTACGGAGAGCAGATCGTCGAGTTCATCAGTTGCTACTTCGATAGCCTTCTTTCCCATATGGAAAAGGACTCCCTTCCAGAAGAAACAGAGGGTGACAATATCGCTATTTTGGAGAAGTACCTGCTAACCCTTGACAAAAACGACGACCAGAGTCAGTGGTTCGATAAGATCAGGGAAATCGCTACCACCCTCGGCTATGCTGCTAAACCAAAGGATTACAAAAAGAATCCTTCTGATTACAAAGGTCATGTTGGCCACGTTTCAACAGTAATCAGAATTGCCCTTTTGGGGAGGTCAACCTCTCCTGAAGTTTGGACTATCCAGCAGATCATGGGGGAGACGAAAACCCGCAAAAGAATTGAAAACTTCATCCAGGAATTAAAAAAATAGGAAAGCATAATGAAAAATATTCTGTTGATCACAACCGGGGGCACCATCGCAAGCACCGCTACCGACAACGGCCTCGCTCCCGGCATAAGCAGCACCTCCCTCATGGAGTTCGTCCCGGAAATTCAGGAGTTTTGTGACTTTCAGACCATGGATCTTATGAATCTTGACAGCACAAATGTCGGCCCGACTCAGTGGCGCAAAATAGTAGCCTCCGTTGAGGAAAACTACATGGATTTTGATGGTTTTGTCATAACCCACGGTACAGACACTCTAAGCTACACCGCAGCCGCGCTAAGCTACATGATTCAGAACTCTGCAAAACCTGTGATTCTAACGGGTTCACAAAAGTCAATCTATCTTAGGGATACAGATGCGAGAAGAAATCTCATAGATGCGTTTTTGTATGCGTCGGATCCGGATTCTTCAGGTGTGAAGATCGTATTTAACTCTAAGGTCATAAGGGGAACTAGGGCAAGAAAGATAAGGACTCAGAGCTACAATGCGTTTGACAGTATCGATTACCCTGATGTTGCAAGGGTTATGGGGGATCATGTCACCCACTATATCGTAGATCAGATACAGGGATCTCCTATTTTTAGTTATTCTATGGATCATCCTTTATTCGTCCTAAAGCTAACACCTGGGATCAGTTCCAATGTTGTAAAAATCCTTGGAGAGGTATACAAATTTCTGATAATCGAAGGTTTTGGGACGGGCGGACTTCCTAACCTTGAAAAGGACGATAGCATTTCCATAAGCAAGGCTGTGGCTGAATTCACATCAGAAGGGGGGCTAGTGGTCATGACTACCCAGGTTCCTCATGAGGGAAGCAAGCTATCCACTTATGAGGTGGGAAGCAGTCTCACGAAAAATCCCGGTATAATTGAAGGTGGAAACATGACCTTGGAAGCCATCGTATGCAAAATGCTTTGGGTCCTTGGAAGAACAGATAATAGAGAGAAAGTAAAGGAACTGTTCCTAAAACCTGTGGACTATGACAGGCTTTAAGACGCTTACTTCAAATTCTCTTAAATTCGCTATATACTCATTCAACAACTACTTCATATTACTTCATTATGTGAGCGATTACTCCGGAGATATAGTTGTCTGCAAGATCATCAAAGCTAGCATCAGGAAAATTCTCTTCGAGAATAGCCTCTATGGAAAAGGCAAAATCTCTACACATGCCAATCAGCTCAAATCCCAGCTGATTGGTATATACGCTGCAAGCGTTCCCAGGATTTTCTTCATCCTCTTTGCCAAAGCTCGACCCTTGAATTGTTGACAATGATTCATTTGAGCATCTTTCTGATACTTGATTAATCTCAGCCATATAGAGTTTCCAGAAGTTAGCTCCCCTCCAGTCATTTGCAAGGGAATATAAAATCTGCACGTCCTCTTCGTCAACTTCATGACCCACCAAAATCAATGGCAGTGGCACCCTGCTCTCAAGGCCTAGCTCAGCCAAGACAGTCTCGAACATCTCGTTGCGCTCGGCCAACGTTTTATCCACATTCTCCATCATCCCCACCATGACAGACAGTATAAAATCATCGAAAAGGTCAAGAAGAAGGGCACCCCCATTTTGACTACCCTCAGCGAGCTCCATGCAGTCGAGGTACATCTGGGCAATATACCCCTTCGCCCTATGAACACTTGTCAAAACCTTACCGCATTTCTCACAGTATCTATCCACAACAGTAATTGCCATCTAAATTCTCCTTAAAAAAACAAATCAAGTGTACCCGAATAGGTTATCTACTGTCTAATTATAATACAAAACATGTGAACTTTACAACCTAACTCTCATAAAAATAAAAACTATACCTCTAAAATCTTAAAAACTATTTCAAACAACAAAAAAGGGGATGATTTCTCCCCCCTAAGATATGCAAAAATTGAAATATGGAATATTTGTCGTAATATGCAACATACCGTTTTCGCTTTTGCAATCGAATTTTCTATTTTTCGAAAATAATTTTGATTAAGGCTCTGATCTTCTCGTCCTCAAGTCTGTACTTAGCCCTTGTTCCCTCGTATTCAACAGTCACGATTTGTCTGCTTCTAAGCTTAGCAAGGTGCTGAGAAATTGTGGACTGAGACGCACCCATAACCTCTGTGAAATATGTTACTGTACAGAAATCATTCTCTGCCAATTCCTTAAGAAGGCCAAGTCTTACAGGGCTCGCCATCGCTTTCAGCATCTCTGCCTTAACCATTAAATCTCTCTTTTTTTTCTTCATATCGTCTGTCATACTTACTCCTTTCACTTCTCGTTACAAAAGACTTCTAAAAAGTAATACTACTATATTATACACAATTTGACATTAAATAACATCTTTTTTAAACTTAAAATGATTATTGACTATAAATTTGTGTATATTTGTGAATTTCCCCAAGTAAGGAGTCCTCATTTTACCTAATATTAGAAACAATGTCAAGTGTTGACACAATTTTACCACAAATTATT
>JASBYX010000045.1 GCA_029983755.1 Anaerovoracaceae bacterium
CAACATGCCCCTTGCGTCGAAGTCAGCACTGCGATTGGCACATGCCTTGCGACAAAGTCCGCAGGCAAGTTCAGCACTGCGGTTGGCATGGGCCTTGCGACATACTCCGCAGACATGGTCAACACCATGATTGGCACATGCCTTGCGACAAATCCAAAACCTGAAGTAAATCAACTCTCCAATGCTCCTTCAGCCTATTCTGCTGACTTTTCTCCAGGCTTCCTGAGTTTCAAAAACTTAAAATTGGTTTCAAGAAACAAAATGGCCGAAATCATTATTACAACACCTATATAACCCTTGACACTCAACCTTTCACCGGCAAAAATATATGCCACAATTCCAGCGAATACAGGTTCCAGTGAAAAAATTATTCCAACTCTGCTGGCCTCAGTATGCTTCTGTGCCACAGCCTGAACTATGAAAGCAACCCCTGTGCAGAACACCGCCAGGAATAACACTGAGCCACCCACTTCCATGTTGCTAGGTACGGCCGGAGCTTCCACGATAAATCCCATAGCCATGCAATAGACCCCGCAGAAAAACAGCTGAAAGACTCCCAGTTGATATGAATTTACATTCTCTTGCTGCACAGCCTTTTGGGTAACCAGTATATGGAAAGAATAGGAAACCGCACACATTATACACAGTAGATCCCCCGGTAGATTCTCCATATTTATTGCAAAATTATCTTTAAGTGTCATGAGCATTATCCCTACAAAACATGCCGTAGCCGAAATTTGCACCTTTGCCGGAAGGGGTTTCTTCATGAATACAGTTTCCACAAATGGAGTGATAACAACGGCTAATGCACATAGGAATCCCGCATTGGATAAGGTCGTATACTTAACTCCAAATGTTGCCCCGCTGTACACGAAAAGAAGAAGAGTCCCTAGATAAAAACTGTATTTCAGAGTTTCTCTGTTCACATCCTTAATGTATTTAAAAGAAAAAATTCCCGCCACAAAAAAAGCTATCAAAAACCTGTAGCCATTCAGCGTAAATGGTCCCATCTCAGTTAGAGAAATATCCATTAGATAATAGGAAACTCCCCACCCAAGAGTCACGAGAATAAGTCCAAGCTCTGCGATCCTTCTTTTCTTCATTTCGTAGCTTTACCAACCTTTCGTTACCTTATTTTTCATTCTTACATACACTTTATTTCTACTTAGGCTCTATTCCTAGATAAGCTCCTATGCCTACATAGAGCCCGTCACAGATTAGCAACAAAATACTCAAGGGATGTCCTCTCGTCAAACATCCCCCTTTTCAAATTTTGATCTATCATATATGCATTCATAAGCAATCTCTTGATGTCGTTTTCATTCATCCTCGCAGTATTTTTCAAAAGCATCTCACCTCTGAATTTATTGATGCCCAAAATCTTTGCTGCTTCCGATGGGCTGACCCCATCTCTCTTAAGCTGATAGATTGAGAGGGCAAGTTCAACGCTGGAAATTAGAAGTCCTGTCAGCCTTGAACCTTCATCTTTTCCTGAAGAAAAAATATTGTTTAGAATCTCAATGCCTCGTGCCTTATCCCTTGCAAAAATGGCATCCACAAGGGAAAAAACATAGGCCTCCCTATAACCCAGCACGACTTCTTCGATTCCTTCCCGAAGCGGAAATCCCCCATCCTCTCCGATTAAAGAAATTATCTTATCTATATCACTCACCAGTCTATATATGTCATAGTCGCTATCCTTCATCAGATAGCCCGAAACATCCATAAGATGGTATATGGATGAGTCGTCGAAATTTGCCCTTCTGGATTTAAGCTGGTTGTGTATAAACTTATAAAGCTCACCTCTATTCAGCTTACCAAATTCATAAACGTTGAATAGCTTCTTAATTTTAGCCGGTATAGAAGGAAAAACCTCCGAAACCACATGCAGCACTAGAATATTATCCTCATGCCTATCGTCACATGATTTCAAAAGTTTTACTATCTTATCCTCATCAGCTTTAAGAAATGAAGCATCTTCCATTCTAACTACGGTAGCCCTTCTGCCACCCATGATGCCCCTGCTCTCCATGGATTGCTCAAGCTCCTTAAAAGAAAAAGTCGTCTCATCCATTTCAGTAAGATCCATCATCTTAGTAAGTGGATTCACATTACGAGAAACGATTCTATCTGTAGCCCATCTCGAAAGATAAGGCTCCTTACCACCGAATATGAGCAGATTGTTAAGTCCATTCTTTTCGTCATTAATAAATTTATTGTAAACACTTACTTTTCTAGCATTGTACATACTTTTAGACTGCCATTTTCCTTCCAAATTCCGATTGCACCATTTTTATCAGTTCTATATGTCATTATATCATTTTTGTCCAGTATATCAATGATAGACCCTGCCGGATGGCCGTAATTATTTTTCCCCACCCCTATAACTGCAACCTTTGGATTCACGGCTTTTAGAAATTCCTCCGATGTGCTGTGTCTGCTCCCGTGATGTGCCACCTTCAAAACATCCACCTTCAAAATTTCACTATTCCCATATCTTTTAATCAATTCCTTCTCTGTTTCAATTCCAATATCCCCGGTCACAAGCACCGAAACCCCATCCACATCAATGCGATACACAGATGACAGCTCGTTATCCTCACCGGATGCTCCCCTTGAATCATCAACCGGCCACAAAACATTCACCCGCATCCCCTCACCCTCCGCCAGATTCCCGGAATACGCACCATCAACGAAGCACGATATTTTGTAAATATCTCGCAAATCATAAAGTCCCTTAGCGTGATCCGTATCCCTATGGGTTACGCACGCCATATCCAGTTTCCCCACTCCATTGCGCAGAAAATACGGCAACAACACCAATTTGCCGAGATTTTTGTCCTTTGATCCCCCTCCATCAAAAACCATATTGGACCCACCTTTACTCCTCACATGAAGGCAATCCCCCTGCCCTACATCCACCATTACAATTGAAGCTTTATCAAATTCCGTCCTATCAACAAAATAACTCACTCCGCCGAGCATCACTACGATGCAAAGGCTTACGACAATCGAAATGAGCTTTCGCCTTGAACAAATGATATAAAACGTTTCAGAAAGAGCTAGCATAACTAGCAGAATAATAACCGTTGTAAAAGCTGCACCCGGTGAAATTCTTTGTAACCATATATTTATATTCTTACCTGTAATTCCATTCAAGTACAAACTGTGAAGTCTGAGCAAAATTTTTCCCAAACACATCAAGGAAACATCCATAAATTTCTCGACTTGAGGGAAGATATTGCCAAGCCCTAAGGTCATAAAGCCCATGGACAGCATCCCCAAGGACACAATTCCCCCTGTCAAAATTCCTATGGGTAGGTTCATGAATATTCCAAAGGGTGTGAAGTAATTGAATTCCTGTAATATGAAGGGAGTTAAAACAATCTGAACCCCAAAAAACATTCCCAGCCAACCTGATAGCTTCCTGATGGGCTCTTGTCCTAACAAATAAGCGAATTTCCCCTGTAAAAACATTTCGATCCACCTTGCCAGCCTGCTTCCCCCAATGCCGATTCCCAAAATTGCAAGATACGACATTTGAAACCCCAATGAAAGCAATATCCCCGGGTTTGTTCCCACAGCAAATATCCCGCTTATTCCAAGGGCAGTTAGCAAATCAAAATCTCTTTTTAAAAACTGAGCACCTACAAATATGAGGGACATTGTAACTGCCCTAAAAACAGAGGGGCTCCACCTTGTAACCTGGCCATAGAAGAACAGCGCAAATACGAGTACAACTGTTAAAAACATGCTGGGATGAGCTCGATACGCCCTTCTGTAGATAGTCACCAAAATACCAATATGCAGTCCGGAAACAGCCAGAATGTGTGCCGTTCCATATAACCTGAATCGATCATATGTTTCCTCGTCTAAGTTACTCTTATCACCGAGAACAACCCCCCTGATCAACCCCCCGATCGCCGGATCGTGTGATAGGTTATCTTTAAAGAATTCTTTCCGTATTTTCTCTGTGTACCTCTTTAGATCCCATATTAGACCACCTTCACTTCCAATGACCTTGAAATTGCCGCATAGCCCTGTCATGAATACCCTTTTCCCCATGAGATAATTGCGATAATGAAAACATCTGGGATTTGTTGCCGGTTTCGGAATCTGAAATTTGCCCCTGACAAGAATGTGTTCCCCAGGTAAAGGAATTTTCATCTCTCCGGCTGTCTCCTTAGAAGAATAGCTGTTCAGCAAAACTCTTCCACTATAGTTCTTCCCAAGCATTGGGTATGCCTCAACTTTCAGTTTATTCTCATCCGTCCTATCCGAATACAGCACAATGCATTCAATCTCTACCTCTTCGCCATTTGAATTAGAAACAAATTTCTCTGCACATTTTATGTTATTTTTCATTACAAAATAGCCATTACAGAGCAGCACAACGGCCACTGTGAGGGCTGCGGAGATTTTGAATATTTGTGAATAATTCTCAGAGTATAATTTCTGTATATCCGTATTTGAAATAGAAAGAAATATAACAGAAACTAAAGATATGAAAATTAGGAGGGCTATTGTCCTATATATGCCTAATTCTAAGAATAGGAATCCTATTTCCTGCCTGGATAACCGATACTAAAAAAAGCGGTCTTCTCATGAAAATATCATTTTTGAATCAAATATTACATTTTATCTTCTCCCCATATCCTTGCCCATACCTTGTTTTTATGTTATAATTACCTGTAAATTGCTAATAGAAAAAGGAAACAATTATGAGTAAAATCGACGTTAAAACTGAGGAAAAAGATTTGAAAAACTCTCAAGGGAAAAATGATGATAAGAAGCTCAAATTCAAGGATATGAAACTGTGGAAGAAAATTCTATTAGTTTTATTAGCATTCATTCTCATCGTAGTCATAATAACCTTTGCATATATTGCATACGTTGTACACGGTGCTGAGAAGATAAACACTGATAATCTATACAGTATTTTGTCCGAAAGCTCTGTAATATACGACGATCAAGGAAACAAGATAGATTCAATATATGCCACAGAGAATCGAACAAACATCAAATATAAAGATCTACCTGATAATTTGAAGGATGCATTTACTACGATTGAGGACAAAACTTTCTGGAAGCATCACGGATTTAACTACATCAGAATACTTGGAGCAATCAAAGACTCCCTGTCCTCAGGTAGAGTCAGTGGAACTTCAACAATTACACAGCAACTGGCCAGAAATGTTTTCCTTAAGGAATCCAAGTCGGAAAGAAGCATTAGAAGAAAGATAATCGAGGCATATTACACAGTAATCATAGAGAGAAATATGTCGAAGAAACAAATTCTTGAAGCATATTTAAATACAATTTATCTTGGCAATAACTCAAACGGTGTTGAAGCGGCATCACAGGCCTACTTCTCAAAAGGCGTTTCCGAACTCAACTTGGTTGAATCAGCTGCTTTGGCTGCTTTACCAAAAGCTCCTACGGAATATGCATATGTTCGCTTTGTAAATTTAAGCGATGCACAGGCTTACGATGAAGATCATATTTTGCACAAAACAACAAGTGGTGCATATGTTCTGAACGAGACAGGTTTAGATCGTATTCATCTATGTCTCAAACTTATGAGGGAACAGAACAAAATATCACAGAAAGAATATGAAGAGGCAATCAAAGTACCTCTAAAGGATATAATAAACCCTAACTTTTCTCTCAACACCTCAAAAGCTGCTTATTTCAACGATTATGTCATTGATGAAGTAGTAAACGATTTGGCAAAGAAGTACAACTTGTCCAAATCCCAGGCGAGAGAAAAGGTTTACGACGGTGGCCTCAAGATCTATTCAACCCTGGACAGCCAAGCTCAAAATGTTATAGAAACTGAATTTTCAAACAATAACAACTTCCCTTCTCCTATTGACATGAGTCAAAACTCAGAAGGAAATTTCGTAGACAAAAACGGAAATGTAGCCCTCTATAACTACTACAATTACTTTGATGAGGCAGGTAACTATATACTTAATTCCGATGAGGCTTGGAAGAACGACGATGGATCCATAACTCTGGCAGCCGGCAAAAAACTTCATTTCTATGATACCAAGGTAGGCGGAAAATCGGATATTAGTGTTGAATTTAAGAGCATGTTCGTAAGATCAGAAGGTGAACTTTATGTAATATCCGGTGGTTTTGTGAATATACCTCAAGGTGAAAAGAAAAAAGACAGCGATGGAAATGTTACTATATCCGCTAAGTTTATTCAGGATAATAAGGATTGGTTTAAAGTAAATGACGACGGAACAATTTCCATAAGTGCCAATGCATATACCCTAAATCAGCAGGTGGTTCAGCCTCAGGCTGCCATGACAATAGTTGATGTTAATACCGGTGCAGTCAAGGCTATGGTAGGTGGCAGAAAGACTGAAGGAAGAGATCTTTTCAACAGGGCTTCATCTCCTAGACAACCCGGATCTGCCATCAAGCCTATCGGGGTTTATGCACCTGCTCTGCAGCAGAGTGCTGAGGAAGCAAAGGCCGGACATAAACATAATTTCAGGGACTTATCTATCGATAAACAAGGCGCCAAGTACTGGGGAGATTACATTACTTCCGGTTCAGTAATCATAGACGAACCTACTAGAATTGATGGTAAGGATTGGCCTAAGAACTTCGATAAGAACTACATGGGACCTATTGACTTAAAGACAGCGTTGGCACTATCCAGAAATACTACATCTGTTAAGACCTACTTCCAGGTTGGTGGGGATTACTGCATGAAAATGCTGGAGAAGTTCGGAGTAACTTCAATCGTAAAAGAAGGCGAAGTTAATGATGATAATCCATCTGCAATAGCACTTGGAGGAATGGCTAAAGGTATCTCACCGCTTGAACTAACCAATGCATATTCAGCTTTTGCAAACGGTGGAGTTATTCACAAACCGCATGCCTATTCCCAAGTAAAGGATCGTAAAGGAAAAGTTCTTCTGGAAAACAAAGATGATCCCGGTAAAAGGGTTATTGGTGAGGATGTTGCATTCATAATGAACAAAATACTCCAGTATTCTGTAACCGGTGGTTTCGGTGGACCTGCTTCTATGCCTGGAGTGCCTGTTGGCGTTAAAACCGGTACTACAAATGATGATATGGATATCTGGTGTGCCGGTATCACACCATCCTATGCTGCGGCTTTGTGGGTTGGAAACGATGTGGCAATATCCCTTTCACAGAGCAGCCGAGCTGCATCTGTTTTGTGGGGTCAAATTATGAGACAGATAGAGAAAGCCTATAGTGGCAGTTTCCCTGCGCAACCTTCTAACGTTATAAACATCGGAGGCAACTATTTTGTTAAGGGTACCGAAACAGGACTATCCTCCATTGATAAGATTAAGGACGAAACCAAGAAAAAAGAATCTAAGGTCGTAAATATTTGCAAGGACTCAGGAATGCTTGCTACCCCATGGTGTATCCACATCGTAGAAACGACTTTTGAGAAAGGTACAGAGTCGAGAATTCCTAAGACATATTGCCCTATTCACAACAAGGATACCAAGAAGTACCCTCTTGCACCGGGAACCACACCACCTGCACAGGATGAAAATAAACAACATGACAATAATTCTGAAAGTCCTAACACCCCATCAAATCCAGGAGATCAGGGTGACAGGCATGATGAGAGCGATGAGCGAGATTAAGCTTTTATAGGCTTAATTCAGTCCGAGCAAATACATATAAGAAATAAAAAGCAGAGCCTTTAATCAGAGCTCTGCTTTTATATTATATAATTATGAGCATATTATTAATGTAGGTAGGAAGTAAAACATCTCTGTCACTATTACAAAAAATAATACATCAAGTAACTTGCAAAAAACTGACAACTACATAATCTGCTCAATTAGGTAATAAGCAAGCAAAATAGCTGCAATTCCTAAGATTACACTGAGTATAACATAGGTACAGGCAGTTAAAACGTATCCCCTCTCCACAAGACTCAAGGTTTCTAGGGTAAATGTGGAAAATGTAGTAAAACCCCCACAGAATCCTATTCTTAAGAGCAAATTGAATCTATGATTAATTATGTCATCCTTTAAAACCGCCGCCAAAATACCAATGAGAAACGCACCAACTATGTTAACAAGTAGAGTGTGCACAGGGAAAACGGTGGTTTCTTTAATTGGAATAAGGCTCACAAGGTATCGAGCAGATGATCCAAAAAATCCTCCGATTCCAACAAGTAATACGTTGATGAGCATATTATATCCCCCTATTATAAAAGTCAAAAGCAATAAAAAAACTGATCCAACCTGAGAGGTTAAATCAGTTATCGTACAAAATATGGTGCGCGACAAGGGACTTGAACCCCTACGGTCTCCCGCTAGAACCTAAATCTAGTGCGTCTGCCAATTCCGCCAGTCGCGCGTATGGTGACTCCACCGAGAATCGAACTCGGGTTACCGCCGTGAAAGGGCGGTGTCTTGACCGCTTGACCATGGAGCCCTATAAAAAACAAACCGGCAACGACCCGCTTTCCCAGGCAGTCACCCACCAAGTATCATAGGCGC
>JASBYX010000046.1 GCA_029983755.1 Anaerovoracaceae bacterium
CTAAAAGCTAGCAAATAAATTCGCCCTTGTCAAGGGAATGATTTAATAGTATAATTAATAGGTCATCTGCGTAACCGCGTGCGACACAATATTTCATGTAAGGTAGGAGGTGAATTGGAATATGGCACAGGTCATCGTTAGAGAAAACGAGAGCTTGGAAAGTGCACTCAAGAGATTTAAGAGATCTTGCGCAAGAGACGGCGTAATGAGCGAACTTCGTAAGAGAGAGCACTATGAGAAGCCTAGCGTTAGAAGGAAGAAGAAGTCTGAGGCTGCAAGGAAGAAGGCAAGGAAGTACTAATAGATTTTAACTTTCAACGTAAGTTGTATCAGTGAAGAATCAGCAAAGGAAGTATATTTATGGGACTTAAAGATAGACTCATGGCAGACCTTAAGGACGCCATGAAGGCTCACGACAAGGTGAGGAAAGATACGATCAGTTTTGCACGTGCGGCAATCAAGCAATACGAGGTGGATAACCGTGTAGAGCTTTCTGATGAAGAAATTGTTCCAATACTTGCTAAGCAGGTGAAGATGAGAAAGGATGCTTTGTCGGACTTCGAGAAAGCAGGCCGAACAGATCTGACGGAAGCTTATAACGCAGAAATTAAAATTCTGGAAAGTTATCTACCTAAGCAGATGTCACCTGAAGAGATCAAGAGCAAAGTTGCTGAGATCGCAGGTTCTATGGGAATCCAAGGTGGCAAAGAGAACATGGGTAAGCTCATGGGAGCCGTTATGGGTCAGCTTAAGGGCAAGGCCGACGGCAATGCTGTAAGACAGGCAGTAACTGAATATCTAAGCTAGTATAGACAACATCCCCATCAAGTCAAGCGGACTTGGTGGGGATGTTTAATTTACCATAGAATCTTATTTTTCTGATTCTACATCCTTTCTCCTATCCTTTAAAACGATATTCAGGATCAGCGCTGCAAGAGTTCCTGTTGAAATTCCTGAAGAGAGAATCATCTTAAGAGCCTCCGGAAGACCGTTAAGAATCTCAGGTCTAACAGTTACACCGATTCCTAGAGCTAGGGAAACAGAAACTATGAGCAACTCCCTGTCTCCAAGTTTGATGCTGGCAAGAGTCTTGATACCCTGTGCAGCAACAAGGCCGAACATAATTACTCCAACACCTCCAAGGACCGGTTGCGGCATTACAGAAATAAGAGCACTCAGTTTTGGAAAAACTCCGAGAATAGTCAAGATAATTCCCGCAAGAACCATTATATGCCTGCTGGCAACCTTTGTAAGTGTAATGAGTCCAACGTTCTGAGAAAAAGAAGTGTTTGGACCGGCTCCGAAAAGCCCTGAAATAAATGATCCCACACCATCTGCGAGTACACCACCTGCAATTCTGTCACCGGAAAGCTCAACATTTGAAGCCTCTCCAATTGCCATCATGATACCTGTTGTACCGATAGTAGAAACCACAAAGGCCGGTACGAAGGAAAGAGTTGAAGCCAAGTCAAACTTAAATCCATAGTGTAGAATATTTGGGATAGATATCCATGCAGCCTCGCTGACAGGGGCCAAGTCCACCATATTCATCGGTATGCAGATAAGGTATCCGAAAACCATTCCGATAAACACTGCAGCAGAAGACCAAATCCCCTTACCATAGTGGTTCAAAAACAGCGTGAACACCATTATGAGAAAAGCAATTCCAAGGTTCTTGAGAGAACCGTAGTCAGGTGCCCCAAATCCACCTGCAGCCCAGTCGATACTCACAGGAAGTAAAGTGATACCTATAAGTGAAACCACAGTACCTGTGATAAGTGGTGGGAAAAATCTCATAAGTGGTCTGATAAATCTACTTAAAATAATTTCCACAAGAGATCCGGACATGGTTGCAGCAACAATTCCGGCGATACCGAACTTCGCACCGACACTGATGGACGGATTTACAAAGGTAAAGTCAGTTCCCATCATAGCAGAAACCCTAGACCCGATAGGACCTACACCCCTTGATTGGAGTACCGTAGTGATACCCGAAGCAAAGATTGTAGCTGAAACCATTACTGAAGTTTCTTTGACCCCATATCCTAGGGCAGAGCACACTACAAGAGGAACAGCAATTATCCCGGCAAAAGCCGCCAAAATGTGTTGCAAAGCCAAAAGCAAACTCATAGAAAACCTAGGCTTGGAATCGATGCCATACTTTAACTCGTCTTTCATATTACCTCCCAACAAAAAAATAGATAAATACATTTAAAAATATAGCAAAAATAAGGAACAAATTCAATGGTTTCGGGTCAACAAAATAAAAGCGCCACCGGGGTGAACCGATGGCGAATCTTTAAATCTTGGATATTCAACTTAATTGCCTTGCTGAGCAGCTTTTTCTGCCTGCCTTGCCTTCCAGAGCTCTTCAGCCCTAGGCTTCCAGTTTTCAGCATAGCCTGAACACTTTGCACACAGGTCAGAAACATTCTCTTCGGAAACAAGATCCGTTGAATGAGCTCCTGTTTTTTCAACCATCTCCTTGAGCTTCTCAGGGTTTTCCAGCATAGGGCATGGCATCAGATGATTGTGGTTGAAAGGCTGTCCTTCTTTATATGCCATGAACAGAGGAGAAGTAAGTGCCTCAAGGAGTGTCTTTTCCCTTATGTTTGAATCGGAATAGTGAATGAATACACAAGGCTCCACGTCCCCGTTAGGATTGATGTGAAAGTATTCCTTTCCTCCAGCAATACATCCTCTGATATATTCCCCATCATTTTGAAAATCGATGAGAAAGATGGACTTGCGGTTTCTCACAGATCTTATCTTGCGATACACAGTTTCTCTTTGATCCGGAGTCAAAAGAAGTTCAGTAGCTGCATCGTTACCTACAGGCATATAGTGGAAGAACCATGCAAATTTCGCCCCCATATCTATGAGCCTGTCGAAATAGGCATCATCTGTGATAGATTCATAGTTTGCAGAAGTGTAGCATGTGGAAGCACCGAATGGAAGTTTGTACTTTCTTAAAGTTTCCATAGCCTTAACCACAGCATCATAAGTTCCTTTTCCACGCCTACCGTCAGTTGCCGCCTTATCTCCTTCGATACTGATTGCCGGAACGAAGTTCTTAACTTCTAGCATTGCTTTAGCAAAATCCTCATCTATCAATGTACCATTTGTGAAGGCGAGGAACACACAGTCTGGATGCTTCCTGCAGATTTCAATTATATCCTTCTTTCTAACCAGAGGTTCGCCCCCGGTGTAAATATACATGAATATACCCAAATCTTTTCCCTGGGTTATTATACTGTCGATTTCGTCGAAAGAAAGATTGAGACGATTCCCGTATTCGCTAGCCCAACAACCTGTACAGTGCAGATTGCAGGCGCTTGTAGGATCAAGGAGAATTGCCCAAGGGATGTTGCACCCGTATTCTGATTTGATCTTCTCCTTCTTACTTCTGCTCAAAACAACAGAGTTCAAAACCGCATTTTTGAACAAAGTCTTTCTGATATTTTCGTCCACATCCTCATAGATAGAATCCACAAGTCTTCGCCAGTTGTCGTTCTCACCCAGAAGCCCCTTGCGCACATTTTTAATCTGTTTGGAAAGGGCATGATTGAAATCAAATCTCTCTACGAAATCAAGCAATTTAGGTAAGTTTTCAAGAGGATTCTTATCTAGATAGTTCAGAGCCTGTTCAACCATAACGGTAGTTACTCTCTCTTTGACAGCCATAATCCACCTCCAAAAATACTTTTAAGCATTACGGCCGGTAACTCGGTAACTCCATGGATGACAACCGCAAGCTATCAGCCATATAAATTATATTTATCTAATATTTATTATATCATTAAATGTGGTGAGAATCAAATCGTGGAAAAATAAAAATCAGTATGATATAATAGGAGCGGTATTGCACAATAGCAAAATCATAGAAAGAGATGAAAAGCAATCGCAAATAATATAAATACATGTAAATTACATGTTATCTAATCAGGACGGTAAATATGGACACGATAGTAGTAGCATCCGCAAACAAGCACAAAATAGAAGAGATAGCTAAGGTTACGGAAAGCCTTGGGTTTCATGTGATTTCAAGGGATGAGGCAGGTGTGCCTACGGATTTTGAAATCCAAGAGGATGGAAAAACCTTCGAAGAAAACTCATATATAAAGGCTAAAGCCATAATGGATAAATGTGGAAGACCTACAATAGCTGACGATTCAGGATTGATGGTTGAAGCATTAGGTGGTGCTCCGGGAGTTTATTCTGCAAGGTTTGCAGGAGAAGATCACAATGACAAAAGAAACAACGAGAAGCTGATAGACTTATTGGCTCACATACCGTATAAAGAGAGAAGAGCAAAATTTGTCGCCGTGATAACTCTTTTGTTCCCTGATGGTAGAAAGATTGTAGCAAGGGGCGAATGCCCGGGACACATCATCGAAAAAGAAGAAGGGACAAACGGATTTGGATATGATCCCCTGTTTGTGCCCGAGGGGTACGGAAGTACATTCGGTATGCTCAGCCCTGAGGTTAAGAACGATATCAGTCATAGGGCTAGAGCTCTCAAACTTTTAGCTGAAAAAATGAAGGATTTAAACCAAGACGTGAACATTCCGGAGGAGAACTGAGTTTGAAGTTGGTTAGACGATTTTTCGATGTGGGAAAGCGTGCAGTCAAAATCATGGGAAACCCCTATTACCAAGGGTTTCCTGCCCAGATGGCCTTTTACATGCTTCTTTCCCTTGTGCCAATGGTAATTGTTTTGTCCCAGATACTGGGGCTTTTCGATATCTCTGTGAGGTATCTTTATTATATTATGGATAGGTATGTGTCAGGGGACATAAGTAGTACTATCGATTCCCTGTTCAACTATAAACCTACAGGAGCCAACAACGTAGTCCTCACAGTGACAGCAGCGTGGGCGGCATCGAAGGTAATGATTCCCATGCATCGCCTGTCAAACTACACATATACTGAAGGTGAGTACACCAGTAGAGGGCTTGTAAAGGAAAAGATTAAATCTATAATAATGGTGATAATAATGGTGGCGACTCTAGTATTCACTTTGGTGGTTCTTGTATATGGTAAGTTCATAATGAACGCTACCATAGGGGCCGTATCGGATAACCGAGTGGTGGATATTTTGTGGACATATTTAAGATGGCCCCTGAATATTTTGTTGTACTTCATGATAGTATCAATTAATTATTACTTCATGCCATCTAAGAGAATGAAATTTAAGGAGATAATCCCGGGGAGTGTTTTCTGTTCTTTGGGGATGATGCTTGCAACCATTGGATTCTCCATATATGCCAGTCAGATTGCCAATTACGATATCATCTACGGATCCCTAGCATCCATCGTTGCGGTGATGTTTTGGCTCTTCCTTCTGGCACAGATCCTCTGCCTTGGGGTTGTATTCAACAAGGCGTGGGTTGACACAAAGGATATTGACACAGATGACGATAGTTTTGGTGGTATTGGGTCCCTTTCAGACACGGATTCGGTGATTTGATTGATTTGATTATTAGACCTGAGAAAGGAAAATGTGAAATGAAAAAGTCGATAGGTATTATTTTCGGAGGATGCTCAAGCGAATATCCGGTATCCCTCCATTCAAGCTATTCCGTTATTAAGAACCTTGACGATAATAAATATGACAAGCATTTGATCGGGATCACACGTGAGGGCAGCTGGTTCTACTTCCAAGGGGATATTGAAGAGATTAACAACGATACATGGCAGCAGGGGAATGTGATGAAGGCATTCATATCTCCTGATCGGGAGAGTAAGGGCTTATGGATTCCCGAAGAAAACAGGGTGATTCCCTTGGATGTAGTTTTTCCAGTTCTTCATGGTAAGAATGGAGAAGATGGCTCTATTCAAGGACTGCTGCAGCTTGCAGGAATTCCTGTTGTTGGGTGTGGTATGGAAGCATCTATGCTTTGTATGGACAAATTCATAGCCCATAGAATAGTAAATAATGTAGGAATTAAGACACCGAAGAATATTTTGCTCAGAGAGTGGGACAATCCTGAAGAATTTATGGAAGATATATTAGGTTTACAGTTTCCACTTTATGTAAAGCCGATTAAAGCCGGCTCATCCCTTGGAATGACTAAAGTCCACAGAGAAGAGGAACTGATGCCTGCAATTCAAGAGGCATTTAAGTTTGATAACCAGGTTTTGTGCGAAGAAAACATCGAAGGTTTCGAGGTGGGGTGTGCAGTTCTAGGTAACGATGAGCTGATGGTCAGTCCGGTTGACGAGATTGAACTATTTGTCGACTGGTTTGACTATGGAGAAAAGTACAGCCAGAAGAAATCCAAAATCCATATGCCGGCAAGGATAGATGAGGATCTGGCCGAAAAAGTAAGAGATACTGCAGCTAAAGCGTATCAGGCGCTGTGTTGCAATGGATATGCCAGGGTGGATATTTTTATCAAGACCTCAGGGGAAGAACCACAGGTTCTTTTCAATGAGATAAACACTATCCCCGGCCTTACAGATGTAAGCAGATTTCCTAGCATGGTTAGAGCCATGGGCATAGACTACCGTAAACTATTGGACAAGCTAATTGAACTTGCAAGATGATTGCTGTGAAAACAACCGCTATACCAATCACATAAGCGAAAGGATTAACGTGCTTCAAATGAAAAAAGCGTATATAATAGTAAATCCGGCGGCAGGGAAAAGCCAAGCTGACAGATTCTTTCTAAGCATAATTCAGAACCTCCAGACAGGAGGATACGAATGCACATCGAGGGCTACGACAAAATGCGGAGATGCCAAAGAATATGCTGAAGAAGCTGCACTTTCAGGTAGATATGATATCATCGTTGCAATAGGCGGCGACGGCACATACAATGAGGTAGTCGCAGGAATCAAGAAGTCAGGCATGGACATTCCCATCGGATATATACCCGCAGGCAGTACCAACGACTTTGCAGACACATTGGGACTGTCCACATACATGCCCCTTGCGGCACTTGATGTCACCCATAGTTATGCTACAAAGGTTGACATAGGAGACTTTAACGGTAGGTATTTCAGCTATATTGCGTCATTTGGTGCCTTTACCGGTGTGTCCTATTCAACCCCTCAGAGCATGAAGAATATACTAGGTCACTTTGCCTATGTTTTAAGTGGTGTGGCAGAGCTTGGAAATATGAAACCGTGGAAGGTAACCGTTAAGACTGAAAATCGAGAGGTGGATGGAGAATTTATCTTCGGAGCTGTCTGTAACACCACATCTGTCGCAGGTATTTTGACCTTGGATCAGGAACTTGTGGACCTGTCTGACGGCAAGTTTGAGGTTCTACTCATCAGGTATCCGAGCAATCCTTTGGAGCTCAACTCAGTTCTCTTCAGTTTGAGTATGAGAAGGTTCACAGACAATTCTTTGATCGAGTTTTTCGATGCAAAGGAGCTTGAGATTGAGGCAGACCCGAGCATGAACTGGACCTTGGATGGTGAATATCAACAGGGACAGGAGAATATCAAAATCAAAAACATACACGAAGGCATAACAGTGCTCATTCCTTCAGGCGGAGAATACAAATAGTTTGTTATACAAGGGATATTAAGATGAAGGATTAAGAAAACATACAAGAAATAATAGACTATTAAGGCAAATAATAGGTAATTAAGAGAATTAGCAGACGAGTAAAAGAGGAAGTATGGAAGGCAACAGTATTAATTTAGCAAAATATAAAACCGGCGGAGCAGCAAGTCCTTTGGCCCATAAGCTCCGCCTTTTAATATATGCGATCTATGTACCTATATATATAGGATTGTTTTTCGTTGTTGAAAAACTCGTACCTGAGACGTCTGACTACTGGCCATCTTATATATTTATCGATGACTACATACCTTTCAGAGAGGAATTTGTAATTTTCTATTACCTTTGGTATCCGGCTCTAGTGGCGATCGGGGTCTTTCTCCTTATAAAAGACGAAGAAGAATACAAGAAATATATGATAGGCATCATAATAACATTTACGTTTACCTTGATATTCTGCCTTCTGTTTCCAAACGGCCAAGACCTTCGTCCGGAAACCTTCCCAAGGGACAATATCTTCACACATATGATAGGAGCCATATATGGGGCAGATACTAATACAAATGTAATACCAAGTGTCCATGGAATAGGGGCATTCCTAGGAATGATTTCCACCCATAGAACAAAACAGATAACAAGCAAGGCTTTAATCTTCGGTCTGGACATTGTATGGATGATAATCGCCATGTCCACGTGCTTTGTGAAACAGCATTCGATTTTAGATATTTTCGCAGCCGCCGCTGTTTGCGCAGTCATGTATTTTGTAAATAAAATCATCGATAAAAGAAAAGAAAAGTTAAAATAACTTAAGAAATACAAAGAAAATTAAGTTTTTTTAAGAATCGTTAAGCTCTAAAACCGTTGAAAATACTGATGTTTATCACGAAATGATAGTTCTTAAGCTGCTAGTTTCTTAAGAAATATTAAAAAATCCT
>JASBYX010000047.1 GCA_029983755.1 Anaerovoracaceae bacterium
GTCAAAACACTTTAGCTGGGTATCAATAAATCGAAGTATTGAACAGGAGGTTTTTTATGTACGACATATTGATTATAGGTGCAGGTCCTGCAGGGATGACTGCAGCCATATATGGACAAAGGGGTGGAAAGAAGACAGTGCTCTTTGATCAGCTTAGCTATGGAGGTCAGGTTATCAACACTCCTGATGTGGCAAACTACCCGGGGATGCCTAATATGACCGGATTGGAATTTGCTAACCAAGTATACAAGCAGTTCACAGAACTGGGAGCAGAGATGAAGTATGAGAAGATCACCCAGGTAAAGGATGCAGATAAACCAATCAAAACTGTAGTTACGGAATCCGGTAACGAGTATCAGTGTAAATCCATAATAATAGCCACAGGAGCTCAACCAAGGCCTCTAGGTGTAGAAGGTGAAGAGAAGTTTAGAGGTGCAGGTATCAGCTACTGTGCAACCTGTGATGGAGCATTTTTCCGGGATAAAGTAGTGGCAGTTGCAGGTGGTGGTAATACAGCTTTGGAGGATGCGGAGACCCTCAGCGATCTTGCAAAGAAGGTATATCTGATTCACAGAAGGGATGAATTCAGGGCAGATGCTACTAACGTGGCAAGAGTGAAGAGCAAAGATAATGTTGAACTTGTGTTAAACGCTGTAGTTACAGGGTTAAAGGGTGACAAGTTTATAGAGGGAGTTGAGGTAGAAGACAAGGTAACTAAGGAGAAGCGTACTCTAGATGTCAATGGTGTATTTGTCGCTATAGGACAGGTTCCCAAAAATGAGGTGTTTAAAGATTTCGTTAAACTGAATAAAGCCGGCTATGTTGAAGCAGGGGAAGATTGCCAGACAGGAACTCCAGGGATCTTTGTTGCAGGAGATTGTAGAACCAAGAAAGTTAGACAGATCGCCACAGCTGTTTCTGATGGGGCTGTTGCAGCACTTGCAGCAGTTGAACACGTAAATAAGACTTGCTACGAGGTCAATAAGTAATCTTATTTTATATTGATTAATACGCTTGATATTATTGAATAAAAGTCTTTATAGATTGCATAAAAATCTTAATTTTACTGAAATTTTACGGGACTACATGGGTAGTCCTGTTTGATTTAGGCTTCAAATTTATTGAGCATAGTGCTATAATATTTGATATCTTCCGATACTTATATTCATGAATACAATTTATAAATCATGAAATGAATGGGAGATGAATAGATAAATAGTATGTTTGATCTAAATCTTTTGACAAGAGGAAAGGCAGAGAAGGTAAGAACATGAGTATACTTTCAATCAGAAATTACACCAAAAGATATGAGGATTTCCTAGCAGTGGATGACCTCTCTTTGGAAATCAACCCCGGGGAAATCTACGCTTTCATCGGCCATAACGGTGCGGGAAAGACGACAACTTTGAAAGCCTGCTGCGGTATTTTGGACTTTGAACACGGAGATATTCTAATCGATGGCAAGAGTATCAAGAAAGACCCTATGGGTTGCAAGAGAATAATGTCATATCTTCCTGACAACCCTGATCTTTATGAGGTTTTGACCGGGATCAAGTATTTGAATTTTGTTGGAGATGTCTATGGTGTGGAGCCTGAGGTAAGACGCGAGCGTATTAAAGAGCTTGCATCTAAGCTTGGGATCTATGACAACCTTGCTCAGCCAATAAGCTCGTATTCCCACGGTATGAAACAGAAACTTGCAATCATATCCGCACTGATTCACAAACCAAAGCTATGGCTCATGGACGAACCCTTTGTAGGACTTGATCCTTCGGCCTCCCACCATCTGAAAAAGATGATGAGGGAGTTGTGCGATGAAGGGGGAGCAATCTTCTTTTCAACCCATGTCCTTGAAGTTGCTGAAAAGCTATGTGATAAAGTGGCAATAATCAAAAAGGGAAAACTGATAACTTCCGGAACTATGGAGGAAGTCAAGGGAGATACATCCCTTGAGGATGTTTTCTTGGAACTGGAAGGAGAGAAGAACAATGATTAAACTCCTCCTTGGAATCAGAATGAGACTAATGATGTCTGCCATGTTCGGCAGGAAGAAGAAAGCTGTCGGCATAGGACTGATAGTATTAGGGTTTGTATTTTATTTTATAATAGTTAATGGCATGGTAATACCCGCAATCGCCATAGCAACAGATGGGCTTGTGCAAAATGGTATTGAATGGGTAATAGTTGGAATCGTCCTCTTGGCTGCATTTTGCCTGTGCTTCATTGGAAGCGTTTTCATGGCATACCAGCAGATATATGAGTCAAAAGACAATGAGATGCTAATGTCGATGCCCATAAAACCTAGTCAAATACTTTTTTCAAGGATATTCGCAATCGGTGTTTTCAACATGATTTATGCTCTGCCATTCCTGACAGGAACAGTTGCAGGATATATGATTGGAAAGCCTGACGGATCCGGATTTGACGCTGTATTTACTGGATTGGTGGTAATAGATTACATTGGGATGGTAGTCTTTGCTACAATGATAACGTGTATATTTGCTTGGCTTCTCAGCCTGGTTTTGGGTAAGATACAGAACAAAACACTAATATCCACAGTAATGTATATAATTTTCTTTGTGGGATATTTCTATGTAATTTTTAATTTACAAGGCTTTGGAGATTCCATTGCGAAGAACGGTGAGTCTATTGCGTCAGGGCTAAATACTTTTGCCAAACCGGTTTACTTCATGGCAGCCGGTGCAACGGAGCACAATGTTTTGTTCACCATAGCTTATATGGCGATCATGCTCGTACCATCGGTGGTAATTTTCTGGGTAATGCAGAAGTCTTACATCAATATTCTGCTGAGGAAAAAGTATACCAAAAGGGTTGATTACAAGGACGAGGTGGCCTCGAAGAGGTCAGTATTTGTGGCTCTGCTTCAGAAGGAGATTTCTAAATTCGTTGGAACTCCAATGTACTTCTTAAATTATGGAGCTTCTATAATTTTTCCGCTGCTGTTCATTGCCTATCTTTTCATTAAGAAAAACGATTACGGCTCTTTAGTAAACCTTCTGTCAGTATATGGAGTTAAAAATGAAAGTGCCCTTCCAAGTATATTAGCAATGGCTCTTTATAGCTTCACTTCAACAGGATCCGTAATGACGGCGGCCTCAATAAATCTTGAAGGAAAGAATCTTTGGATTCTAAAGAGCTTACCAATTCCTACAAATGATATATTGGCAGCTAAAGCAGCAGTACCTTTTGTGTGCCTATTGCCGTTTTATGAGATTTTCTCAGTCGCTGCCATTATTTTGTTCCCGGTGAAGATCAGCACGATATTTCTGCTTTTGCTGATGCCTATAGCCACCATGGCTTTCTTCAGTCAATTCGGTTTGTACGCCAATCTTAAGCATTACAAGTTGGACTGGATAAGTGAAAATGAAGCGTTTAAAAGGGCAGGAGGACCGACTATTGCAAGTCTCACATCACTAGGTTCATTGATTGCTTTGGTTCTGCTTTATATATTCGTTCTCTCAGAGTATATTGATTTTTATGGGTTTATGTGGATAATGTTCGGTGGACTCGTGTTGGGAAGCTTTATTTTGTACACCCTGCTTAGGGCAAATGGACATAGCTTGTTTATGAAGGTTGAATAGATATTTGCGAGGGCTGAGTAACCCTTTGCGTAGATTAAGTAACTATTTATGAAAGTTGAATGTTAGAAATGATTACAGAAAAACAACTGTATGAATGGCTTGAAAACCTAGGTATAGACGACTATAATGTAAAGGAACATCCTCCGCTTTTTTCCGTGGAGGATGTTATTGCTGATGACTGTCTGATGCCCGGGCTTAATTTCAAGAACCTTTTAATCAAGGACAAGAAGGCGGATAAGTATTATCTTGTGATTATAGAGGATAGCCGTCACATGGAGAATAAGTATTACAAGAGGTTCACTGGCTGGGGAAAGATCAGGTTTGCTCATCCGGAGGAACTCTATGAGAAAATGGCCCTCAAACCAGGTTCAGTTAGCCCCTACGGACTTTTGAACAACGGGGAAAGAGATATTGTGGTTGTGGTGGATAAGGCCATAAGGGAAGCAGATGATCGGGAACTGATAAATTTTCATCCAAATAGGAACACGGCAACTTTGACCGTTAAGAAGTTTCAGTTTGTCAAATTCCTCGAAAGCCTGGGGAATCCAATTATTTGGGAACCTATAGAGGGGGAATCAGAAGTAAAAGATCCAGTCATGGAAACGCAAGTCCGAAATAGCAAATAAGAAAATATTAATAACTTGGAAACTAAAGATAACGAGGAGTAGAGTCGATGAACTTTGTTGCATTTTTCGTATACATATTTGCGGCAATGTACTCACCCGGCCCTAATATAATAATGGGTATGTCCCTTGCAAGCAGCTTGGGGCCGAAGAAAGTATGGAGGTTTACCCTAGGTGTATTCATTGCCCTGTTAATATCATTCATTGCCTGTGCATCATTCTCAAAGTTTCTCTATGATTTCATACCATCCGTAGAGCCATATATGTATGTTTTCGGGGGAGTTTACCTCCTCTGGCTTGCATATGAAGTATATAGAAGCGGAGGAGAGAACAAGGGTGATGCTTTAGCCACAAAGAACACCGTAAAGATGGGGATGGCTAACCAGTTTATGAATATCAAGAATCAAGTGTTTGGCATAACGGTATTCAGCAGTTTTATTCTGCCTCATTACAACTCTGTGCCCATGGTGTTGATGTTTGTAATCGGTCTGTCTCTCTTTGCCATCTCAGCAATTTATACATGGATATACGTTGGAACGGCATTATTCAGGCACTTTCAGAAGCACCGCAAATTAATAAACACCGTAATGGCACTGTCCCTTGTGTACTGCGCTGTTACGATGTTTTATGCACTGTTTAAAAGTCTATAATTATAGTCGGCAGTGGTTTTCCACTGGCCTGTTCAACAAAATAGCTGCATATCAAGGCCATGCGACTTTCCATGGCTTTTTTGTTTGCCTACCACAGGTTGAGGATGTGCTGCATGAGAAGGCTTACAATGGTAATCGAAACCCAACAGGCGAATCCCATAAACAAAGGTTTGCCACCGGTTTTTACAAGCTTTACAACATCAGTGGATAAGCCGATAGCAGCCATTGCAAGTATGATGAAGAACTTGCTTATGAATTTCATAGGTTCGAATACGCCGGGGCTTATTCCCATACCGGTTGCAACTGTCGTTATTACAGAGGCAATTATAAAATATAGAATAAACATTGGGAAAAGCTTTAGAATTGAAACTTTCTTTACTGCTTTTCCTTCTCTGATTTCCTCAGCCTCAATTTCCTTTTCCTCCTTGTTTACCTGTAAAAATGACAGGACAAGGGTGATGGGGATTATGGCAAGTGTTCTTGTGAGCTTCACAGTTACAGCCTTGTCCAGAGTCTGTGTGCCGAGATTGTGCATGGCATCCCATGTGGAGGCACAGGCTGTTACAGAAGACGTGTCGTTAACTGCAGTTCCTGCAAATATTCCGAAGGCATCCCCTGACATGGTATCAAAATGCAAGGCATTTCCAAGGGCCGGGAACGCGAGAGCCGCCACAACGTTAAAGAAGAAAATGATTGAAATCGCTTGGGCAATTTCCTCATCTTTTGCCTCTATTACAGGGGCTGTTGCCGCAATGGCTGAGCCGCCGCATATGGAAGAGCCAACACCTATCAGAGTAGCAATTCTGCTGTTAGTTCCCATTATTTTGTTCAGCACAAAGGCCACCAAAAGGGATGTTGCAATGGTGGACAGAATTATGGGAAGGGACTGCTTCCCTGTTTCCAAAATAACATTAAGGTTGAGACCGAAGCCGAGAAAAATTACAGCCCAGTGGAGAACCCGCTTGGATGTGAAAGAGATTCCCTCCTTAGTGACGGTTCTTTTTTTGTGAAAAACTGTGATTATCATTCCTATGAGGATGGCGATAACAGGTCCTCCTATTACAGGAAAGAGATGCCCAAGAAAATAGCTTGGGATTGCAATGGCCAGGCAGAATAAAAAGCCGGGCAAAATCTTTTTTAAATCAATTTTAAATATACTCATGTGAGAAATTATACACCTAATTCATGTGGAAATAAAGTGGGAAAAATTGTATACTATACCTATAGAGAGTAGGTGAGTTATGAGAAAGACAAAAATAATTTGTACACTTGGGCCTGCCTCCGAGAGCAGGGAAGTGATGGAGAAGCTCTTTGAGGCGGGAATGAACGTTGGAAGAATTAATTTTTCCCACGGCACAAAGGAAGAACACCTGAAAAAAATCGAGACATTTAGGCAGGTCAGAGACAAGATGGGCCTTGCAGGAGCTGTGCTTTTGGATACCAAGGGCCCTGAGATAAGAATCGGTAAGATGAAGGAAGGCGGGGCATATCTCACTCAGGGGGAAGATTTCGTGCTGACCCTTGACGAAATCACAGGAGATGAGCACAGGGCCTTCGTTAAATACAAGGGATTTACTGAGGATGTTGTTCCGGGAACTACAATTCTTCTTGACGATGGCAAAATAGCTTTGACAGCGAAGAAAGTCACTGCGAAGGAAGTGTTTTGTACTGTTGAAGTGGGTGGACTTCTCAAAGACAATAAGGGGATAAATCTTCCGGATGTGAGCCTTTCCATGGATTATTTGAGTCCGGCGGATAAGGAGGATATTGCGTTCGGCGTAAAGGCGGATGTGGACTATATCGCAGCCTCTTTTGCCAGAAGCCGAGATGACATGGAGAAAATGAGGAGCTTCGTGAATGGCCTCGGTGGACAAAACATTAAGATTATCGCAAAGATCGAGAATAAAGAGGGGCTGAACAATTTTGAGGGCATTCTCGAAGTTGCCGATGGTATAATGGTGGCTCGTGGGGATATGGGAGTTGAAATGCCATATGAGAGGCTTCCGGGTATACAGAAAAAGATTATCAAGAAATGCCTGGAGCTGGGGAAGATTGCCATTACTGCCACACAGATGCTGGAGTCCATGATAGGAAGTCCTACCCCAACAAGGGCGGAGACCTCGGATGTTGCAAACGCTGTGTTTGATGGGACAGGTGCTGTAATGCTTTCCGGAGAAACTGCAGCGGGGGCATTTCCTGTTGAAGCATGTAGGGCAATGGATAGGATAGCAACTCAGGCGGAGGAAGATTTGATTAAGACCGAGCTTAGAGACAGGGCAATGGGAGTGAGGGGATCATCCCACAGCGACCTGACTAATGCAGTAGGGCATAGTGCATGCACTATGGCTTACGATATTAATGCCGGTGCCATCATGGCCATAACTAAGACAGGCTATACGGCTACGAAGATGTCTAAATTCAGACCGGTAACCTCAATTGTTGCAATGACTCCATACGATAAGACTTACCATCAGATGGCCCTCGAGTGGGGGGTTCTTTCAATGAAGGTAGACTATAAAGATAATCTTGAAGACTTGATGACTCATTGCATTGCGGTTGCAAAGAAGAATAAGCTGGTTCACACCGGAGAGAAAGTTATTATCACCTGCGGTATGCCACTTGATGTACCCGGGAATACGAATATCATTAGGGTTGAAGAGGTGTAGAATAATAACAGGTTAATGTTTTTTTATGTCAAACGCAAATGAAAATGTCCTAACTTTTTTCAAACATAAGCACTGATTTTATCAGTGC
>JASBYX010000048.1 GCA_029983755.1 Anaerovoracaceae bacterium
AAATCAGTGCTTATGTTTGAAAAAAGTTAGGACATTTTCATTTGCGCTTGACATCCCTTGAAAGGATTTTGTGACATTTGGATCAGTTTTTATCCTCTGTAAATCCAATCCTCACATTTTTGCAATTTGTAAGATATACAATAGATGCATAATTAATATCAAATTCCAAAACATCTCCGGGCTTAAGGTCTCCCAAATAGTTCTCAACATCCAAAATCGTGTGGTCACTTGATGCCCCTAGAACTTCAATTCCCTCATCTTTTGGGAAAATCTCGTCAGGGTCCCCATAGTCCACCTTACCGATGGCAATCAAGGCTCTCTTCCTCATACCACGATCCACGTATTCCGGCCTCTTTCCGAAGGCGTCTACCCCTATCTCACCCTGTGGATGCGAAGGCTTAACCTTAACTTCGATAACCTCTGCCTTAAGAGTGAATGTATCCTTTCTCATGCCCTTAAGGTCGTAACCATAGAATAGCCCTAAGTCTCGGTTCAACAAAATACCTTCTCCGATGCGAAGTGAATTGATTCCCTCAGGTATATTCTTGTCTGCAATTCTCATCAGGGAAGAAGTGGCTCCACCGGATACTATATCCAGCTTTCTACCAATCTTGTCTTCGATTTCCCTTGCAATATCCACAAGCTCCTGAAGTTTATCAGGGGTTGGAAGTATAGAACCGTAGCATCCCACATTAGTGCCAACACCGGCTAGGAAAAGCCCATCCATTTCATTTTCAACCCTTAATGCCACATCCATGAGTTCTTCTTTATCCCAGAAGCCCTCACGCAAATCACCAAGGTCAGCCATGAGAACAACCCTGTGCACCTTATGCTGTTTTGTTGCCTCATCGTTTAGCGCTTCAAGTACGGAAACCTCGCTGTTTAGGCTCCCGGCACAGAGTTCCACGACTTCCTCTATCTCACTCATCATGGGAACTCTTATGAGCATCAGAGGCTTATCAATCCCAAAGTCCTTGGCATCCCTTAGCTGCTCCAACCTAGAGGATCCGATAATGTCCACTCCGCCGTCGGCAAATGCCTTGGCAACCTCAGGAATCCCCGTTGCTCCCTTAATAACTCCAACCACAGATACACCCTGCTCGCCGCACATATCAACGATTCTCTTAGCGTTGTTCCTTAGAGCGCTTAGGTTTATCTCCAGTCTCGGATATCTCAATTTCATTAATTTTCCTCCTTGTTCACGTTGCCTTTTCTTATGAGTTGGGCTGCTGAGCCCCTCTCCATTGCCTTTGAGCGAATTATAATTTTTCTAACACGCTCCTCCTGAGCAAGGCCTTCGTTTATCTTGTCCAAACCATCCCAGATAAGCTCGTGAATTGCAGCCTTTGGAGGATTTTCCCCTAGGAGTTCTCTCACCTCACGATTGTCCAGCACTATAGTCGCCGCCAGTTTTTCGTGGACAGAATTTAAGATAGGCTCTGATGACATCTCTGAATTTCTCTCATCTGAGAGCCCCCAAACCATGGATTCAGCCACAAACTGAAGACTATTTATCTTGGCTTCAATCTCCTCAGGGAAAACCTTCTTTTCACCTACCCGGATTATATCCTTTACTCTTCCCCTTACATATAGGAAATCGTGCTTATCCACATAACCTACATATCCTGTATTCAGCCATCCTCCCACTATTGCCTCTGAGGTAGCCTTATTATCTCTATAGTATCCTTCCGTTACAGAATCCCCACGAACCCAGATTTCTCCGTATCCATTCTCATCCTTATCTCTTATAGCAACGCTGTATCCCGGCAGAATATGACCGCAAGAATTTGTCCTTATATCCCTCTCCACATCCGGGTTTGTCGCTATCAGCGGAGAACACTCCGGAATACCGAAGCCCTGAATAGCCAGAATCCCCATATCCTGAAGAAAGTCCAAAGTGTCCTGATTTATCCTTGCGCTACCGGACACTACAAGGCGGAGCTCACCACCAAAATAGTTCTTCATGTCTGCTTCAAATCTATTTGGCAGCCTGAGCCCAAACTTCTTGAAATACCTGTTTACGGACATATAGCTTTTCAGCTTCATATCCTTGCCTTCACGAATAGCCTCCTTGAGAAGTCTTCGCCTCAGCCCCTCTATAATTGATGGAACCGCCAAAATCACCGTCGGTTTCACATCCTGCATATTTTCCCTCATTTCATCAGGATCGTCACAGAATGCAACAGCCCCACCTTTGTACAGAGGAAGAAGCAGCCCGCAGGTAATCTCATAGGTCAGATGCAAAGGTAGCATGGAGAAGAAAATATCCCAATGGTTTACCTTTACAATTGTCGGGGCCGACATGAGGTTATCCACAAAATTTCCGTGGGAAATCATAGCAAGTTTAAAGCTATCTCCGTTGTCCTCCCTTACACGGAACAAAACAGCAGTATCTCCGGGGTTTATGCTTGCGTCTATGTATTGACGATCTCCCTTGGCAAGTTGCCCCGTCCCTTCTTTGATAATCTTAGAAAGCTGATCACTATCCTTGTTATACTTCTCAAAGCCAATCACATCCCACAGCCCATCGAAGCCATGTATTTTGTGCTTGTATTCATCTTGAACTATTACGGCTTTCACATCTGCCTTCTTTAGAACCGCTGCAATCTCCTGAGATCCAAGCTCCTTGTCAATTGGAACTGCAACTCCCACGCCGCAGGTAACAGCAAGGAACGCCACAACCCACTGATAGCAGTTATCGCCGATTATGGCAATTTTCTCGCCCTTGAGACCACGATTTATAAGAGCTGTGCCAAGACCGCTTATGTGGGTCATCATATCCTTATAGGTAATCTCCCCATATGGCTGGGACTTGTCGAACTTCTGCATCATTGCAACATTGTCCCCATACTTGGCAACGCTTGAGTCCATCATAGCTTTCAGGTTCACAATAGGTCTTGAATCCCTGTATCTTATGATTGGATCACTGCTTATCTGAATCTGTCTAACCTTTTCCAGCGCCTGATTTTCAGCCTTTTTCTTTGTTTTCATGTAATCAAAGGAGGCTCCGTCTCCTGACTCCCCACCGGTGTTTGCCTTAAATCTCTTAATCTTCCCTGTGGTGGTCTTTTCAAAAGGCTCCTTGCGTATGTTTATTCGTTTAATATGCTTGTACGGTGGAAGCATACTGTTCACCGTATCCATGTACTCCTTGAAAAGATGGTAGGTTTCGCTTTCTGTAAGCTCTCCCTGGGTCTCCGTAAGAAGTTCATAGTTTGGATATATATCTGCAGTTATGGCCACATTTCCTATTCTCTCATCTTCTACTCCATGCACCATAACTTCTTCAACCAGCTGGTTCTCATGGATCAACTGCTCCACTTCCTCAGGGAATATGTTTTTGCCGCCCTTAGTTACGATAACATTTTTCTTCCTGCCGGTGATGTAAAGAAAGCCATCATCGTCAAAATATCCATAGTCTCCCGTATACAGCCATCCGTTTCTGAGTACTCTCTCTGTCTCCTCTGGATCCTCAAAGTACCCAAGCATCACAGAAGGACCTCTAACGATAACTTCCCCGATACCGAATTCGTCTTCTTCGACTATGCGTACCTCATGTTTGGGGAGAGGCTTGCCCACGGAAGCTGCCTTGCTGTACCTGTCTTGATTTACAGCGATTATAGGGGAACACTCTGACATTCCATAACCTTGAATCATAGGCAGACCCATAGCTTCAAAATCTTCTATAATCTTAGGATCCGATGCCGCACCCCCTGCTATGAGAAGGTGAATATCATTTCCCAGCATCTGATGAATAGGCTTGAACATACGCTGGATAACTCTTTTGTTCTTGTATAACCCCAACCTTCGTGAAAGGTCTATGGCCTTACGGATTCTTTCCCCTTCACCTCTACCTTCCGCTTTTCTGAAAATAGATCTGTGCATTTTCTCAAAGATGAGGGGAACTCCAAGAATAATTGAAGCATTCAGCTCTGACAAATTCTTCTGAATATATTTAAAGCCCTCTGAAATTGCAACGGTTGCACCCTGATAAAGACAGGTCAAATACGTGCAGGTCATCTCATACACATGGTGAACAGGCAGAATCGACAAAACAATTTTCCCATCAGGCACGTGCACAAACTTAGACATGTTGATAACATTGGACACTAAATTCTTGTGGGAGAGCATAACACCCTTGGCAGCCCCTGTAGTTCCGGATGTGAATAGCAAGATGGACATAACATCAGGATCAATATCCATATCCACATACTCTCTCTCTCCGTCGCGCACAAGGTCCCTTCCCTCCTGCACTAAGTTGTTTATGGAATAAATCGTATTCTGTTCCGTTTCCTGGTTTTCTTCTGCACTTATGGAAATAAAGTACTCTATTCCCATATTATCCCCGTCCACAAGATCCATCATTCTCTTCTGTGCACTCTTGTCGAACACAATGGCAGACACCTTTGCCCTCTTTACCAAGTTAACGATTTCGTTAGCAGGAAGTTTTCTATCCAGTGGCACAATAACTCCCACTCCGCAAACTACAGCAAAATAGGTGAGCAGCCAGTTATATCTCGCATTCCCGATGATGGCAATCTTCTTGCCTTTTAGCCCCATATCCAGAAACTTTGTCCCTAGGGCATCCACATCTTCCCTCAGCTGCCCAAAGGTAATTGGTCTAAAATCCGTGCCCGGAATGTCCTTAACAAGATATGCCGCCTTATCCCTATGGTGTCTGGCAGTGGTTCTGAGCATTTCCTTAATATCTGTAACTTCCCTCGTTGAGTAATAAACTCCGTCGAATTTCTTGTTATTCATCTATATCCTAGGTCTCCTATCTGTAAAGTAATGAACCTCTTAATCGTCTGAAAGTATACCATTTTTTTGAGTTTTTTGCAATTTGGCAGGGGCCAAAGCAAAACATTATCATATTAAAGTTCTTGGAGGCATTTGGTCGTTTTTTTATTTTATTTCTCGATGTATGATATTTTATATTTCTAAATCTCTATTTTCTAGCATTGCCTTAAACATCATATGATACATGTCTTTAGATGATTCTTCTATCTTACTTATACTTGATATTTTATTTCCTGCATCTTTTGAAGATGCCCCACAAAGATAGAAAGCCTCATTTTCTGTTCCATAATCTATTGCAATATATCTATCGTGATATTTTTTACCAGCTACTTTTATTTTCAGATTAACCTTAGGATAGTCTTTCCTGAAATCATCTAAGATATTTTTCGTAAGCATGTCTTTATTCTTAACATTATCACTAAATACTATGATTTCGGATTTGTCCCGTGCACCTCTTAACACTGTCATAAGCATATAAATGCCTTGCTCTGTAAAAGCATTTGGTAAATATCTTGATCCTCCCCAACTTGAGGTGGAATTTTTGCACCTCAAGTTTTCAACCTCAGCCTCAGTTAGTTGAAACATAAAATCTTCGCCTTCAAACTTTTCAATATTATTTTTTACTTGCCTATTAAAGTTTTTTGTCTCATAACCATATATTTTCGCTAAATCTGCATCAAGCATTACCCTCTGCCCTCGGATAAGATGAATTTTATCTTTTATCGTTTTATCATCTACAATAACAATCTCTTTATCTGTATCTACCAAAAAATACCTCCATTGTATACTAAATAGTTACTCATTTAATTATACCAACGATTTATATGATCCTACTTTCCTCTCCAAGTTTTAACTATTTAAAATTTACAAGATCCAAAGCTTCTGTCAAATATTCCTCTATCATGGAGAAAGGTAGCCCAATCACGTTCTCAAAATCTCCATCAAACCCCTCGACGAACTGCCCAAAATATCCCTGTATGGCATATCCTCCAGCCTTATCATATGGCTCAGCCGTCTCAACATAATCTGCAATTATCCCATCGGGCACTTCTTTGAACCTCACCACGGTTTCGCATGAAAAATTGGCAGAAGTCCACGTCTCTGAAGTGCACTCGAATTTTCCTTCTGACAAGTCAAGGAACAAAATAGCTACTCCGGTGATGACTTTATGGCTACTTCCTTGGAGTGTCTTTAACATTCTAAAAGCTTCTTCTTTTTGCTTTGGTTTACCGAACTTTTCTCCTTTGAATACAAGGGTATCCGCCCCTATAATCGCAAGGCTATCTCCTTGCTTTAAAAGCTCAGCAGCTTTTCTCAGGGATTCTTCCCTACCGTTCTTTGGGAGACTCTCTCCCGTTGATTCTCCAGTTAAATCGAGAAACTCCATGGTCCTCAGTATCTCTTCAGCCACGGATTTTGCCTTGACCATTGCAAGATATTCCACTGCACCCCTGTCAACTTTCTCCTGCTCCTTTTCAGGAAGGCATGTAGCTTTCAGATCTTCCGGCAAAATTTCCGGATCAAGTGATGGAATGATAATAGGCTCAATGTTGTGATTTTTGAGGATTTCTTCCCTTCGTGGGGAAGCCGATGCCAAAACTAGATTCCATTTTTTCATATTGCCATATCTTTCTAAAATACAAGGGATGACTTTCGTCATCCCTTAGTTGTAATCTCTAAATTTGTTATAGTTATTTAAATTGTTCCCATATCATCTATGCTATTTCCAGGGCGATCTCCATCATCTGAGTGAAAGTTGTCTGCCTCTCCTCTGCTGTGCACCCTTCACCTGTGAACGGATCATCAGAAATTGTACAGATGCACAGAGCATTTTTACCGGCTCTCGCTGCTTCCATGTACAGAGCTGCAGCCTCCATTTCAACAGCCAAAACCCCCATGTCTCTCCACTTTCCAAGCGGAAGAGAAGCATCATAAAATGTGTCTGACGAATATATGTTACCAATATGCGGTGTAATCCCCATTGCCCTAGCAGCCTCTTCAGCCTTTTTGATAAGCTCAAAGCTGGCGATAGGAGCAAATGTACCGGAAAGATCATACTGATTAGCATAGTTTGAATTGGTACAAGCACCTGAACCGAAAACTATATCTCTAACCTTTACATCTTTTCCAACCGCACCGGCAGAACCGATTCTTATAATATTCTTCACATCGTAAAAATTAAAAAGTTCGTGGGAATAAATTCCCATGGATGGCATACCCATCCCTGATGCCATAACTGAAACTCTCTTTCCCTTGTAAGTTCCCGTGTGCCCGTTAACCCCACGAACATTGTTAACAAGGACAGCATCCTCAAGAAAGGTCTCAGCTATAAATTTAGCCCTAAGTGGGTCCCCGGGCATTAGTACAGTTTCTGCAAAATCTTCTTTCTTCGCAGTAATATGCGGTGTAGGTATGTTACTCATAAAATCCTCCATACTCCTTCACTAAAGTCCGGCTATAAAGCAAATCGATAGGAAGGTGAAGTTAAGTGAAAAATGGAGCTCCCGACCGGGCTTGAACCAGCGACCTGCTCGTTACGAATGAGCTGCTCTACCAACTGAGCTACGGAAGCACCTTCACATATATTTTAAAATCTTTGGTATTTGTTGTCAAGGCAAGAAGTCACTACCCTACGATTACCTTTTGATTCAAAAATGATATTGTCCCAGTGTATCGAAAATGAAATTGTCCCAAGT
>JASBYX010000049.1 GCA_029983755.1 Anaerovoracaceae bacterium
ATAAAAATTTGACAAAAATTCCCGTAAAAACTAGAAAAATTTAAAGAATTTTGAAATCAGAGATAGATATGCTAAAATAATCTTAATACCGAAAGTAAGTAGGTAATCAAGCAGAGATGTAGATAGGACAAGATAAGACAGGATAGTATAGTAATAGATAAGATAGGATAGAGTAGAAAAAGATAGGACAAGGGCAAGATGAATTACGATATTGCAATCATAGGAGCCGGTGTAACAGGCTCAGCCATAGCGAGGGAACTTTCAAAGTATGACCTTAAGGTATGTGTAATTGAGGCGCATAGCGATGTTTGCGAAGGAACCAGCAAAGCAAATAGCGGAATAGTCCATGCAGGATTCGATGCGCATCCGGGCAGTTTAAAAGCAAAGCTAAATGCCCAAGGTGCAAAGAAAATGGAAGCCTTGTCGAAAGAGCTTGACTTTCACTTTAGGCGCAATGGAGCCATGGTGGTGGCATTTGACGAAGGGGAAATCCCAAAACTCGAAAAACTTGCTGAACAATCCATTGAAAACCAGGTAGGAGAGTTAAAAATAATTTCAGGAGATGAGGCGAGGAAATTAGAACCTGCCCTTTCCGAAAAAATTGTTGCAGCACTTCTCATAGAACAGTCAGGGATTGTCTGTCCCTTTAACATGACAATTGCCTTTGCTGAAAATGCAGCAGCAAATGGAGTAGAATTCAGGCTTAACAGCTTGGTTACTGAGGTAAAAAGACAGGAAAATGGCTATGATATTACAATTAATTATAGTGCTCCTGCATATTTAAGGGATAAGGAATCATCTTCACAGCAAAATATAACGGCAAAGATGGTTATAAATGCAGCGGGAGTTCATGGTGACATGCTTCATAACATGGTTTTGTCCCAGATTCCGGAAGCTGAGAGAATGGATCATACAAATAATACAGAAAAAATTATACCAAGAAGGGGAGAGTACTGCCTCTATGATCATGAATACGCCACCTTTGTGCAGCGAACAATTTTCCAAGTGCCCACAGAACTTGGAAAGGGAGTACTAGTTACGCCGACAGTGCATTGGAACCTGATGATTGGCCCAAACGCTGTGGACCTAGAGCACAAAGATGCAAACATCACCACCCAGGAGGGCTTAGAAGAAATTTTGAAAAAAGCTGAGAAAAGTCTTAAGGAAATGCCTGCCAAGAACAAAATAATAACGTCTTTTGCAGGTATTCGTGCCCACAGACCGGAGGATGATTTTCTCATAGAGGAAATAAGCGGCTTGCCGGGATTTATCGATGTAATCGGCATTGAGTCTCCGGGACTTTCCTGTGCTCCGGCCATGGGTGAGTACGTAGCAGGAATCGTTAAGAAAAGTGCAGAAGCACACAACCTCTTCAAAATGGAAAAGAAATCCGGATGGAAGGGACAGCGCAAAGGATTCACCACACTTTGGGATGCAGACCCTGAAGAAAGAGACAAGATGGTCAAGGAAAATCCCGCTTATGGGGAAATGATTTGCAGATGCGAAAAAGTCTCAAAGGGCGAAATCGAAGAAGCCATCCGTAGACCCCTTGGCGCCACAACACTTGACGGACTTAAGAGAAGAGTCAGGTCAGGTGCAGGGAGATGCCAAGAAGGCTTTTGTACACCTAAACTTCTAGAAATACTGGCAGAAAACCTCGGATGCACCGTTGAAGATATTACTAAAAACGGAGGCAAATCTTTTGTGCTATCAGAAGATAGTGCTGAAAATGCAGAGGGGGATTGGGACAAATCCTTGGAGCTGCCCGGTGAAGAGACAAGTGAGGTGAGTAAAGATGAATAAATATAGAGTGGATATTGCAGTAATCGGGGGAGGCCCCGCTGGACTTGCAGCAGCAATGTCAGCCCACGAACAGGGAATCCATCCATCGAAAATCCTCATAATCGAGAGAGACAATGTGCTGGGGGGTATTTTAAACCAGTGTATTCACAACGGGTTTGGCCTGCACATATTCAAAAAAGAACTCACCGGTCCTGAATATGCCCAAAGGTACATTGATATGGTTGAGGGAGCGGATATTCACTGCCTTTTAAACACCATGGTCTTGAACATAGATCCTAAGACAGGGGAAAATGGTTCTTCATACAAAATTTATGCAACCTCCATGAAGGAGGGGGTGATCGAGGTTTCGGCGAAGGCGATTGTGCTTGCAATGGGTTGCCGGGAGAGGCCGAGAGGTGCGCTGAACATTCCGGGAACTCGTCCTTCAGGTATTTATACGGCTGGAACCGCCCAGAGACTCGTTAATGTAGAAGGAAAAATGCCGGGGAAAAATTTTGTAATTTTGGGCTCTGGGGACATTGGCCTCATAATGGCCAGAAGACTTACATTTGAGGGAGCAAAGGTTCACTGCGTGGCTGAAATTCAACCGAAATCAGGCGGACTTCAAAGGAATATAGCTCAGTGTCTGGATGATTTTGATATACCGCTACTTCTTTCCCATACAGTAACGGAGATACACGGTAAAGAGAGACTTGAAGGGGTTACAATAACAAAGGTAGACGAAAATTTAAAGCCTATTGAAGGCACAGCAAAATATTGGCCTTGCGATACGCTTTTGTTGTCGGTGGGGCTCATACCGGAAAATGAGGTGTCTAAGACGGCAGAGATTGAAATCCTGGATTCCACAGGGGGTCCTGAGGTTGATGAGAGACTTGAGACAAGTAGGAAAGGTATTTTTGCCTGTGGAAATGTTGTCCATGTTCACGACCTTGTTGACCATGTGACGGAGCAGGCCTACGCAGCAGGCAGAAGTGCGGCTGAATACGTAAAGAATGCTGAATGTGTAAAAAATGCTGAATGTGTAAAGAAAGCTGAATGTGTAAAGAAAGAGGAGACAGAGAATAATTGAGTAAAGAACCCATGAGAGAAATGGTCTGTATCAACTGCCCCATAGGATGCAATTTGAAGGTCTATGGGGACAGTGAAGACAGCATCAGAGTGGAGGGAAACAAATGCCCTAGGGGGGAGAAATATGGAAGAGATGAAGTGCTCAGTCCTAGGCGCATGGTTACATCTTCGATACCTTTAAGAAAAGATGAAAAAACAGGAATTTTCGAAATGGTTTCCGTTAAGACGGAGAGTGCCGTACCGAAGGGGCTTATATTTCAGGTCCTTTCTGAAATCAAGAAAGTAAAACTGAAAGCTCCCGTTGAAGTGGGAGATGTTATATTAAAGAATGTATCAGGCACAGGAATAGATGTCGTTGCAACGCAAAAAAGGGAGCAGTGACGGATTATTTCACCGTCTCTGTTCCCTTTTCAGGCATTACTTCCACAGATATCGCTTCTATATAGGTGAATGCTCCTGAAGTTGGATCATTCCCTTGACGAACATAGCCTCTGACCTTAATCCAGGTCTCACCTATGACAAACCTGTCATATTTGGGATCGGGATTTTTTGTTTCAGGCACAAAGACTCCCTCAGGTGGAGTTGTACTTGCACCCTCCGGCGGAGCGTTAATAACAGATTTATTGTCCCCGTGATATTCTATTCCTACATAACCGGCGGTGCAGTATGGGCAAACAGGTCCCTTTCTTCCCACATAAGTTCTAAGACCGTCCCAGATATAAAAACCTTCTATCTCCACAGTCTTTCCCACGTAATCCCTTGGATTTATAAAGCAATCGTTAATAAGCGATACGTAATTGTTATCTTTAAAAACGAGGTCGACCTTATTTTTAGGGAAGCTTTTTCTGTGCTTTTCCACATCGTATGGATACTCATCTTTGGATGCTCCTTGGGTACTAACTGTTCCCTGATTATTCCCTTTGGGGCTTTTATCCTGAGCGGTTTTATCTTGAGTGCCATTTCCTTGAGTGCCATTTCCTTGCGTGCTATTTTTTTGAAAACTGTTTACTTGAGAATCGTCTTTTCGGATACCCTTGTCCCCACATGAGGCAAGGAACAGTACCAGAGAAAGCAACATAACGATAGAGAGAGTATTTTTCATCAATTTCACTATCTGGACCTCCCGGAGCCTATCAGAGAACAAGCTCCGAATACCAAAAGATTGGTGATTACTATGCTAGCTCCCGTTGGAGTTGAAAATGTATAGGATATGTATATTCCAACCACAAAGCAAAGCACTGATATGACAGCGGATGTTATAACTACAGTAAGGAATCTGTGGTAGACTCTCATAGCTGATATTGCAGGCATTACCACAAGGCTGGAAATCAGCAGAGCTCCCATCATCCTCATACCCAGAACCACTGTTACGGAAGTAAGGGCGGCAAGGAGCATATTATACATATTTGTGTGAATACCCGTAGCCCTGGAAAAATCCTCATCGAAGGTGATTGCAAATATTTTGTTGTAAAATATAACGAACAAAACAACGACGATGGCGGACAGTACAACCGAAAGAATCACATCAGAGTTGCTCATGGCCAAAATGCTACCAAACATGTAGTTGCATACGTCCGTATTCATGCCTTGGGTTAGGGAAATCACCATGACACCGATTGCCAGGCTTCCACTCATGAGGATGGCTGTTGCAGCATCCCCTTTGATTTTGGAGTTTTCCGTGACCCGTAGAACAAAAAATGCTGCAATAAGGCATACGGGAATGCTAACTGTTAGAGGCGCTGCATTGAAGGCGTAGGCTATTGCAAGGGAGGCAAAGCCTACGTGGGAAAGGCCGTCTCCTATCATTGAAAATCTCTTGAGGACCAGGCTTACACCTAGGAGGGCGGCGCACAGGGAAACTAAAATTCCTACGATGAGTGCTCGCTGAAGGAAAGGAAGCTGGAGCATTTGTATAAATTCCGTCATCTATCTACCCTCCTTACTGCTATCATTCATTGTCAAATCCGTCGCATTAATTGCGTTGCTTTCATTATGAGAATGACCATGATGGTGTCCTCCGTGGACTCTGTGGTCTTCAGTAATGTCTTCGCATACCGGGCATCCTGTAAATTTTTTACCTAAGTCTGTTGCCATATAATCTTCTGTGGTACCAAAAAACAGCTGTCTGTTGTCAAGGTGTAATATATGGCTTCCATAGGTGATGGCTCCATGTATATCGTGGGATATCATTATTATGGTTATTCCCATTTCTTGGTTGAGTCTATGTATGAGCTGGTACATGTCTTGTGTCATAAGAGGATCAAGGCCTGTAACAGGTTCATCAAGAAGTATGACCTTGTCTGTGGCGCAAAGGGCGCGGGCCAGGAGGACACGCTGCTGCTGTCCTCCTGACAGGTTGCCGTAGCAAGCCTTGGCCAGGTGGGAAATCCCAAGAGCCTCCATGTTGCTACGGCAAGCCTCTTTATCCCCCCGAGAATAGAAGGGATAAAGCCCGCGCCGATTCAGCCTCCCTGAGAGCACGATTTCGTAAACGCTCCCGGGGAAATCCCTCTGAGCCGGAGTCTGCTGCGGCAGATAACCAACCTCATTAGGCTTTAGGCCATCCCCGAGGATAATCTCCCCGGAATGGGGAGATTTTAAACGCAAAAGTCCCTTCGCAAGGGTGCTTTTACCAGCTCCGTTTTCACCTACGATGCAGAGGTAATCTCCTTTATTAAGTTCAAAATTCAAGTTTTCCACAACATATTTGCCATCGTAGGCAAAGGATAAGTTGCGGCATGTCATCAAAGCCATATTCCCTCCTCTTCATACGTTGAACGAGTAATCCTTTAGATTAGGTGCTAATTGAGTGCCTCTTCAAGAACCTTTATGTTCTTCTCCATCAGAGAAAGGTAGCTTTCCCCCTTCTCAAAATCATCCTTTGTCACATTGTGAACTGCATTCATCTGCAGAACCTTCGCACCTGTAGCCTCCCCAATGCTGTTAGCTATTTTGTTGTTTGAAAGTTCAATGTGGAATACAACAGGAATTTTGTCGGACTTCACCTTATCTGTTAGGAATGCGATTGTGCTTGCACTGGCTTCCGTGTCAGTTGAGCATCCCGGGAAGGCAGCGTAGTACTTGAGTCCATATTGGTCCACAAAATATCTGAATGGGAACCTATCCCCAAATATTATTTCTTTTCGCTTTCCGTTTTTTACAACGTCTGCAAATTTCCCATCGAGAGCCTTAAGTTTCTTCACATATTCGTCACAGTTTTTCTGGTAATAGTCAGCATTGTCCGGATCAAGTTTCTTTAGCTGTCCGGTGAGCTTCTTAACAATCTCCATTGCATTTACAGGGGATGTCCAAACGTGCTCATCCTGCTCAGCTTCCTTGTGATCCTCGGAGGTTCCATCATGATGCTCATGGTCGGAATCATCGTGGGAATCGCCGTTGGAATCAGAATCTTCGTGAGAATCGGAATCCTTATCGTGGTCGTGCTCGTGGTCGTGCTCGTCTTCCCCTACAGTCATGCCCTCCACGTGCTCCTCGGCTACAGTCTTAACGCAGTCCATTAGAGTAATCACCTTCATGTCCTTGTTGTCCTTAGTCCCGTCAAGGATTTTGTCAACCCATTCGTCGGAATCGCCACCAACATAGACGAAGAAATCAGCATCGCTAACCTTCATCATATCCTTTGGAGTAGGCTCAAAGCTGTGGGTTTCGGCTCCGGGAGTCATGAGCATTGTCAAGTCGATTTTGTCCCCGCCGATTTCTCTGAGAAAATCGTAGACAGGGAATATGGTGGCGATAACTTTCAATTTTTCCCCGGATTTACCGGAAGACCCTTTACCTTTTCCGGTATCGGGGCCGCAGCCATAAAGACAGCCGACAATCAATACTAAAACTAGCCCAAGAGCCAGTGTTTTGCCCATTTTTTTCATGTTTTCAGATTTATCCTTTCTTACATATCACATACAGGGTTTCAGATACAGGGTTGCAGAGGGTTAGCACGAGCCATTGCACTCAAGGTGCCGAAAGCCAGATGGACTGGCGCCTCAGTGCTTGCATCTACACAGGGGACAAATTGATCGGAGCCTCAGTGCTTGCAACCACAGTGCCCATAAAAAATCGTTTTATCGGGGTCCACGCTAAACTGATGGTCGCTCTTTAGATGCTGATACAGATGTCCAATCTCGTGACACTGAAAACTCACCACCTTGCCGCAATCCTCACATTGAAGATAAAAGGAAGATTCCGTTGAATCCTCATGGTGAGTCTCCTGGTTTGCCCCACGCCTTGAAGCTCTGTAGGAAGTCCAAGAAACCCCCTCCAGCTTATTGCTCACCACAAGCCCCTCTTCCTCAAGGTTCTTAAGATGCCTGTAAATGGTCGTTAAACCCATATTCTCCCCGGCCTCAGCAAGCCCTTGGCGAATTTCCGAAGCTGAAGAATATGCTTCGCCCTTATTTTGCATATACGACAAAACAGCTGCTCTTTGTCGTGTTGCGTACTTAGAAGCCATAATGGTACCTCCTGGATGGTCTCCTTAGAATTTGAAAATCATTTTCAATTTGCAAAAGAATTTTACCACTGTGGTAAGGGTATGTCAACATATTTATTCATTAAATTCCTTGTGAG
>JASBYX010000050.1 GCA_029983755.1 Anaerovoracaceae bacterium
AAGATTTCCGCCAAAGTTTTCACATTCCCTTTAACTCAAAAATAAAAAGCTCTGTCCATCGCAAAATAAATCCTCCCTAAAAACCGCAACTAAAAAAGGAGGCAGGTCTCCCCACCTCCCAAAAGCTCTGTAGGCTTGATTACATGTCCTTTTTCCTTCTAACAACAAAATACGTTGCTCCGACTAGTATAACGGCTATCATACCATATCCAACCGTCATAGCATTATCACCGGTCTTAGCTGTATTACCTGTGTTAGTCTTTGCAGGCTTATCGGAATCGCCCTTGTTATCCTTGTCAGGTTTCTTTCCATGATCAGGCTTTGTTTCTTCCTTAAGGCCTGCAACCGGCTTGAAACCTTCTGTTAGCTTGTTGAGGTCTGCTGTCATATTTTCAACATCAGCCTTCTTGTCCTCTGCTGGCTTTGAGTTAACAAGCTTCTCAGCTTCTGCAGTCTTATCTGTCAATGCCTTCATAACTTCAGGTGTTACCCACTTGTCAGCCTTTGCGATGTCTTTACCGTCTTTGCTGATCTTAACATCCTTGACAGCTGCCTTTGCCTTTTCGATTGCCTTGTTAAGTTCAGTCAAGTCTGCGTACTTAGGCTCGTCAGGAGTAGGCTTTGTTTCTTCCTTTAGGCCTGCAACAGGCTTGAAGCTTTCTGTTAGCTTATTGAGGTCTGCTGTCATCTTCTCAACATCGGCCTTCTTGTCCTCTGTTGGCTTTGACTTAACAAGCTTCTCAGCTTTTGCAGTCTTATCTGTTACTGCCTTCATAGTTTCAGGTGTTACCCACTTGTCAGCCTTTGCGATGTCTTTACCGTCTTTGCTGGTCTTAACATCCTTGACAGCTGCCTTTGCGTTATCGATTGCCTTGTTAAGTTCAGTCAAGTCTGCGTACTTAGGCTCTGCCTTTTCAACTGTAAACTCACCTTCTGCATTTCCGTCTTCAGAAATGGTTTCTACTTTATGAACTCCCGGTGTCAGCTTATCTAAGAAATCCTTCTTTAAGGTCAGTATCGACTTTTCCTTATCGTACTCATAATTTTTCTTATCAACGGACTTACCGTCAATCTTAACGTCCTTAAAGGTCTTGCCGTCGATATTTGTGATTTCTATTACGGCTGCTTCAGATTCGCCTTGCATATATGTGAGTTTCCCATCCTTAACCTGGGACTTCTCCTTTGTGTTTGCTTTCTCAGGATACTCCAGATGTATTACAGGCAATGTGAAGTCCTCGAATACGCCAAACAATATTATTGCATTATCCTTTTCCTCACCTGCACTTAGATTAGGCTTTTTACCTGGCTCCAAACCTATTGTAGTATGTGCATCTAGTGCGCTTCCAAACCACCCGGAATGTATTTTAATGTCACTGACCTCAAGATCCTTAGCACTTTCTATAGTGTATCCCTCTTTGCTAAAATCAGTATTGCTGTCTACATTTTTAAGATCGTCTGTAAACCAGTCACGGAAATTTATACCATATTGAGTTTTAACGCTGATTCTTTCCTTCCCATTCACCTTTCCTATCAAGTAAGTAGTATCTGGGAACCCCGGATTATATATTGCGCTAAGTTTCGGTAGTGGCAATTCCAGGCCTCTTAATCTGAATTGAACTTTATCTCCTTTAGCAAAAGGTTTGCCATCCCTTGATAGATTCTTGGTTTTAATATTTAGGCCCTTTGCCGATACAACAAAATACCTAGTATTCTCGCCTGATTGCATCAAAAGAACGTTATTCCCGGACCAAAGTTTGACTTTGCTACCATTCTCAACCTTTTCAGCCGGGATCCAGTCTTCTCCCGGTTTAGCACCTGCTTTTGGCACTGTATAGAAATTATTGTTGTTGAAATCATCTTGGGTCAAAATTGGTTTGTGATAATAAACCTTAACCTCTTTACCATCTTTCGATGTTGGGTTTACAACAAAGTCACACGCATCTTTAACATCTTTTTTCCGGCCATCAGGGAACTCTATGGATTTAACAAAGTGAACCCTATCGTACTTTCTTAAAGGTTTTACTCCCTCAGAAGTTTTTCTGTATACACCGGGATCGATGTTCTCGCCTGTACCATCAACATCGAATATGGCAATACCGGCTCTATCAGGATCATTTCGCATGTAACACTGTGGATCGCTTGGAAAGAATGTCTTAGTAGTATCAGTCTCTGTTTCCTTATCTACTTCTACGGAACTACGAGCTGCATCACCATATCCAATAGCTACAATAGATGCCCCTTTCTTCAATGCTTTGACGTCATTCCATTCTCGACCCATGCCACCCTTTGGATCGCTTATACTAACGCTGTCTCCGTATACGCGGTAGATTTTATCAGGTTCAACAATTGTATTTCCGACATCGCCATCTGTTCCCTGTGCAATTCTAAATGTATAAAACGGTAAAACTTCATCTTTTTTCAGGGTCTTATATTGTCCTTCATCTATAATATCTGTCAAAAGAGAGTTTTCTATAGGAATTCCCCACCATGCCTTATACTTTTTAAAGGACAATACATCTTCATCTATATCTGAAGTCTTTAAAAAATTTAGTTTATATATAAGATTTTCCCCATCGGAAGGAAATGCACTTATTAGCTGTTTTACGTACTTAGAATTTTTATATTCGCTTTTCTCTTTATCAAAGTATACTCCACCGCCTGTAAATAAAAAACTATCGGAAATGAAGTCGCTAGTAAACTTTATTATATTAAAATCTTCACTGCTAGTCTTATCTTCAACCCACTCCTTTATTCGGTATTTATCCTTATAGTTAATCAGCGGAACGAATTCTTCATAAGCTTTGGTATTCTTTAAAAAAACTTGGAAGTTTTCTAAATCCTTAGGATAGCGAATTTCATAGTGGTAATCAATATTTGTCCACTCAGTGTCGATGCTAGGGCTTATAAATGTTTTTAGATCTTCCCCTGTAAGCTCAATGTACAACTTATTCCCTTTGTCTTGAAAACTTGCTTTGCTACTAGAAGCGGTAATCTGATTCTTTACACCCTCAAATGTCCCGTCTGCGAAGAAAGAGGTCTCGTAGTCAAGTCTGGCATTTTTATCGTTATTAATCTCTGTTATGGAGTATTTAGCGTTATCTCTAGCCTGTAATATGAATGTATAATAATTGAAATTGAACCCTATATCATATGCTTCATCGTAAGAATATCTGTTATAGCGATCTATAGGTAGATATTCGCCTTTCTCATTTTTTACTATTAATTTATTATCAGAGGGCTTACCTTCAGTATATGAACAATAGTCCATAAGAAATAGAATTATAGGGTCATTGTGTCCCTTTGCCACATTTATCTTTGTTCTAAATGTTTGTGTTTTTTCTTCCTTTGAGCTGTCCGTGTATTTTTCTTCTGTTTTCAAATAATATGTACCGGGGCGTAGCTTCACATTTAGCGGCCTGTACGAATATCCTATTACCTTTGGATCTGCTTCTATTGCTTCAGAATAATCTATCTTTAAAGATGTAGTTTCTACAATCTTATTATTTTCATCTTTAATTTCAATTTTATGTTTACCTGGCTCCAACGACAAGGTTGAAAATCTCAATTCAACATTCTCTTCCTGTCCCTCAGCAGGTTCCGTGCCTGTTTTATTCGCCTTAACCTTAACCGTGTACTCTGTTACACTGTTCCCTGTTGATTCAGTATCTATTACTTCCTCATATTCTCCACATCTTACTTTAAGGATATCTCCATCTTTAACTCTAATGGTGTCTGTAGGCCTATAAACTTCATTCCCCTTTATTATCCTCGTATGATACTTACCGTTGATGTTATCCATACTGCTAAATCCGTGTAAAGCTACAGGATTTAGAACCACGTTAGCTGTGTCTGTTTCGCCAATATCTAAGGTGTATTCTTTAACATCAGAATTGAATTCAGGGCTCAAGCTTCCTTGAGAAGGAGTTATACTTTTAATTACAGATGGTCCAGCATTGTCACCTAAGTCTCCCCCCAAATCCTTCTGGGTATAGTACATGTGTATATCATCTCCATCCTTAAGATGATATTTTTCCATGTTCTGTTTCTTGTACTTAGTACTCGTTTTCAGTTGCTCATTCTGCCACTCCTCCAGTTCAGCAAGATCAGCACGATAAAAACCGGAACCCATATTAAGGAAAGTTCCGTTAAAGGTAATATACCAACCGCTTTGTGGGCCTTTTTGTTTTTCTGAGAGTCCGTCTATAGTTCTTATATATTGTTCAAGGCCTTCACCGGTTATTTCGATTTCCTTACTTTCCAGATCGCAAGCAGTGCGGATGCAATCTGCCATTGAGTCTCCCTCGGAGAAAGGGACTTTAACATGATCTACTATAACTCCTTTAGGTTCAGGGTAGCCACTCCCTTCCGGTATAGGTAGGCTATCCTCTATAGTTACTGTAACATATCCCTTATCAGAAGTATCAGCATAAGAGGAATGAGCGGAAGTTAATCCGCCCATTCCCATTAATACTACTACTAAAGATAGAAATATGCTTATGCTTTTTTTAAGTTTTAACATTTCTCTACCCTTTTCTTAACACAGAACATTATTTTTCCAACTGATCCGGCAGATCTCCGAATGCACCGTATATGAACACTATCCTATCCCCAGGTCTGAAGTTCATAACTTCAGCTCCTACATGCTTAGATACTTCCTTAATTTTGCCGTTAGAATCATAAACACCATAGTACCAAGCTTTATCATTAGGATAATCATTTACTAACATTGGTTGACCCTTAATCTTTATTCCTTTGGCGTATACATTAAAGTCCTTACCATCTTTGTCTATTTTTTCAACTACGCTCACAAGGGCATCAAGTGCGGAAGGATAATTCACAGCTGACTTAACAACTTTTGGGCCAATTGATCCAACCTTATACTTCGCCATTTCTGTAGACTTGCTAGGTTTGCCTTTGTATAGTTCCACTGTTGCACCGGAAGCCTGAGTTTGACCCTTAGGATTCAGAACAAGCCCTAGATCAATGCTTCCTGTCCATCCGCTAGCATTAGGAAGCTTTGCCTGTACCCTTACAGGACCGTAGTCTAAACCTCCGGGTATAGTTACTTTGTTATTTGCAGTAAGAACTCCATCCTGATTTTCTACAGTATTTTTAGCACTAGCCTTAACACCGTCCATTCCTGTAAACTTTACTGCCATAGCTTCATCAGCGTTCGAAAAATTGAAAGGCTTATAGTTTTCATCTGCACCTTGAACGGAAACTGTTTCAGTATTTATCTTGCCATTATCATACTTTACAAGCTTATTAAACTGTCCGTTCGGATATGGCAATAGATTTACAACACCACTTTCTGCAAAAGCGGCAAGACCCATAGATGCTATCATTACAACGCTTAGTACTAGCGATAGCAGAAGGGGTTTTTTAGTTAACTTCTTTTTCATCTTGTTTCCTCCTTCTTTGAGATAACATTAAAAATATATTTAACTATAACTAATCTTTTTCGAGCACTTGCATGCTCATGCTAAGTTAAATAGGTGGACTATCCATGGCATACCTCCTTTATGCTCTCTCCCTTCTAAATAAAAAGGGACTAGTAACGCACTCAAACGAGTCTACCAGTCCCAAATAAATCATATCTTCATCGTCGAATAAGTCTCCTGGCTATGCTCTCATTCGCCCTTGCCACCTTCTCATACCTACCATTACAGCAGATACAATGGTTACGGCAAGAACTCGAGCAATACAGTTGGCCTAGCGATTAATACGCCGGGACAGTGCACTCGATCTAGCTTTCCACGGCTAGTCTCTCTTCTGTGCGTTCCTCTGGATTCAAACCTACGTATTCACTTGTTAATTATTTATTACATGCTAAGCATATCACACCTTAATTCAACATGCAATACCTTTATATCAAATTCACATCAAAATATAATGAATTTTTTATAATTTTATTCCCCATAAAAAAGGAGGCAGGTTTCCCCACCTCCTAATGGATATATCAAATTATCTAGAGATTTCTACGCCTTCTAACAACAAAATACGTTGCTCCAGCTAGTATAACGGCTATCATTCCATATCCAACCGTCATAGCGTCATCTCCGGTCTTAGCTGTGTGCCCTGTGTTAGTCTTTGCAGGCTTAGTATCCGGTTTGTTGTTAGGCTCGTTGATAGTTTTACCAGTGTTTCCGGATTTGCCTGAATCGGACATACCGGGTTCTTGTTTTCCGTTATCCACCTTACCACTATTCTCATTGCCAGGCTTATCGGAATCGCCCTTGTTGTCCTTGTCAGGTTTCTTCCCAGGATCAGGCTTTACTTCTTCCTTCAGACCTGCAACCGGCTTGAAGCTTTCTGTTAGCTTGTTGAGGTCTGCTGTCATCTTATCAACATCGGCCTTCTTGTCCTCTGTTGGTTTTGACTTGGCAAGTTTCTCAGCTTCTGCTGTCTTATCTGTAAGTGCCTTCATAGTCTCAGGTGTTACCCACTTGTCGGCCTTTGCGATGTCTTTACCGTCTTTGCTAGTCTTAACATCCTTAACAGTTGCCTTTGCCTTTTCGATTGCATTGTTAAGTTCGGTCAGATCGGCATACTTAGGTTCTTCAGGTACTGGCTTCTTAGTTCCGGCCTTCTTGGCTGCTTCGAATTTTTCCTTAGCTGCATTTAGTGCTGCTACTGCATCGTCAACCTTCTTCTGCTGATCCTTTGTCAGCTCTTCTTTCTGTACACCCTTAGCTGCCTTGATTGCATCATCAAGTGCCCTCATTTCAGCATCTGTTACCCACTTAACTTCTTTGTCTTTGTCGGTACCATCTTTGCTTACTTCAACGCCTTCTTTAGCTTTCTCTGCTGCTGTGATGGCGTCGTTAAGCTTTGTCTTGTCCGCAGGAGTAGGTTTCTTAGTACCGGCCTTCTTGGCTGCTTCGAAGTTTTCCTTAGCTGCATTTAGTGCTGCTACTGCATCGTCAACCTTCTTCTGCTGATCCTTTGTCAGCTCTTCTTTCTCAACTTCCTTAGCTGCCTTGATTGCATCATCAAGTGCCTTCATTTCAGCATCAGTTACCC
>JASBYX010000051.1 GCA_029983755.1 Anaerovoracaceae bacterium
AGCCATTTTAATAAAAACTTTTGATAAAACATTTAAAAATCTGTGAAAATAACGGGGAAACCCCTAAATCTAAACTCTTTTCCAGCAACGTTCTTTCAAAAAAACAGAAATTTTCTTTGCATCGCTACTTTCATAAAACTGCACTAGTAACCTCTTAAACTCAGGGACTTCGCTCTCCGGAATAACCAAAAGGCCACCGCCTTGGGAAATCAGATAGTGATTTGCAAAAATAACTGCAGCTCTTTTGTTGCCGTCAAGAAAGATCTGTGTTCTCATACAAAATAGACAAATCTCAATGGCGATGTCAATTGCTTCAATTTTCTCTTCGTTTTGAGGTGTGTCCTTTTCAGTTCCTACGGTGTTTTCAAAGTTATCTTTGAGAGTCTCCTTTTTCCTATCGCTAAGTCTCACTCCCTGTTCGACGATCTCCTTAATTCTATCCTTAACATCTGCTTCTATAGGTAGTGGAGGAATATATGATGAACCCCCAATAGTCACGGGAACACCTCGAATCCGTCCACCATCGAAGAAGAAACCTTCGTTGACGAGTTTCGCAATATGACTTAGCATGTAATAGTCTGACTTGCTTGTAGCCACATCCTTGTCCAAGATAAACTCCCATGCGTGCTTTAGATTAAGTATTTTTTGAATATCCGTTGCCGTCATTCCGGAAACTTCCCCATTTTCTATAATTTCTTCAGTTTGGGGATAGGAAGTTGCAACACCTTCAAGTATTGCCTGGTCATATATATTCACCTTCATATTTGCTCTGGCAAAAGATATGTTTTTTCGAACGGTTTCAGGAATGTTTGATTCAGAATATCCCGCAGCTGTCAGATTCTTTTCCAGACTTCGTAATTCCTTCCTTATTTCTCGAATTTCTCTGGAATTTCGGAGAAGAAGGTTGTACAACTCTTCAGTGTATTTTCCAACATAAGTGGAAGTTTGCTTGCCAGCTTTTCTCTTTCTGACATACAAGTACCTACCATCTCCCCGTTCCTTGATCTCCGGGGAACCATCGTAGGGCATTAAATTTAATCTGGCATGAAGGTCTGCACGCCTCCTTAGTAATTCCTGTATTTCATTATACGCTGCCGCCATACCATCACCTCCATTGGGGAGCATTTACTGGATATATTTTACTATTTTGCTCCCCAAAAATCAAATATGCAAATAAAAACTTTGCTAATTCTCGATCTTTCGGGTACAATACATCTAGAAAACGAAGGAGGTGTCTATGGGGAGAAACTATTTTGTTGATATACCTGAAGAAGAATTGCTTTACGAAAGATACAGACTGCTGTTTGGGGAATTTCTTTTGAACTTGATATTGTACATTGGAGTGTGGGTGCTCGTTGTGGTAGCACAGTCTTTTGTGAGTGCCTTGGTTTTCGCAGCATTTGCCTTCGCCTTGAATATTTTTGTTATCACCCCGGCGTACAAGCAGGTGCACATGAAGTCTCTGAAATTCGAAAATAAGTTCTTAACGGCCTTTCTCCTGTGCTGGATTGTTATGGCAGTTACCGGGCTCATAGCAACAGATTTTGTGAAGGGGCTTGGTGTGTCTGAATCTATGCGCATAACCTTAATATTGATGGTTGTATTTATCCCAAGCCTTGTTCGAGATGTGTATCGTATCGCCAAATTAAAAAGTGCCCACCTTCAGCAGATGCGAGAAGAGGGCCGCTTGGAATAGCTTACTTTATGAAAAGCACCACCACCGGAATAACCAAAGCGAATAGAAAAGTCGTCAAGGTTACAACCGTTGTCGCATATTTCACATCTGTCCCGGATTCGTTTGCCAATATCGGCAGCACACTTAGGGTCGGGGCAAAGGCCTGAAGCACTAGAGTGTCCTCCATCACCGGATCTAAAGAACCCATTATAGCCGGCCCTATAAGCACCAGAAGAATCGTTATCGCCGGCAAAATCAGAAACCTTCCTATAATCACCATGGCCACATCCCAGCCAATCCTTAGATGTTTGATTCCAACCTTGCACAGCATAAGCCCGATATAAATCAGCGAAAGCGGTGACACCATGGCCGCAAGATAATCTAAAGTTGAGCCGATGAAGGCCGGCAGCTTTATTCCGATTGCCAGAACGAAAACCCCCGCAAAAAACCCTATCATAGGGGCAGGCAGAAGTCTCTTCCACGAAAAACCGCTCACGGTTCCCCCATCCTTAGGATTTATATCCTCAGAACTCCTAGGTGCATCAAGGAAAATATAGATCGCCCCCACACACCATATGGAAAAAGTCCCCAGAACATAAATTATCAGATAGTGGCGAAAACTTTCCTCCCCAAACACGGCAATTTGAAGGGGCATCCCGATGAACACCATATTCGTATTCACAATGGAGTTTACAAATAACGCCCTTTTGCTCTTCCCGAGCTTCATCCCATAGGCAATTGCGATTGCAACCCCATATCCCAGAACCAGCGACACCAAAAAATACCCGGCACCCCGCCAGATTTCATCCATGGCACTGAGGTCCAGGTATTTCAAAACTGAAACAAATGTAGCCGCCGGCAGAGAAATTTTCAAAATAATTTTGGAAATATCCTCCGAAAACTCCGGCCCCACCCATTTCCTATCATAAACAAAATATCCTACTCCGATGAGTAAGAAAAGTGGTAAAACGCTTCCGATTGCTGAGAAGATTGCCCCCATGGTTCGCTCCTAAATTCTAGTCTTGTCCCGTTAAGCATCCCGGAAATCACCTCTCCCTTGAGCAGGTAGTAGGTCTCCGTTCCGCCACCGAATCCCTCTCGGTATCCTTGGTGGATGTCCACGGTCTCCTTCCATGATAACACATCTTCCGTCTTCTCCACAACCTGATTTACTCTGTCGCATGGCATTCCGCTAACAAAATAGTTTTCCACCGTGCGATATGCTTCTTCCGGGGTAGTATACGGTGCCATGGCATGTCTTTCTCCAAAGGCTCGCGCCACCTTCTCCAGCTCCGCCATTCTCTCCGAATAAAATCCTTCAGTTGATGATGCTCCCGCTGACGATGCTCCTGCTGATGATGCTCCCGCTGACGATGCTTCTGTTGACGATGCTTCTGCTGATGATGCTCCCGCTTTTGGAGATTCATTGTCAGAGTCTTTGCTCCCCATAGAGCTTCCTTTGTCGCCTTTGAGAATTTCTGCAATCAGCTGCCCGTATCGCTTTTCAGCATCATAAATCCTATCCTGAAGCCATCCATGAATATTCGACTCGTCAATAGCCTCCTCAAGAGGTGGAAGTAATCTTGTGAAAGAATCAGCGAAGTGCTCACCCCTTGGCAGCCAATTATTTTGTGCAGCAACCTTTGCAATATCTCGAGTCAGCTCCTCTTGAAGTTTAATTTTCTCATAAAGCCAGTGATGTATAGGCCCCAAAAAACTGCTCATTTGTCGCCTACTTCCTGGTCTCGTCGATCTTTGCATTTACCGCATCGACAACACCTTTTGGATCGATTCCATGAACCATGCACGCATCCTCAAGGGATTCAGCCTGAGAAGCCGGACAGCCCAGACAATGCATGCCGTTTGCCATCAACACGTCCACCGTTTCCGGATAATTATTCACGATCTCTCCAACCAAAGTTTCTTTCTTTACATATTCCTTAGCCATTTCTTTACCTCCCGATTTTTCAAAATGATTGTTTCTTCATGTACATACCTATTTCGAATCCTGTTCACGTTTAAAATTTTTGTAAAAATATTCCTTCGCAAACTCCATGTTCTGAATAGTTTCCACGACCCCCATATACTCGCCGTCTTTATCCCTTACCGCATAGTAAGTTACCAAGTAAAGAACTCCGCCCTTCTCCATCCAAACGGGAACTGAGTCTCGCTTATGGTTTCGAAAGTCTTCTATTATTCCCCTGACCATTGCCTCAATTTTAGGAGGATGACAGGAAAAAACATCTCTGTCGATGGCCATCTGTGGGCGCTTAAATATCTTCGGCCCCTCATTGAAGTAGCGGTTGATGTTATCATGGTCCACAAAGGTCAGCTCCAGAGGAATCGTATTCAGCATCTCCGTTATCTGCTTCACACTCATATGTCCCCCCGGCATGTGGATTTCCTCATTCGATGCAGATTTTAAAGGTTTGAGAACATTTGAATCATTTAAGTCGTCGTTACCACCTAAATTCAAATCAGAAACTACATTATCACCTGAATCATACGTACCGATGTTTTTTAAAAAGCTCTCTCCGTTGCCGTGTTCGGAAAGCCAATCCTCAGCCTCCTGCCAGGTCCCCATATCCACCCCAAAACACTTGTCATAGTCTTTGGAGTCCTGATAAATCCGGTACCACTCCTCATCTGAAAAATTCACCGCACATATTGGGAACAAAATATTTTCTTCTTTCATTATCATGAGCTTTGCTTCTTTCAAGGCATCCTCATATTGTTCCAACCTCTTCTCGGTCAAGCCCTCGTTCAAACTGCCATTAGCAAGCTCATTCCAAACTTTAGAAAACGTGTCCCTGATTTCATCATCGTCTGTCCACATCAAATCCGACGGTCCTGCAATATCGTACTTTACCTTAAGCAGGGGATAAATCAAATCTCCCTTCTTTGCATAGTGTACAGAAATCTGTCTAAGCCTTTGAACCGCCTCTGCGGAAAGCCCCGAAGCAACCCTCGACCCTTTTGAGCTCTCATCTGAAGTCTCCATTGAGATGTCTGAAATCTCCTTCTCCGCAGCCTCTATGGCCTTTGCCATTTCCTTGTTTTCCTTGATGAAAGTGTTGAGAGGGTGCGACTCTATTTTGTAAAGTCTAGCCGCAATTTCCTTTTTATTTGCATAATCTTTCTGCATATACACATTCTCCTTGAATACTTTAAACGAACCAACAGCCACCCGCAAAACAGTTGCCCTCTGATTCTTATGTTATATACCCCTAATTGTGACATATGCAACAGGGAATTGTCAATTTCAAAAAAAGTTGAAGGCCACCCAAAAAGGCGGCCCCCAGAAAAGAAGATTAAAGAAACTGAACTATTAGATAATTCCTCGAAAATGATTATGTATGATTGTCACCAGATGCTTTAAATTTGTCAGCTTCCCAAAGATCTTCTCCATTGAGTCCACCTAAGCCGGGGAGCTTTCCCAAAGCAATCCCCCAAGCAACTAAAAAAGGTCACGCCTGAAGCGCAACCTCAAAATTCAAAAAGAGTAATATCAATTGAGTCCATCGCTCCAGTCAAATTTGCCGAGGTAGCCTGGCTCGCTAGTCGCCATAAGGCAACCGGCTTACAGTGGCGGGACCGCACAGGATTCTAACCTGTTTCCCCTCTAACTCTGGTCCTAATCTCCAGAAAGCAAACGAAATATTCATCTGTGTTACAAGAAAATTATAACCCCCTGGCATGGTAACTGTCAAGGGGTTATAGGAAAGTTTTGTATTAAAATTTATGCATTTTTTTCTGATTATTCAAATTATGCATTTACAGGTTCTTTCGCTTTCTAACAACAAAATAGGTTGCTCCGGCGAGTATAACTGCCATCATTCCATATCCAACCGTCATAGCATTATCTCCCGTCTTAGCGTTATTACCTGTGTTAGTCTTTGTAGGCTTAGAACCAGGTTTGTTGTTAGGCTCGTTGGTAGTTTTACCGGCGTTTCCGGATTTACCGTCGTTTCCCGGCTTGATATTACCTTTATTTGAATCATCTTTGCCGGGTTCTTGTTTTCCGTTGTCTGTCTTACCGCTATCATCCTTGTCAGGTTTCTTCCCAGGATCAGGCTTTGTTTCTTCCTTTAGGCCTGCAACCGGCTTGAAGCTTTGTGTTAGCTT
>JASBYX010000052.1 GCA_029983755.1 Anaerovoracaceae bacterium
TAGGAAGATTTTCAAATGAACCAGTCCACTTGTTGTCAGCAGAAAGAGTTAGGCTCTTATCAGTTTCCTTGCCGTCAGCAATTAGTTTAACAGTGATTGAAGCAGGGCGGCTCTTAAGCTTATTATCAAAGTCAACCCATGCCTTATTAACACTAATCTTAGTAACAGAAGGCTTCAAGGTATTAGTTAAAGTAAAGCCGTCTTTAGCAGAACCCGTAAGCTTGCTGTCATAACCATCAACCTTAACTTCACTAGCTGAATAATAAATTTCTTTACCATTGTTATATTTTGGCAGATTAGTAAAGGTAGTACTCCAATTATTTGAAGGATCTAAAGTAGCTGTTAGGCCTGTATATTTCCATTCTCCGTCATGCGCTGCATACAATGATACAGTTATTTTGTTAGGACGAGTGCCATGCTTATTTTCATGATCTTTCCAAATCTTTTTAACTGGTATATCAACATGTTCGTCTGATGATCCCATGATTACAGTACCATTAGAACCTATACCTCCGCCTCTGGTTGCTGACCAATTGTTAGATATTATAACTTTTGCTAATGATTTAGTAAATTCACTTCCAGTGCTTGTTGTGTGCAAAGATAGGTCGCTATTTGATCTTAGAGTTCCACTAAGCATTTTCTCAGGTAGGGGAGTATTATTATCCTTCAACCAATTATATGGAACACCACCTAGCATTGTTTTTGATAGTTTGTATTCTGCATTACCGGAGTGGTGTCCATATGCATCACTGCTTAATAAGTATACATCTCTCTTATCACCGTAGTTAGGGTGCTTGTATAGATTATTACTATATATTGCCACTCCGTCGTTCACATTTATTGTCGTTTTTGACACCGGACATGCTGCATATCCTGCGCCTGTAATGGACGCGGAATTATTGGTAATAATAGCATTGGTGAGTTCCAAAACTCCGTTTGTCCAGTTGATATCATAGTATGATTCAGGCATTCCGTTAACATAGATTCCACCGCCACCAAAAGACATGTTAGTTACGCCTGTTCCCATCATTTTGTTGTACTGAATTTTGCCTGCTTTAACTATAGCCTTGTTAACTTTGCCCTTGATTTCAGCTTGAACAAAGATTCCACCACCGGAGGCACCTGCTTTATTGTTGATAATCTGTCCTCCGTTCATGTTGAGAGTATTACTCCTGCTCCAATCATTACCACCAACGCTTATACCTCCACCAACTTCGTCAGATGAATTTTCTTTAAATATGGCGTTGTCGGAAGTAAAGGATAAAGAGCTTCCATCATATATGAGTACACCACCGCCGGCAGCATAGTATTGGCCTACATTTGTATCGTAAAGCCTGTTTGCATTATTTTTTGTGATGGTTCCTCCGGACATATTCATGTTTGATCCTGACGTTAAGTATATGCCTCCACCATAATTAGCCTGGTTTTCACTTATAATGCCGCCTGACATATTAATTGTAGCATTATATGAATATATGCCACCACCGTATGTTTGATTATTGCCAACGTTTTGAATCTTGTTGTTTGTGATTACAGATCCATCGTTGATGTTTAGCGTAGCTCCTTTGTTTGCATAAATTAGAGATTTTTTCCCTGGAAGGGAAGATCCATTTCCATCAATTCTAATATTGGATATGGTAGCGACCTTACCCGAAGGAACGCTGAGGAGGTAACCGGAAAATTCTTCTCCTCTCATTATAATTGCATTCGTACCTGACAAAGATATATCACCCTCTATATCAGTAGTACCTATGACAACAATTTGGTTGATTACCTGATTGTTTGTAGCAATCTCTTTTGCTTTCGCAAATGTTTTGAGAGCTTTGCTTGGGGAAGTACCGTCATTATCATCAGACCCTTTGTCACCATCCAGATAAATTTTTGAATTGTATCCAGGAGTTACAGGTTCTGCACCGTTAACTTTCAAATTGGTAACTTTCAAGATTTTATCTGCTGCATTCGGATCCCCGTTCAACGGGCGAATACTTGGCAGGCTTATAATTGTTTTCCCGTTTTCTTCTTTTACATACAGATCGTAATTCAAGAGATGTGGCTCAACATAATCTCCGGAATCGGCTTTGTAGTATTGGATTTCTACATTTTTACTATTTATTGGAATGTTTTCGAAGGTCATTGGATTATTTTCAAAGTTGAAAATGTCTTGGTTGTAACGCCATTCCTTAGTAATAGTCTTAGATCCATTTCCTAAGTGCAAATTAAAATTAACTGCGAAAGATTTTAGCATTCGATCTTCATCGAACATATCCGGATGAGGATCGACATCCCTATAATGAGAATTATATGCAGTGAATGCACTATCCCAAATAGAATTGCCGTTTCTACTTAAGTCGAAACTTAAAGTAAGATCTCTATCGCCCTCTGCAAATGATGTAGTAGGGGATGGTAATAAAAATCCACTGGCAATATAAACTAAAGATAGTATTATCGCCAGTGTTTTTCTTCGTAATTGACTAGGTTTCGGTTTCATAATTTCTCCTCCTTAATTATAATAATTTTATTTTAAAGTAATACATTTAAGCTCATTAGTTGTTTACAGGGGTTTATTTTAGCACAAAAAAGAAATAAATTAAACCTGATGGGGGGGTATGTTTTATATTCGAAAAATTTTATAAATAATGATTTAAAATACAGATGTTATACATAACGATGTTTGCAAATTATGCAAATATATCAAGTGTACGTCCTTATAAGAAGAATTTTCTTGTCACAGGAAAGGGGAAATAGTAAAATAATCATATAAGCTTTCTTAGGAAAATCACATGGGAAAATACAAAAAGGAGTAAGCGAGAATAGAAATGGATAAATCAACTTTATTATTAATTCCGGTAATACTGCTAGCCGTGACGAGTGCGGGAATGATAATTTCCGGAATTTTATTTAAACTACATTTAAAGAGGAAGATAAGGAGTTGTACAGGGCAGACTCAGGGAAAAGTTATAAAGTACAAATACCTTAACGAGAGGGTTATTTCCCCGATGGTTGAGTACAGCGTAAATGGAGAAACCTTTGTATCCAGGAAGAAATTCCAAGGTATCAAATCTTCCTCCATAACAGGCTTGCCAAATGCTGTAGAACCGGATATGTATGAGGACGAGGAAGGGTATCTACATATTAAAAGCGGGAGTTTCCTTCCGGCTAAGGCTTTGGCAGAAAAGCTTTGGCCAATCGGTAGCACGTTGGATGTTCACTATAACCCGGACCAGCCAAAGATGAACTATGTTGGTAAGCCTATCACAAAGCATTTATACATACCTGTTTCCATCATCATCGGTATAACCGGCATAGCTCTTGCCATAGTTATAGGAGTTTTGGTTCTGTAGATTCCGGAGAGATAAATAGTCAATTTATAGTTTATTTTTATAAGAACAAATATGAGCAAAAAGAATTTCAAGACAATAGCTGTAAGGATTTTGGAAGAACAGGGGATAAACATAATTCAACACGAGTATCCCCACGGAAAGGATGCAGTTGATGGAGTGACTGTTGCGGGTCTAATCGGAAAGCCGGTTCATCAAGTATACAAAACATTAGTAACAAAGGGGATGGACGGTTTACCCAGGGTTTTCGTGATTCCTGTGGGGGATCATTTGAGTCTGAAAAAGGCGGCTAAAGCGGCTAACATCAAGCACCTTGAAATGCTTGATGTAAAGGAGATTACTAAGACTACAGGCTACGTGAGGGGAGGCTGTTCTCCTGTAGGCATGAAGCGAAAATATCCCACATTTATACATGAGGCTGCCTTAAATGAAGACACCATTATCGTGTCTGCCGGAAAGATTGGCCATCAGATAGAAATAGCCCCCGGAGACCTTGCAAAGTCTGTGGAGGCTAAGTTCTACGATTTAGTCGAATAATATATGTAACAATCCCGGACATTCCAACGACCATGAGGAATCCACATCATTTATCCGGATTTTCCAACGGCCATGAGGAATCCTCATCAGCTATCAGGACTACTCATCCAGCATGAGGTTTAGGGAGTCATCAGCGGCGAAGGTTAAAGCATTGTACAGGAACAAGACATCCGTGATACCTTCGTCCGCCATTATTTTGTTGATATCCCCAAAATAGTAGCGTGGGTCCACAACTACGATTTCCCTGAAGTCTTGGGTCAAGAAGGGGATCATGCAGTTTGCGTAGGAATCCTTCACCAGAAGCAGGTGTCGATTAGATTCAGTTGGTGTGGTGATTGTATAGTAAGGATGGTTCCAGCCACCAAAAATCGTGTAGGCATCCTTCTTTTGAAGGTTGTCAAATGCATAGAAGGAGTTGGTGGTTTTTTTTGTGTCCACAAAGTTTATAACTGAATCCTTGTAGTCGGAATTCTTCTTTGGCCAGTATATCTGGAGCTCATCGTTTTTTCCATTGGTGAAACCACTTTTTGAGGCCAGCGTACCACGGAAGTTTCTGTGAACGGATAGTTTCTTGTAAGCCACATCGCTTGTTAGTCCCATGGTTTTGTGGGCATCCAAGTAAGCTAGGTATGCTGCAGAAGTGGTCCAGTGATGGTCAGTTCTGTAGTAGAGCTGCTGTTTGTCCACATTTTTAATTAGAGATTGTCTGGCATCTATAGGACTTACTCCAATTCCCTCAAGTCCAGTGAAAAACTCAGTCATGTATTTGTTTTGATCATCAAGCTTTACTGAGGAAGGGAGTTTGTTCTTCATTATATTTCCTGATGTTGGCGCCAGAAGAAAATAAAAATTTCTGTCAGGGAACTTATCTTTGAATGTTTTGATTGAAGCTATGTCAGCGTCAACTTGAGCCTTTGAAGGGAGAGAAATTCTTTCGATGAGATATCCATCTTTTGACTTTATCACTCCGTTTGATTCCATGATGTCCAAGGTGAGATCCGAGGCGGTTTTCCATTTGATGAGGGAGTTTCTCATTGGGAATTGGTCGTTTGCGTAGGACTCTATTTTGCTCTGGAATCTCCCTTCTAGATAGGTTTCCTTCGAAAAGTCGGGCCTTTGGGTCATAACTCGGTTTTCTTCCTCTGAAAACTTTTGATCCGGAAGAATGAAGGACAAAATTGATATGCCAAATACTATCACAAGGAAAGCAAGTGATAGAACCTTATTGCTATTCAGATTATGTGTTTTGGTTTTGTAGGATTTTTTCATCTATCTTCCCCTTAAAATCTGAAATACAGGAACGGATTGTATGAGCTGTAAATCAGAGAAGCAGT
>JASBYX010000053.1 GCA_029983755.1 Anaerovoracaceae bacterium
ATATAACACTCTAGATTTTTTTGTCAACAAAATAACCAATTTTTTAACACATGCTCCTCCGAAAAAAAATCTGATTCCCCTAATATTATCAAGTGTTTTCAATGGAGAGAGAAATTTTCACCAAAATATGTTTATTTTCCTGTGCATTGCCCGCCTTGTATTGTAAACCATTGTAAAAAATTGTATAATTAATAACAGACACAAAAGAGAGGAGGCTTGCTGATTGAACTACAGTAATTCATATGATTTTGAAGAAATAAGGGAAGAATCTATGGAAAGGATTCTGAGCCTCCTAAATGACAAAAAGTACTTTAAAGCAAGGGATGAGATTCTGAAGCTGAATGCCCCGGACATTGCGGATATTTTGGACGAAATTGAGCAGGAAGAAGGGGAGAAAGCTGTTATTTTGTTCCGTCTCCTCCCCAAAGATATCAGCGTTGACGTATTTTCTGAACTGTCAAGCGACGACCAGATAAAAATCGTAAATATAATTACGGATAAGGAGCTTGAATATATAATTCAGGAGATGGACTTTGACGATAAGATTGACATCTTGGAGGAGTTGCCTGCAAATGTAGTTGACAAGATCCTCGAAAAGACGCCGAAGAATGAGAGGAAGATGATTAACACTTTCCTCAATTATCCTGACACCAGCGCGGGAAGCCTTATGACACCTGATTACATAAGTCTTCAGAAGGAGTGGACTGTGGCAAGGGCTATGCAGCATGTGAAGGATGTTGGAATGGATGCAGAGACAATTTATACCTGCTATGTTAAGGATGCAGGGAGGAAGCTCATAGGAATTGTTTCTCTGTCCACACTTGTTGTAAGCGATGATAATGCCATGATTAAGGATCTTATGAGGACGGAATATGTGTACGAGAGCGTGTATGAGGATCAGGAAGTGGTGGCAGCAGACTTTGTGAAATACGGTTTTTTGGCTCTGCCGATTGTGGATAACGAACATCGTCTTGTGGGTATAGTTACAGTAGACGATATTTTGGACGTAATAGAGGAAGAAACCACAGAGGACTTTGAGAGGATGAACGGTGTCTTGGACTTTGATACGGTTGAGAGGGAATACCTTGATATTCCAGTTGTTAAGCATGTACTCAACCGACTGCCCTGGCTAGTGATCCTAATGGTTTCGTACGTAGTTACAGGTTCGGTCATCGCTAAGTACGAGGTGCTCATTTCTGACCAGTCAAGTCTTGTTGTATACATGCCTATGCTTATGGGAACAGCAGGGAATACAGGTTCTCAGGCGGCGACCCTAGTGATTCGTGGCATTGCTACAGGTGAGATTTCAACTAAGGATGTAGTTCGTGTATTGAGCAAGGAGTTTCGGGTTGGATTTATCATCGGTTTGGTGCTGAGCGTGCTCAACTTTTTCAGGATATGGGTTCTTGAAGGGGAGCCTTTTACCATTGCTGTTACAGTGTGTGCGTCAATGCTTGCCATAGTTGTATTTGCCAAGGTTCTCGGTTCAATGATTCCGCTTATTGCAAAACTTTGCAAAATAGACCCGGCTCTCATTGCAAATCCAGCGATTTCGTCAATTTCAGATACGGTAACGTGCATGACGTACTTCACGATGGCGGCGATTTTTCTTGGGGTTTAGGCCCTGGATTGAAGTTTTGCTCTTGGATTGGGTTTAGGACCTGAAAAAGAGAATTTAATATGAGTATTAATAATATATAGAAATTATGCAAATAGTTTAATTTAGGGAGAATACTATGAATATTGAAAAGAATTTTGTAATGGAAAAGCTACCCATACACCCAGAACATTACAGCAAGGCTGAAGTAGGAAAGACACTTATAATAGCAGGTTCAGAAGCTATGTTCGGCTCTGCGATCTTTGCATCCGGAGGAGCTATGAGATCAGGTGCAGGTATGGTATATTTATCAACGGATCCAAGCCTTCATGTTGCTGTGCAGAGCTGGGTTCCTGAAGTCGTATATACCACATGGGATAAGGTGGAACAGTTTATAGATCGATATGATTCTGTGGGCTTTGGACCCGGAATGGGTAGAGGGGACAAGACAATTGAGAAGCTGGGGTTCCTATGTGATAATTTCAAGAAAACCCTCATCATCGATGCTGATGGACTCAATGCTATATCTGCAAACGAAGAGCTGCAGGCTAAGATAAAGCAAAGGGTCACAAGGGGATGGGGAACTATACTGACGCCTCACTTCAGAGAAGGTCAAAGACTTAAGGGTATTGACGTAAGTGATAAAGTAAAAGATAGCAGAAGATTTGGACACGATGTTTCAAGGCGAGGTTTGGCCAAACAGCTTCACGAGAAATATGGTGCTACGATAGTCATGAAAGGTGCGGGAACCATTGTGTATAACGGAGGTGACTATTTTGTGAACACTACCGGAAATATAGGGATGGCAACAGCCGGCTCAGGGGACGTGCTCACAGGAATAATTTCCTCATTTGCTGCTCAGGGCCTAGACCCTGTGGATGCGGCAGTTTGTGGTGTGTACGTGCACGGGCTTGCAGGAGACAGGGCAGAGGAGGAGCTTGGGATCTACGGTATGCTCGCAAGGGATATCATGGACAAAACAGCTCAGGCTCTCAAATCACTGCGAAAATAGTTGGCGATCAAGGAAGCGAGAAGGTTTTTGTGACGGCTGATTGATTGGCTTGTTGCTGATTAGCGGCCAGTTGTGGTATCAGTTGCGGAAAGAAGTTTTGGAGGAGAGAATGGATTATCAAAAGTATGAGAACATTGCTCGTCAAATAAGGCAGCATGTAATCAAGGCGGTATATCATGCAAAATCAGGGCATCCGGGTGGATCTCTATCCTGCACGGATATTTTGACAGCGCTGTTTTTTAAGGAAATGAATATTGACCCGGAAAATCCTCACAAGGAGGACAGAGATATGTTCGTCCTGTCCAAAGGCCATGGGGCACCGGGGCTTTATGCAGCCATGGGGGTAAGGGGGTATTACCCAGTTGAGGATATTTATACATTGCGAAAGCTTGGAAGCCACTTTCAGGGTCATCCAAGCTCATATAAGCTGCCTGTTTTGGAGCATTCAACCGGTTCCTTGGGGCAGGGGTTCTCTGCTGCCGTGGGTATGGCGCTTGGTGCTCGCCTTAAAGGTTTGGGCCAGAGAGTCTACACAATTTTAGGAGATGGAGAGCTTCAGGAGGGTCTTGTTTGGGAGGCGGCCATGTGTGCTGCTCACTACAAGCTCGACAATATGTGTGCCTTTGTGGATTGGAACGGACTTCAGATCGACGGAGCCAACGATGATGTTATGACTGTTAGGCCGATCGATGAAAAGTTCAAGGCTTTCGGATGGAATGTGATGATGATCAACGGACACGACTTTGGAGAGATTTTCGATGCTTTGGATAAAGCCAGGGAATTTAAAGGCAAGCCTACGATGATAGTTGCGAAGACACATAAGGGCCAGGGAGTTTCATTCATGTGCGATCAGGCCGGCTGGCACGGCAAAGCTCCAAATGAGGAGCAGGCTAAGGAAGCGATCAAGGAATTGGGAGGTGAATGGTAATGGCATTGTTCAAGATTAAAGACGATATTTCTGAAAGCAACAAAATAGCCACTCGTCAGGCGTACGGCGAGGTTTTGGTTGAGGTTGGCTCCGAAAATGAAAATCTTGTGGTTATGGATGCAGACCTATCCGCCTCGACACAGACGAAAAATTTTGCAAAAGAGTTTCCTGACAGGTTTTTCAATATAGGTATCGCTGAGCAGAATCTGTACGGAACAGCTGCAGGCATAGCCCACACGGGAAAGGTTGTATGTGCTTCAACATTTGCAATGTTTGCAACGGGAAGGGCATATGAGATAATCAGAAACTCCATAGCATATCCTGAGCTTAATGTGAAAGTCTGTGCGACACATTCAGGTATAACTGTTGGTGAGGACGGGGCATCCCATCAGACTTTTGAGGATCTCGCTCTGATGAGAGTCATTCCGGATATGACCGTTATCTGTCCTTCTGATGCAACAAGCACCAAGGCTCTTATGAGGGAGGCCATAAAGTACGAAGGACCTGTTTACGTGAGATTGGGAAGGTCCGGTATACCTGTTTTGTATGAGGAATACGGCACAGATCACAGTGCCGATGAGGCCGGCAAGGCCGGTGCTAATGATGGTGACACTGGTTATGATGGGGCAGGTGCAGATAGAGAAGGTACTCCTTTTAATCTTGCTAAAGAGATGGAAGATGGGGAGTTCAGCCCAATTGTGGAATTCGAAATAGGGAAGTCCGTTATGCTTAGACCCGGGAGCGATGTAACTCTCATCGCTACAGGTATCATGGTTGCAGAAGCACTTAAAGCCGCTGAAATGCTAGAAAAGAGGGGCATAAGTACCCGTGTAATAGATATGCATACTATTAAGCCTTTAGACGAGGATGCAATTGTGGATGCTGCAATGGAAACGAAGCTAATCGTCTCCTGTGAGGAACACTCAGTTATCGGCGGTTTAGGGTCTGCTATAGCAGAGGTTCTCGCTAGGTGTGCTCCAACCCAGATGAGGTTTATAGGCCAGAGAGATACATTCGGTGAATCCGGAAAGCCTGAGGAACTCCTGAGAAAATACGGAATGACTTGGGTGGATATCTGCGATGAAGTCTTTGAGTATTTTGATAGGTAGCATTAGACTTAGACGCTGAAAAAATTTAAGGCGAAGAAAAACAATTAAGCTGAATAAAAACAACGAAGCTAAAGAAAAACAATTAGGCTGAACAAAAACAACGAAACTGAAGAAAAACAATTAAGCTGAATAAAAACAACGAAGCTAAAGAAAAACAATTAGGCTGAACAAAAACAACGAAACTGAAGAAAAACAAAGCTAAAAAAAAACAACGAAACTGAAGAATTGAAATAATTATTGGGTAATTATAGCTTTCTATGTTATAATTATCCCATTGCGGAGAGTTGTCAGAGTGGTCGATCGTGCGGCACTCGAAATGCCGTGCCCTTAACAGGGCCCAGGGTTCGAATCCCTGACTCTCCGCCAAATTTCTTTTAAATATTGATTTTCAATATGGGGAAG
>JASBYX010000054.1 GCA_029983755.1 Anaerovoracaceae bacterium
TACATGGATCAGATAATAATTGATTGTTTCTTTCATTTTTATCATAATTGCTTTTTACCTCTATGTCCGGAGAAACGCATCCATTCGTAGCCATACCATTCTTTTTAAATGACAAATTTCTGCTGATAATCAGTTCATCATTTATTCTAAATAGAAGTTTCGTGTTTGGTAAAATGTGAAGCTTTGAATCACTACCTATACTTTCCGGCGCCGTACATTCCCCTACAATCGTTCCTAGTTTTCTATCTTTTACAAAAGCTGCAAAATACGCAGCACTACTAGCTGTGTATCCATCAACGAGTAAATAAAGTTCGCCATTATATTCAATTGAGTTTTCACTCTTTGTAACTCTTATGCTTTCTTCAGTGTAGTATTTATTCTTATTCAATATATATTCGAAACTTCCATCAAATCTTTTCTTTATTAAATTCGACAATTCATCATTCCTTCGAACTTCTTCGATTTTTCCTTTAGGCTTTCTTCTCCTTAAAGAATAATATTGCATTTCGTAATTATCCTTTATAAGCAATGGAAGAAACATCTCTGTAAAATAGCGAGTATCTCCACCACAGTTATTTCTTAAATCAATCACAATTATCTTGTAGTTTTTTGTTTCATTTAAGGATTCTTGGATTTTATTAAAATCCGACTCTATGTTAGAATAGAAAAAATTATTTATGCGAAAATAAGCTATCTTGTTATTTATTATCGGATAATAAATAAAATTATTATCACTTGAATAAAAATTGTAAAAAGATTCATTGTTACTCTTGCCTACATTCTTGTATTTAGCTAGAACATCTTTTTTTTCAAACTCTCTAAAAAAAGATTTGAAAGCTTTTGTATACTCCGGATTGTTGTCAACTGCTTTTTTGTAAGTATTATATATTGCATAGCTGTCCTCCCTACTATGTACAACAGTATGTATAGAATTTAACTGGGATAGAAATTCATTTGCCAGTTTAACAAATTCAATATCGCTCTGACATTTATTGCTTTGTTCAAGATAGAGTTTTTTACTATCTTTAATTCTTTCTTCTTCCTCATGATTTAAAAAAGGGTATTCGGAAAGGATTTTTTCATAGATATATATAAAATCTTGTCCGTATTGGTTTTCTTTATTACTATCATATATAAAAAACATAACGATAAAGCTTATGACACAACACAGAACGGTAAGCTTGTTCATAAGGTTCCCTCCAAGCAAAATCTATTCAGAAATTATATTTTATCTACCGCAGCATTAACCTTTATTTCGTAAAATTATTATAATCGATTTATAAAGATGTTTCAAGAATACAACTTGCTAATTTAAACTGCATTTCCTAGTTTAAACTGTTAAATTAACAGTAAACGCCTGTCCAAGAGTAAAGACAGAGTTTTACATATAAAAAAGGACTTCGATTTTCCATTCGTGAGCTTGAGCTTCCCTCAAAAATCAGCTTTTCTATTATTATTCATCATAATCCTCAGCCATTTCCCTGTCTTCGAATGACTGCAATTGGCCAGTTCATAAGGAGTTCCCGTAAAAATAATCTTCCCACCATCTTTACCGGCTCCGAGACCCATATCAATACTGTAGTCGGCATTTGCAATGAGGTTCAGGTTGTGATTAATTATTATCAAGGTAAGACCTTGGAATATAAGCTTTTGGAAAAACAATATGAGTTCATCCACATTATGAGGATGCAAACCTGTCGTAACCTCGTCCAAAATCAAGACCTCATGGCTGTTTTGTTGATAATTTTTCAAAAAGCTCACAAGTTTAATTCGCTGTAACTCTCCTCCTGACAGTGTGTCCAAAGTCTGCCCAAGTTTCAAATATCCAAGACCAACATCTTGAAGCAAACACAAAACTCTGTATACGCTATCCTCATCGGTAAAAATTTCTTTCACATCCTCTAGGTTTGCTTTGAGTACATCGCCAATTGAAAATTCTTTATTTTTGTATTGCAGTTTAAAGCTGAGAGCAGTGTCGTTAAACTTCTCCCCTCCACACTGTTCGCAAACCATCTCCACGTCTTCCATAAAGGCCATATCAAGGCGAATGACACCCTTGCCACCACACATGGGACAGGCACCCTTCCCATTTGAGCTGAACCAGCTCTGATCAAGACCGGAAATCTTTGCAAACTTTTTCCTTATAGGATCAACTAGTTTGAGTGTCGTCAAAATAGATGCTCGTGAGTTGCCTGCAAGTGGAACTTGATCAATTATCGTAACTTCCGGATTCTGCTTTTTGAGTTCTATAGCAAGAGAACTTTTCCCCGAGCCTGCCACTCCTGAAATTACTGTCAGTGCCTTAGTTGGGAAGCTAACGGATATATCTTTAAGGTTATTCGTTTTTCCCTCTGTGACATTGAGTTTCCCTTTAAAATCAGCTTTACTATTTTTTAATTTGATTCCGGATTTTATGGATTCTGCTGTGGGAGTGTTTTTTCGCAATAACATCTCCGGCTTTCCTTCGAAGAGAATTTTTCCGCCATTTACTCCAGCTCCCGGTTCAAGTTCAATTAGATGGTCACATTGGGAGAGGATTTGAGCATTGTGCTCCACTACGATGATATTGTTTCCGGTATCTCGCAACCTCTTCAAAGATCTTTGTAGCAAATCGATATCCTCAGGGTGTAAACCGCTCGATGGTTCATCCATTATAAAGGTGGCATCTGTAATTGGAGCTCCTAGCAATCCCGACCAATTTATGCTTCGGAATTGAAACAGAGATATTATGCAGATTATGAGTTTTCGCACCGATAATGCTAATAGCTTTCACTTCTTCTTCCTTTCAACCTTCACTTCTTCTCTCTTTCAATTCGTTTCCTTTTCAATTCTTCGGATAAACGCTCTGCTAAAGCTGCAAAGTTCTCTCGTTCTTTCTCCGACATTATATCCATAGCGATTTCGTATAAATCTGTATGCTTTTTCGAAATATTATCTTCATCGCTCAGCATTATCAACTTATTTTCTCTTTCGAATAGAAGGAAGTATTATCAACTTCTGCTCAAATTCAACAGAACACTTTTCTTCCACGAAAAAAGAACCCCAAGTAAGAGGTGGGGCTCTACATATACAAAAACGCCGTATGGCGTAACCCATACGGCGGCTGAGTGTTTATTTGGTTTTTTCATCTTTTCAAGTCGGCAAACAACTCGTCAAGGTCATTGTAGCCTTTTACAGACGGAGCTTTTGCAATCCTTTCCGCTTCCAGCATAGCAGCAACTGTTTCTTTATTTGGCTGTTCTACCTTTATTTCAAAAGGAATGCCACCTTCACGAAGCGACTGGCGTACAAAGATGTTAAACGCCGTGGTCAGGTTCATGCCAAGCTCAGTAAACAGTGCGTCCGCCTGTGCTTTCAAATCTGTATCCATGCGAATGCTGATGTTTGTGGTATTTCTAGTCATATGATCATCCCCTTTCTGCTGGCAATTATAGTATACGCTATTTGCACGAAAAATGCAATGCTTTGCACGAATATTTAACAATATATTTATTTAAAAATATCATATTTTCTGTGAAGCAGATTATTTGGACTTCCCACGAAAAAAGAGCACAACGTAAAGTCATGCTCTCTTCTTTCAAATATTCATCTATTTCCTCTCGGAGCATTAGCTCCATAGGATTAATAGTTCTCAGGCTTAACCTGGAAGAATGCCTGTGGGTGCTTACATGCAGGACATACTTCAGGAGCTTTCTTTCCCACTGTGATGTATCCACAGTTGATGCACTGCCATGCAACTTCTTCGTCTCTTTCGAAAACTTTACCTTCCTTAAGGTTAGCAGCAAGTTTTCTGTATCTTTCCTCATGCTTCTCCTCAACGTCAGCAACTAGTCTCATCTGAGCAGCGATTGCATTGAATCCCTCTTCCTGAGCTACGTCAGCAAAACCTGGGTACATCTCTGTCCACTCATAGTGCTCGCCTTCAGCTGCTGTAACAAGGTTCTCTGCAGTAGTTCCGATTCCTTCAGCATGCTTGTACCAAAGTTTAGCGTGCTCTTTCTCGTTCTCTGCTGTCTCTTCGAAAATCTTAGAGATCTGAACATATCCGTCCTTCTTAGCCTGAGAAGCAAAATATGTATATTTGTTTCTAGCCATTGACTCGCCTGCAAACGCAGCCATCAAATTGTCATAAGTTTTAGTTCCTTTTAACTCTTTAGCCATAATTAAACCTCCATTAAATAAGTTAATAAGTTTTAAGAATTGTTATTTTGATTTTTATCCACAATGTCTGCACATTCCTTGCAGACACAAGATAACATAGTCTCCGAAATCTCAAATTCCGTACTCTTCAAGTTGAAGCTCTCCGCTATAGCCTCCTTTAGCTTAGGAATAGCTTCATCATTCACCGGATATATGTCCACCAGTTTACCGCAGTACTTGCATCTCATGTGAAAATGAGTATGTGTAACCGCATCATACCTGTCGCTCTCCCCCGGGACGGAAATTCTATCTAGCTTTCCCAGCTCCACCAGGAGATTGAGATTTCTATATACGGTAGCAATACCGATTGTTGGCATCTTCTTCTTCGCTTCGCCATAGACCCACTCAGCCGTAGGATGAATATTATTCTTCTCTACGATTTCGAGGATCAAATCTCGCTGCTTACTTTTTCTCATGTTGACTAACATGGCTTGACCTCCTCGATGTTCTGACTTGTTCTACTGATAATTATCATAAACGTAGCGGTTAAAACCATCAGGTTAACAATTTAGTGCATGCTTACTAAGTGATAACCGTTATCATTTATACACCTAGTATATCTCTTTCAAACCCACTTGTCAACTTTTTTAAAAATATTCTTTCCCTTGTTTTTGATTCAAAAATGATATTGTCCCAGTGTATCGAAAATGAAATTGTCCCAAG
>JASBYX010000055.1 GCA_029983755.1 Anaerovoracaceae bacterium
TTTACGGGAATTTTTGTCAAATTTTTATTGACAAGAGGACCTGATAGTGTTAAACTATCGCTTGTAACGTTGGGCTCCCTTGAGCCGGATGTACACCCATAGCTCAGTTGGTAGAGCACCTGACTCTTAATCAGGGTGTCCAGGGTTCGAACCCCTGTGGGTGTACCATTAGAGAAAGACCTTGAAAATGCTGAAGTTTCAGCCATTCAAGGTCTTTTTTATATTTAAAATTTGATGTTAAATTGTAAATTTAAAGTTCCCAAAAGTTCCCTTGTACCCCCGAAAGTGTAGTACATCTACTTAAAATGTGTGATTAAAAAGGATCGATACCCGCTCCACTGAATCGCCTCCGGCTTCGTCTGCATCCATTTTCATTAGGTTCTGTAAATAATCCAAATTCATTTTGTCTTCTCCATTTCTTTATACTTTTAATGCTTAAGTTACCCCAGCTTTTTAGCACATTCAGGCTTGGTGCAATAAAAAAGCACGCGTTAGCGTGCTCATTTGACTTGTATTGAATTTTGAAAGGTTTATATATACTTACTCTCCGTAGTATCTATTAGTTTCTTCTATTCTTTTCTCCTCAAGAATTTCAGCAACATAAGCTTCAAACTGCTTCTTGTCTTCCTCAGTTGCATCATCATTAAGGATATAACAACCTGGAGCGTGCAAATCAAAATGTGTATGTTTATCAAACCATCTGTTTCTTTCCAATTGCTTTTCGGTCAATATTTGATACACTTTGCTTTCCTCCCCTCTAGTGATTCTTTAGTCCTATACTCTGTATATGTCTCATCAAACTTTCTAGCTCGGAATGTTGTCCTTGCATAGTCGGTTATTTTGGCTAAATACGATATAACTTCTTATTTGCTTTCGCGCCTCATTATAATTAGAATCTTTAAAATAAAAGTCGATCTCTTCATCCTCAAATTCATCACAAAGTTCTTCAAGGACAGTAAACTGTGCTACCTCCCCACCGATTTTATCATGTATGCCATCATTTTTCAACTCCGAATGTTCTAATGTTTTTTTCGCTATAGTCCCATTTTCAGCACCTAAAATCTCGAGATATGCAATCAGCATAGTAATCCTCAGCAACGCGCACCGTTTAAAAATTCATTATTAAGGGTATTTAAAATTCAGTTGTTAAACCGCCAAAGTAAAACACAAGCTATACTGCGAAATTAAAACACAATTCGAGAGACATAACCCCGAAACAAGGCAAATGTTTTGTTCAAGACGATAGCTTTATAGAAAGCAAGTGTTTTGTAAAAAGCAAATGTTTTGTTGAAAATCCAGGTAAATATCCGGCATGTTGCCAAGGGGGGGGGAGTCTCTGTTTTAAGGAGAAAAAATGATTAAAATTGTACACGAACCGGAGAATCAAAGAGCCGCAGCTTATGATGGAGACAAGAACATCGGCGAATCAACCTACTCAAAATCCGACAAAATCTGGATTATCGACCACACTTTCGTAGAGGAAAGCTACGGTGGACAGGGGATCGCTGCAAAGCTGGTGGACGAAATCGTCAAACAGGCAAGAGCTAACAATGTAAAAATCAATCCACTCTGCCCTTACGCTAAGAAGCGCTTTGAAGAAAAGAAAGAATATGCCGACATTTGGGTATAAAAGCCGGCATTTGGGTGTAAAGACATTTTGTCTAAAACCCGACGTTTGGATATAAATTTTGGTGCAAGAAGAAATTAATAGGGAGGAAATATGGAAATTAAAAATTACATGGATTTGGCTAAGGCCATTGAATCCGGAGAAAAAGAAATTGTACTGGAGAATTCCGTCAGCGTTCCGAACGGTATCAAACTTAAGGAAGGTCAAAAGCTCATTGGAAAGGACGAGAATATTTTCCTTAGTTTCATAAATGGCGATGGTATCGCACTTACAGGAAACAACGAACTTAAAAACATCGCAATACAGACTACTCCGGCAAAGAGGGCAATATATATCGACTCAAATCTTAAAGATCTGGGCAAAATTTCCCTCAAAGATTTGACTGTTACCGGTGTTGTGCAGCTCCTAACCCGTGGGGAAAACATGGAATTATCTGTTGATATCGATGGTCTTGATATCGTTTCGGCAGACGCAAGAAGCTATCCTGAAAGGCCTATGAAGTATGGGGTTATCGTATATCAGGGTGCGTTGACAATATATAACTTTAACCCTAAAGAGGGAAGCAAGATTACCGTCAAAGCTGAGAATGTTTCTGTTGGAAGAGAAAAGGCTCCCGTCCTTGGCAGTGGCGTATTCATTTCAGGGTTCAACGATGAGGCAGGTCCTGTTACCGTCGAAAAGCTCACAACCCTTGATGTTTACTCAAACGGCATGATTCCAACGGGACAGCCAAACCTCATCACAGGGGGAATCTTCATCGTATACGGAACGAGGGCTAAGAAAATTGTATCAAAAGGCGTCGTAAAGACTTATGGAACTAACGATATGGTTCTTGATGTTTGGGGAAAAGTCGATGACTGGACAACCAAAGAAGAGGTAACCAGCTACGGTGCAAGCGGCATAGGCTTTGTAAACTTCGGTGAAGTGGATAAGTTCAAAGCTGAGAAGACTGTTTCTACCCACGGTCTGGGTGCTAGAGGTTTCAATCAGTACGACGGCACCATCAAGGACGCATACTTCGAAAAAATAGTTACAGTTGGCGATGGCTCTATCGGTATGCAGTTCAGCAAGCCTGTTGGCAAAATAACAGTAGGCTCAGGTGTTTCGACCCTCGGCTCCACAGGGCAGACTCTGGTAAAGGGAGTAATTATGGAACTTGCTGCCGATGGAATAAGCGTGCTTGAAGGCGGGGAAATCGATAAACTCACCGTTAACGGAGACGTAACCACAGAAGGGGAAGAAGTCATTTGCTACCATATAAATGGGGGCAAAGTAAAGGAATTCGCTCTGAAAGGAAAGCTCTCCGCCAAAGGATCTGACTCAAAAGAAGTAAAAATCGAAAACGGTGGCGAAACGGACGAAAAAGATATCAAGGATTACATGTAAGATCTCTTAATAAGCTATGGAGATTAGGAGATTATGAGATATGCTACAGCAATTACAAGATGTGCTATAGCAATTATGAGAACGCTAGTATTAAGATAATATTAAAAAGGACGATGCTATAGAAATGGATGTTACTGAATTCAGAAAGAAAATGGATGCTCACCAGCTTGCCCAAACCATCAAAATTCAACGGCAATATCAGCTTAAGGGTGGTCTCAGAGATTTGGCGGAACGCAAGAAGTACCTCAAAATTCTTCGCAATCTGCTCGCAGAAAATGAGAATTCCATAACGGAGGCCTTGACTGCTGACCTTTCCAAGTCAGAAAGTGAAACCTTCCTAACGGAAACATCTATCATATATCAGGAAATCGACTACACACTCAAAAACTTGGACAACTGGGCTCGGGCAAAAAAAGTCCCTGCCTCCCTTTCCAACCTGCCTAGCCGAAACACCCTGAATCCCGAACCCTACGGAGTGGTAGCTATTTTGGCGCCTTGGAATTACCCTGTGAACCTGACCCTCGCCCCTTTGGTGGGTGCCCTAGCCGCAGGAAATTCAGTGATACTCAAATGCTCGAAAAGCAGCAAGTATACCTCCGGCCTTCTAGTGGATCTCATCACAAAATACTTTCCTTCCGAGGTGGTTTTTGCGGTGGACCCGGAGATCGACTACGATTCACTCCTGGATCAGCGCTACGACTACATATTTTTTACAGGAAGCACGGAAGCCGCAAAGAAGGTTATGGGAAAGGCTGCCGAAAATCTGACGCCGGTTACAATGGAACTGGGTGGACAAAGTCCTTGCATCGTTCATTCTGATGCGGATGTTGAACTCGCCGCTAGAAGGATTGCTTGGGGGAAGTTCTTAAATGCAGGGCAGACCTGTATTTCCATAAACCACGTGTGGGTTCATGAGGATGTGGAGACAGAGTTTATAAGGGCAATGCTCGACGAAATCCTTTTGAACTACAGATATGCTCTCAGGGATCCGGATTATCCTAAGATAATAACAGAAAAGCACTTTGAGCGTCTAAATGCTCTAATTGATGAGGTAAGGGAGAAGCCGGGCAGATTAGTTATAGGTGGTGAGAGTAACGGCAATGTTCAAAAAATCGCCCCAACCTTAATCGCACATGCTGATCTTGACGACAAAGTTATGGAAAGGGAAATTTTCGGTCCCATACTCCCAATCCTCAAGTACAAAAGTCTAGACGGATTAAAGGCTCATCTTCTCAAGAACGAAAAGCCATTGGCCTGCTACTTCTTCACAGAGAATATTGAGCTGGCAGACGCTTTCATGGATAGGGTTTCATTCGGTGGAGGTTGTATTAACGATGTGCTCATGCATGTCAGCAATCATCACCTGCCATTTGGTGGTGTGGGAAACAGCGGTATGGGGGGTTATCACGGAAAGTATTCTTTTGACACATTCACCCACTACAAACCCATTGTTTCAACGTCGACACTTATAGACCCACCTTTCAGATATCAAAGGTTTGCCAAGAGACATCTTCCCCTTCTGAGGAAGATGTTGGTGAGGCGGTAGATTGGTCAGTGAAAACAATACGAGCCATGAAAGTAATCAAGACAGTGAAAGCAATCAAGTTGTCGAAAACTATCTAGGTTGTTAACACTCTACGAGAAACCTCTTGACCGCTTTACCACTTTAAACTATAATCTATATAAGGCATGCAAAAAAGACAAGAGCCTCTCAGACGAATTTCTAAGAGGCTCTTGTCTTTAGATATACCATGGATAATGTATCTTTATTTTATCACTATATGTGATAATGTCAAGCCTTTTTTAAAATTTTTTCTCACAAAT
>JASBYX010000056.1 GCA_029983755.1 Anaerovoracaceae bacterium
GTCAGCCTTTGCGATGTCTTTACCGTCTTTGCTGGTCTTAACATCCTTGACAGCTACTTTTGCCTTTTCGATTGCCTTGTTAAGTTCAGTCAGATCAACATACTTAGGCTCTTCCGGAGTAGGCTTCTTAGTTCCGGCCTTCTTGGCTGCTTCGAACTTGTCCTTAGCTGCATTTAGTGCTGCTACTGCGTCGTAAACCTTCTTCTGCTGATCCTTTGTGAGCTCTTCTTTCTGTACTTCCTTAGCTGCCTTGATTGCATCATCAAGTGCCCTCATTTCAGCATCTGTTACCCACTTAACTTCTTTGTCTTTGTCGGCACCATCTGCACTTAATTCAACGCCTTCCTTAGCTTTCTCTGCCGCTGTGATTGCGTCGTTTAGCTTAGTCTTATCCGCAGGGACAGGCTTTGTTTCTTCCTTTAGGCCTGCAACCGGCTTGAAGCTTTGTGTTAGCTTATTGAGCTCTGCTGTCATCTTTGCAACTTCGGCCTTCTTGTCCTCTGTTGGCTTTGACTTAGCAAGTTTTTCAGCTTCTGCTGTCTTATCTGTCAATGCTTTCATAGCTTCAGGTGTTACCCACTTGTCAGCCTTTGCGATGTCTTTACCGTCTTTGCTGGTCTTAACATCCTTGACAGCTGCCTTTGCGTTATCGATTGCCTTGTTAAGTTCAGTCAAGTCTGCGTACTTAGGCTCTGCCTTTTCAACTGTAAACTCACCTTCTGCATTTCCGTCTTCAGAAATGGTTTCTACTTTATGAACTCCCGGTGTCAGCTTATCTAAGAAATCCTTCTTTAAGGTCAGTATCGACTTTTCCTTATCGTACTCATATTTTTTCTTATCAACGGACTTGCCGTCAATCTTAACGTCCTTAAAGGTCTTGCCGTCAATATTTGTGATTTCTATTACGGCTGCTTTAGATTCGCCTTGCGTATATGTGAGTTTCCCATCCTTAACCTGGGACTTCTCCTTTGTGTTCGATTTCTCAGGATACTCCAGATGTATTACAGGCAATGTGAAGTCCTCAAATACGCCGAAGAGAGTACTATCAGGATCCTTATATTCATCCGCATTCAGGTTAGGCATCCTCCCGGATTCAGGCCCTATATTCGTATGCCCATCTAGACCGTCACCGAATCTTCCTGAATTTATCTTAACATTTTCAACCTTCAGATCCCTATAGTCCTTTATCAAATACCCTACCTTTTCATCCATATGAGTATCTCTACCATATTCTTCAAAATCCATAGGGTCAATAATCCAATCGTATAAATTGATACTGTACTGAGTCTCCGGTCCTTGGAGATCTACACCGTTTACTCTTCCTTTGAGATATGTTGTATGAGGAAAACCCGGATTATATATAGCACTTAACTTAGGTACCGGAAGCTCCAATTGTCTGAAGTGGAACTGAACCTTATCCCCCTTCGCAAATGGTTTACCCTTCCTTGTGAGATTCCTAGTTTTAATATTGAGCCCCCTTGCAGCCACCACAAAATACCTAGTATTCTCACCCGACTGCATCAGAAGGACGTTGTTCCCTTCCCAAAGTTTAACCTTACTGCCCTTCTCAACCTTATCTGCCGGTATCCAGTCTTTCCCGGGAGTTTCTCCTGCTTTCGGTACAGAATAAAACTTATCATTATTGAAATCATCCAGCGATGAAATCGGCTTATGGTAGTAGACCTTGACTTCCTTCCCATCCTTAGCCGTTGGATTTACAACAAAGTTATAGGAATCCTTAATTTCCTTTTTAGTCCCATCCGGAAACTCTATGGATTTAACAAAATGAACCCTATCGTATTTACGCAGTGGTTTGTCACCATCCGACGTTTTCCTATATACCCCTGGATTTATATTTTCTCCGGTTCCGTCGACATCGAAAATCCCAATCCCCGCATACACAGGGTTGAAACTTGGAAGGTAAGCAAATTCAGGATTTCTGTCATATGTAACAGTTTTTGGTACACCTTCTTCTGTATATTCTACATGTCCATCCCAGTCCACACCATTTTCCACATCACCGTATCCGACGGCAACGATTGATGTACCTTTCTTTACCGCGGTAATATCATTCCACTCTCTTCCCATGCTGCCCTTTGGTTCGCTCACCTTAACACTGTCGCCGTATACTTTGTAAAACTTATCCGGCTCGGCAATTGTATTTCCCATAGCATCCGGTGTTCCCTGAGGAATTCTGAATGTGAAAAAATTTACCACAGAATTTAAAACAAGTGGCTGATACTGACCCTCATCTTTGATAGTCGTAAGTAAACTTCCATTATCTATTCCATGCCATGCATGTTCATACTTCTCCGCCGCATCAGGGCCAAGTTCAGAACGTTTTAGAAAATGCGGTTTATGTATGAATTTGGTGGCTCCGTGGTAACTACCACCACTGCTACTTCTTATTGATTTAACATATTTTGATTCCTTATATTTTTTCTCTTTTTCATCATAATATCTTCCACCTCCAATCATAAGCATGTTAAACATGTCGGAGTTCAATTTGAACCTGATGATGTTATACTTGTCGTCACTTTCTGTATCTACTTCCCAATCCCTGATCTTATATTTCTTAACAAACTTCTCGTCATTGGCCGGTATGAACCTTTGGTACGCCGCCTCATTAAGGGCAACTACCTGAAAGTTTTCCAGGTCTTTAGGATACCAGAATTCCTGTTCATAGACCGCAGTGTTCCATACAGTTTCAATTGAGGGATTGTAGAATGTTTTCATATCCTCATAGGTGAGGTAAATATTGAGAATATTTCCCTTGTCTTTAAATGATGCTTTGGTAGCTCTATAAAAAAATTCCGGGTCATTTATCTCACCAAAATATGTCTCGCCTCCGAATTGCGAGGAGATAAGATTCAGTGTGGCACTTTTATCTTTATTTATCTCAGTTATGGTGTATTTAGCACCTTCTCTAAGTTGTAATACAAAATAATTATAAATAAAGACTTGCTCTCCATAGTTATGATCCATATAGCGTTGAGTATATGTGGTTACCGGGATCATTCCCCCATTTTCATCTTTCACAATAAGATTGTAGTCCGAATCATAAGAACTATCATTAGATCTGGTCATCGACTCATAACTCATGGCAAAAAGTGTGATAGGTGCATTATCACCACTATTTACTCTAAACTTCGTCGTATATCTAAGTACTTTACCTTTAATCCCCAACACATCCTTGTCGTAACAATCGAGGGTATATGTGCCGGGACGTAGCTTCACATTCAGCGGCCTGTACGAATATCCTATTACCTTTGGATCCGCTTCTATTGCTTCAAAAGGATCTATCTCTAAAGATGTAGTTTCTACAACCTTATTGTTTTCATCCTTTATTACAATTTCATTTTTACCGGGATTCAATCCATTGTCGAAAAATCTAAGTTCAACATTCTCTTCCTTATCCTCAGCAGGTTCCGTGCCTGTTTTATTCGCCTTAACCTTAACCGTGTACTCTGTTACACTGTTCCCTGTTGATTCAGTGTCTATTACTTCCTCATATTCTCCACATCTTATTTTAAGGATATCCCCATCTTTAACTCTAATGGTGTCTGTCGGCCTATAAACTTCATTCTCCTTTATTATCCTCGTATGATACTTGCCGTTGATGTTATCCATACTGCTAAATCCGTGTAGAGCTACAGGATTTAGAACTACGTTAGCTGTGTCTGTTTCGCCAATATCTAATGTATATTCTTTAACATCAGAGTTGAATTCAGGGCTCAAGCTTCCTTGAGAAGGAGTTATACTTTTGATTACAGATGGTCCTGCATTGTCACCTAAGTCTCCCCCAAAATCCTTCTGGGTATAGTACATGTGTATATCATCTCCATCCTTAAGATGATATTTTTCCATGTTCTGTTTCTTGTACTTAGTACTCGTTTTCAGTTGCTCATTCTGCCACTCCTCCAGTTCAGCAAGATCAGCACGATAAAAACCGGAACCCATATTAAGGAAAGTTCCGTTAAAGGTAATATACCAACCGCTTTGTGGGCCTTTTTGTTTTTCTGAGAGTCCGTCTATAGTTCTTATATATTGTTCAAGGCCTTCACCGGTTATTTCGATTTCCTTACTTTCCAGATCGCAAGCAGTGCGGATGCAATCTGCCATTGAGTCTCCCTCGGAGAAAGGAACTTTAACATGATCAACTATAACTCCTTTAGGTTCAGGGTAGCCACTCCCTTCCGGTATTGGCAAACTGTCCTCTATTGTGACCGTAACATATCCTCCATTAGAAGTGTCACCATAAGAGGAATGGGCGGAAGTTAATCCGCTCATTCCCATGAATACCACTACTAATGATAGAAATATGCTTATGGATTTTTTAAAAATTTTACCGCTCATCT
>JASBYX010000057.1 GCA_029983755.1 Anaerovoracaceae bacterium
TTTATCAAAAGTTTTTATTAAAATGGCTTTACATAAATGTCAAAGATGGTATAATAAAGTAAATCGGGTTAATTTTTTAACAACACTTCGGACCGATTGATTTAAAATAAGAGATTTATAAATAGGAGGACATCGATTATGAAGAAAGTTGGAGTTCTGGGAACAGGCACAATGGGTGCCGGAATCATTCAGGTTTTGGCACAGAACGGTTACGATGTATATCTGAGAGCTAGAAGAGAAACCTCAGTTGAGAGAGGCATCGCCACTGTTGAAAAGAATCTTGACAGACTTATCAAGAAGGAAAAGATTACTGAAGATGATAAGAAGGACATCATGAGCCGCGTTCACGGTTCTACTGACATCTCAATCGTAAAGGATGTTGACCTTATCATAGAGGCTGCAACAGAGGATATGGAAGCAAAGAAGGCTCTATTTGCAGAGCTTGATGAGCTTGTTGGCCCTGACACTATTTTGGCTACAAACACATCTTCACTTTCCATCACTGAGATTGCATCTGCAACCAAGAGACCTGACAAGGTTATAGGAATGCACTTCTTCAATCCGGTTCCTATGATGAAGCTCGTTGAAATCATCAACGGAATCGCAACTTCAGAAGAGACTAAGAAGGCTGTTGTGGAACTATCTGAAAAGCTTGGGAAGACTCCTGTAGAAGTTGCAGAGGCTCCTGGATTTGTAGTTAACAGGGTTCTTATCCCAATGATCAACGAGGCAGTTGGAATTCTAGCTGACGGCGTTGCCGATGCAAAGGGTATCGATGCTGCAATGAAGCTTGGAGCTAACCACCCAATGGGACCTCTAGAGCTTGGTGACCTCATCGGACTTGACGTATGCCTTGCTATCATGAACGTACTGTATGAGGAATATGGTGATCCTAAGTACAGACCACATGTACTTCTAAAGAAGATGGTTCGTGGCGGAAAGCTTGGTAGAAAGACCGGGGAAGGTTTCTACGATTACAGCAAATAGTACCCCAGTGACTTGAGCCGGATCTGTGAGCTTTAATCTGTTGGAATCTAAGACCCATCGTCTATTTGCGATAGAACTTGATCCCCACCATTGATAAACAAAATACTAAAGCTGCCTCTTTGCGGTCTGCTTTTAACTAGGGTTGCTCATTTTGTGAGGATTTTCCCTAAGATGCAGAATCTCTGCTGTTTCATGCAGCATCATAGAGGCAGCTTTTATAGTGGAGAAAATTTGTGGAGGACATTCATTTGGGGCTGCGGTAAAGTTTTGCTCAGCCTTGATATCTTCATTATAATATAAAATAAGTGCAGCATGCAGGGAATGTTCTCTGCATGCTGCACTTTTATCTTGACAATATCGTGCCAAAAATCATTTGCCGCACAAGATGATACAAAGTACTATATAAAAAACAAGGGGACAGACGGTTTGCCTCAAAAGATATTACTTATGTAATACACTTGAGGGGGTGACAGCTATGAGTATATACCAAGCAATTAAGCTGATACTAGATGCAGCTAAAATAATAGCTGACATAGTAATTGCCAATAAAAATAACTGTCTAGGCAAATAGACGGCTTAAATGAATCTACAGGTCTAACCGTCAAGATTATCCCCTTGTTATCTATAAGTATAACAGATGGGAGTGGAATGTCAATTGAAGAAAGCGAGGGAATATGTAGAAGACAAAAACCCTATGGCTCCAAATTTTTAAATAAAAAGAACATATGTTCTTGACTTTTTGAAAAAAACTGCGATAATAGAGTTACGGGATGGGATGTGAGCAGGACTTTTAGGAGGAAGATGATGAGATGAAAGTTGAGAAGCAATATATAGCAATAGATCTTAAATCCTTTTATGCTTCTGTGGAATGTGTTGATAGGGGGCTTGATCCTTTGAATACATATCTTGTGGTTGCGGATGAATCTCGTACGAGTAAGACCATTTGTCTTGCTGTGTCTCCTGCCCTTAAATCACACGGAGTTCCAGGGAGACCTAGGCTATTCGAAGTTGAGCAGAGGGTGAAGGAGATTAACGCAGAGAGAGCCATGGGAGCCCCGGGGGGTGCCTTGAGGGGGAAGACTGCAGCTATGAGGCTGTTGAGGCAGCGCAAGGATCTGGGGATTCATTATTACGTGGCTAAGCCCAGAATGGCTAGGTATATAGAGATAAGTAAGCAGATTTATGGAATATATCTTAGGTATATTTCTCCTGAGGATATTCATGTGTATTCCATAGACGAAGTTTTCATCGATGCTACCCCGTATTTGAAGACTTATTCAATGACGGCGAAGGAACTTGCTATGAAGATGATAGGGGAGGTTTTGTCTGCGACAGGTATCACTGCGACGGTGGGCATAGGAACCAACATGTATCTGGCGAAGGTGGCAATGGATATAGTAGCTAAGCACATAGAGGCTAATGCAGACGGTGTCAGACTTGCACAGCTTGACGAGATGTCATATAGGAAGCTATTGTGGGGGCATACTCCAATTACGGACTTTTGGAGAGTAGGCAGAGGATATAGGAAGAAACTTGCAGATGTGGGGCTTCACACTATGGGAGATGTAGCTCGCTGCTCGATCGGTTCGAAGAATGACTTTCATAACGAAGATTTGCTGTACAAACTTTTCGGAGTCAATGCGGAACTTCTAATCGATCACGCCTGGGGATGGGAGCCTTGTACCATCAAGGACGTTAAGTCTTACAGACCGAGTGCAAACAGCTTGAGCTCAGGACAGGTTTTACAGGAGGCCTATGATTTTAACGCGGGGAGAATAGTAGTTTCCGAGATGGCGGACGGGCTGTCCTTGGACTTGCTATCTAAGGGACTCACCACAGATCAGATTGTGCTCACTGTTGGATATGATGTTGAGAATCTGTCTGACCCGGTCAGACGGAGTAGATATAAGGGAGAGGTTGTCAAAGACGGATATGGTAGGCTCATTCCAAAACATGCCCACGGAACTGCCAATCTGGGTATCCATACAAGCTCAACTGAAAGAATTGTGAAGAATACCCTAAAGCTATATGATAGGATAGTTGGCAGAGATATGTTGATAAGGAGATTAACTATTTCTGCAAATCGGGTTATCGATGCTGAGGAAGGTAAGAGCAACAACGAAGATAGAAAGGCTAATGGGCACCAGCTCAGTCTTTTTGATGCCTTTGTCACGGATGGGAGGAATGCTAAAAATGATAATTTTGGACAGAGTAATAGAGAAAAGAATTCAGAAGCTCATAATAAGCAAGTTACCGAAGTCCATGAGGGGGAAGGTGAAGGAAGTTTGGATTCAGGGACCGGAAGGAATGAGGAAGATTCTGAAGAAAGAATCCAAGAAGCCCTGCTGAAGATCAAGGACAGGTTTGGTAAGAATGCGATCCTAAAGGGAACAAGCTATCAAAAGGGAGCTACAGCGAGGGATAGAAATAGGCAGATTGGAGGCCACAAGGCTTAGAACCTGAACGTTTGCGGTCTTGTGAAAGCACAAGGAATCGATAGTGTGAGGATTTGACGGTGATATGAAGAAAGATATATATAGAAATATAGAAGAACTTTTGGCAGAAGAATCGGGGGACTCCTATGATGACATAATTGGGTTATCACATCATCAGTCTGCAACAAGGAAGCCCATGAGTATCCACGATAGAGCGGCTCAGTTCGCACCCTTTGCAGCCTTGACAGGTTACGAGGATGCGATTAATGAAGAGGGACGAATAACGGCTGAAAAAGAGGAAGTGACCCCGGAGGAACAGGCAAATATAGACAAATCTCTGTACGAACTCATGGAGCTTACTGAAAATTACAACTTTGAAAAGCGGAAGATGAAGGGAGAACCTGTTGACAGCCGAAGACCCGTAGCCGAAGTGAAGTATTTTGTTGACGATAGACGGAAAGCCGGGGGTAGGTATGTGGAGAAATCCTTTGAGGTCAAGAGGGTTGATCCTGTAAATCGAGTAGTGGAAACCACGGAGAACTTAAAGATAAGATTTGAGGATTTGGCATGGATTAAGATACTGGGATGACAAAGAAAATGGGTATAATATAATGGCGAAACAATCAAAAACATTGAAAAATTATTTGCTGGAACACGATGCAGCTAATGAGATTATTTTTACAATTAATGATATAATAGAAAGAGTCAAAGATGAAATTGAGATTTAAGAGAGGGTAATTATGGATCAGAAGTACAATTACAAGATCGTATATAAAACTAAAGATAGCCTTGACAAGGTTGAAAAGGATTTTATTGAAGATAAGATAAAATATTACATGGATAAATTCAATCT
>JASBYX010000058.1 GCA_029983755.1 Anaerovoracaceae bacterium
TAGGACATTTTCATTTGCGCTTGACATACCTTTTTTACGATTTTTTTAAAATCTTTTTGCATTGTCTTGCGCCTTTTCTTTCAGATTCTTCTACTCGTTTCCCTTTCGATTCATCTCCTTCTCTTTGCGACAGCTTGACTATATTATCACTTCTTACTACTACGTGTCAACTACTTTTTTCACTTTTTTTCAAATTTTTTTAAAATTGCTCCAGTCAGTACACTAGCCCACGACCTTCTTAATCAGGTTATGCCAGTTTTTGTACTTTATAGCCTCCATCTCCTCATTGCTAAATCCGGCCTTCTCCATCAATCTCAAAAGATCCGGAACCTTTGAGGCATCTTCCAGCCCCTTAGTATATGAAGTATCCTGATCGCTATAAGAAGACATCCCTGCCGGATCTAGGAACTCAAAGAAATCGAAGCCGAAACCCACATGCTCCACACCTATTTTGTCGCTGATGTAAACAATGTGATCAACAAGTCTCTCAATTTTTTGATTCTCTACCTCCTGACTGACAAACAGGTTGAAGGAATTCATACCCACAAGTCCACCGGTGTTTTTGATCTCCATGAGCATATCATCAGTTAGGTTTCTCGCCGCATTGCTGAGAGCACGAGCATTGGAGTGAGATGCGATAACCGGTCCTGTAGCCACGCTCATAACGTCCCAGAAAGACTTATCGTTAAGGTGTGACACATCCATAATCATACCAAGGTCCTGAATCCTCTTAACGGCTTTAAAGCCAGCCTCGGTTAGGCCACGATCCGGATCCCCCTGGGCACCGGTGGCCAAATCATTCGTCTCATTCCATGTGAGCATACAGTGACGTGCTCCAAAGTCATAAAGCTCGTTAATTTTATTCACATCGCTACCTATATACGAAACCCCCTCGAGCCCTATATAGATGTAAAATTTTCCCTCAGCCTTCGCCTTTTCCATCTCGGCTGTATTGTGAACTATTACAAAATCCTCCGCCTCTGCCATCTCGTCCCTTATGGCCTGCATAATCTCTTTGCTCCTTGCCGCCGGATCTTTATCGTAAGGCGGATCGATCCAAATTACGAAAATACTCCCTTCAATGCCACCTTTTTTCAGCCTATCCAGGTGGTGATTGCGCAAAACATTTGTTTCTCCTTCCAATCGCTTAATCGTAACATCTGAAAAAATATCGGAATGTCCATCAAAAATCATAACTTCTCTCCTTAAACTGTTTTGTTGCGTTAGCAAAACTCTCCGTATTAACTTCCTATTTATATATACCCAACAAAATACCTGCATCTGAGGTGGTGTCTCTCTTTAGGGTTAATGCTCCGATGGGTGATTCAGGCTATCCCAAATTCAAGCTGTTTCAAATTCAGGTTATACTAAGGTCAAGCTATCCCAAAAGGTTTCCTACAAAGAGCCCCAAGTAAGTTCCTATAACATATCCCAGAGTTCCCACGAGCATGATAGCTCCCACAAGATCAACCCATCCCTTTGAAATTGCCATTGCTGCCGCCGTTGTAGGTCCGCCGATGTTGGCATTTGAGGCTAAAATGACATCTTCAAGGTTAAACTTAAATATTTTTCCGAATAGGAAGCAGATAGTCATGTTTACAACGACCATGATAGCGCAGAATACGAGAATGATTGGAGCATTCATTACAACCTGCATGATTGAAGCAGGAACTCCGATTACGAAGAAGAATAGGTAAATAAGCCATGTGCCTATCTCTTGAGAACCATCAAGCTTAGCAACATGTTTGGAGCCAAAAGTAGCCAAAAGCATTGCAAGTGTCGTGATTATAAGGTATTGATTCCCCAGCATTCCATTGAGCACCTGTAGCACAGCATTAGTGGTAGGGATCGCCTTAGCCAGAAAATCAGCAATAATCTTGGAAACTGCAACTATTATCCCACTGATGGCCATATTTATGGCTATGTCCTTCAGAGAAATCTCCTTCTTGCCCCAGTATGATGCTGCCAGAGTCTTTTGTTCGTCGCTGACCTGATGGGATTCCACCGCATCCACATGGGGATGTTTGTAGTGTTTCCTGAAGAATGCAAGCCCCGGTATCATAACCAGCACAAAAAAGTAAAGTGCCATGAGTAGGTTGTCAGCTACTGTGGTTGCTGAAACAAGCTCTCCAGGGATGTCAAATGCTCCTGCAAGTGCTGCAAAATTAACACCTCCACCTATATAGGATCCAGTCATCATCCCTGCAATTCCCGGAATATGTGATATATACTTACCTATCAAAAGAGTTCCCAGCAATGAACCTGCTACTGTACCCCCTGATCCGATCAGGAAAATAATCAATAATCTGCCGGACTCTTTGCCGATTTTTTTCAGGTCGCACTGAAGAAGCAGTAGCGGTATTGCCATAGGTACCACATATCCCCATACTATATCGTCAAAGAATGGTGCGCTCGTTGGAATAATTGCTAAGTTTGTCAGCACCAGAGCCCCTATTAGCGCCACGATAGCTCCGGACATCTTGGCCGCTATCTTCCATTTCTGTTCAGCGTAAATCGAAAAAGCTACCCATCCGAATGTTATCGCCATGAGTACCCAAGTGTTGTCCGCACCTATGAGCGGATTGTCAAAGTCTAAAATCTTTCCCCACATAAAAATCTCCATTTCTATTTAATATCCCGGTTATAAATTTCGTATATATATTCTACCATAATTTTAAAAATTTAAAAGTGTTTCCAACAAAATACATTGCTCTTTTCGCTACATTAGTTGTTCCGGAATTTACCGGTTCTTTTTACAAGGTATTTTCAAGGATTTTTCAGTAGATTCCTTATTTTCTTCTAAGAAAAAACAGCCCCAACTCAAAGTCGAGGCTGCTGGTTTAGTTTTAATTATGCATTTATGTACATATTAACCTATAGAGATTTACGTCTCTTGATGCTTACATAAAGGCCAATCAGTGATGCTGCTATCAGATAGATTGATTCATTTACAGGCTGTGCATCCCTTGTGTTTGGCGTCTTGTTAGGACTTGTTTTATGTACATGGTCATTTGCATCAGTGCCTGGGTTTGGCTTTGGTTCAGGCTTTGGCTGCGGTGTTGGAACCGGCGGCTTTGGCTGAGGATTTGGATCCGGCTTTGGTGTTGGATCCTGTTTGTTAACCTTTTCATATACATAAATGACTTCTGTGTTACCTTCTTTGACTGTGCCATTTGACGGTGCAGATCCTTCGCCCATCATTTTGAAAACATATCCTGAGAAGGTCTTGAGCTCTGTAACATAGTTTTCTCCTACAGGAGCATCCTGCTTGATAGGTGTTCTTGCGAGCAAAACAGTTCCGTCGCTTGTTATGTATGTTACAAATACGCTTCCGATTGGTGTAGGCGGTGGTGTGTTCTCTTTGTACACGTATATTACCGTCTGTTCGCCTTCTATTACAGTACCGTTTGCGTCTGCAGAATCAGCTGCCATTTTAACGAAGTCGTAACCCTTGAAAGAAAGCTGTTTTGTTGTGTAAGCTTCTCCCACCTTAGCATCTTTTTTCACTACTACAGGATCTGCTAGAGGTGTTCCGTTTTCTGTAATGTATTTGACAATTACGCTTCCGGTCTTTTCTTCTTCGATTGGCGGGTTAGTCTTTGCCTTGTAGAGGTAAACGATGTTTTGATCGCCCTCTTTGACTGTGCCGTTTGCCGGTGCCGAATCGCTACTCATCTTTGTGAATTCATAGCCTTCGAAGGTTTTGATTTCGGTTGTATATGGCTCATCCACATTTGCATTTGTCTTAACCGGTGTAGGGCCTTGAAGGATCCTACCATCTTCGGTCTTATAGGTTACGTAAACGTTTCCTGTCTTTTTAACCTGATCCGGTGTGAATACCCATGTTCCTACGAACTTGCCATTTGACTTATCAATTGTAGTTGATGTCTTGTCATATGACTTAAATGTCCATGTTCCGCCGTCTACCTTGACTTCCTTGTCTTTAGGTTCCTTTGCAGTTACTGTGGTTCCGTTTTCAACATCCTTTTCTGTCTTTGGTGTCTGGTCTAGTACTTCTTTTGGTAGATTCTGTCCCGGTGTTCCACTTACAAATTCATATGTTACTTCATATTTTTCTGGTGTTGGATCCGGTGTGAATACCCATGTTCCTACGAACTTGCCATTTGACTTATCAATTGTAGTTGATGTCTTGTCATATGACTTAAATGTCCATGT
>JASBYX010000059.1 GCA_029983755.1 Anaerovoracaceae bacterium
AAAACCCCCAAAGTTGCCCCCAAAACTTATTGTCCCCTAAATTTCTCGAATACCCAAAATCTTTTTATATGGGAGAGAAGCTTCTCATATAACCATCTGTACAAAAGTCCACAGTAGCTTAAGCCCATAGAAAATGATTACGATTCCACAGATTATATTGATCCACCTGAGAACCTTAGGGCTGATAATTTTCTTGGCAAAAGAAACTACTGTTGATAATCCCATGAACCAGCTAAATGAAGCGCACATAACACCTATTATAAACATGGTGCTTTGATCTGACGGAAGGGATGCCCTGAATGCGCCAAGCATCATTGAACCGTCGATTAGGGCTTGAGGATTAAACCATGTTACAACGCAGGCTGTTGTAATTACCTTTGCAATTGGAATATTCACGTCAACTCCTTCAGGAGCCGTGCCTTCATCCCTCAAAAGGGTTATTCCTATCCATATTACTATCAAACTTCCTATAAGCAGAATTGCTTTTTTTAGTAAATCATTTGTTTCCATGATGGCTCCAACGCCGAAGAAACATGCCATTGCCAAGGTCACATCAAAAAATATGACTATAAGTGCTGTTAGATAAACTCGGCTGCGCTTTTGAACCATAGCGGAATTTATCACGAAGAGGTTTTGAAGACCGATAGGTGCCACATATGCTAGCCCCATGGTAAATCCCTGTAGAAAATACATATTAGAATCTCCTTTTCTTAGTATCTTTAGAACTAGTGTATATAAAAGTTGTAGTTTGGTCAATAGATTTGCTGTAAAAGGGTATGCATATAGTAAACACAAGGAGGTCCATCATGGAATTAAATTCATATGAAGAAGTGAAACGCCTTACGTCAGAGATGGTGGCAATACCAAGTATAAACAAAGAACCGAAAGGTGAAACGGCAGTCGCAGAGTACGTGTACAATTATTTTGTTGACAAGCCATATTTCAAGAGAAACCCGGATCATGTAAAAATCTTCAAAACCAAGGATGATTTTGTCGATAGACATAGCACCTTGGCATATGTTAAAGGTACTAAAGGAAATTCCAACAAAACAGTGATACTCATCGGGCACATTGATACTGTCGGGGTTGACGACTTCGGCACAATTAAAGAATATGCCTTCCAAACGAAAAAACTCCCGGAGAAACTCATGGAAACATTTGCTCTTAGCGATGAAGTAATTGATGATATAAAATCAGGGGAATACATGTTTGGCAGAGGTGCACTGGACATGAAGTCAGGCGTAGCAGGACACATGTATCTGATCAAGTATTTTTCTGAGCATCCGGAGGAGCTTGATGGTAACATCGTTCAGATTGCAGAGTGTGATGAAGAAGACAATTCTCACGGGATAATTACGGCGGTGGACTACTTACTTGATTTGAAGAAAACCGAAGGATTTGAATATGTTGCATGTATAAACGCTGATTATTCCACAAATTATATGCCGGGAGATGAAAACCGTTATATCTACTATGGGAGCATAGGCAAACTCTTACCGAGCTTTGTTGCATTTGGAAAGGAATCACACGTGGGGTCTGCATTTAGTGCCTTCGATCCGAATTTGCTTATCGCGGAGATAACAAAACAGATGTCTCTCAATACGGAGCTGTGCGACGTAGCGCAAGGAGAGGTTACAATGCCGCCAATCTCATTGAAACAGACGGATACTAAGGTTGGATATACGGTTCAAACAGCTTTAACCGCCTTCTCATATTACAATTTCTTCACCCATGGAATGAGTCCTGATAAAGTTCTTGAGAAGAGCAAGGAAATTGGTATCAGTGCCTTTGATGAAGTAATAGAGTTGCTCAACAAAAGATATAGACAATATTGTAAATTGAGCGAGATTAATTTTCAGAAACTGCCATGGAAGACAAGGGTGTACACATGGAAGGAGTTTTATGAAGAGGCGGCAGAGAAATATGGGAAACCCTTTGTTGATGCTATTCACAATTTTTCAACTGATTTACAATCTCGTGAACCTGAAATGGACCTGAGGTTATACAGCCTTGCGATTATCGAAGAGGTATGGAAATGGTATGAGGATAAATCCCCGGCACTAGTTTTATTCTTTGGGTCTATTTTTAGCGCTAGAATTGAGATGACCGGAAAGACTGTAAAGGAAAGAGCCCTCCTTGATTCCGTTGAAGAAGCTATAGATAAAGTTTCCCCTGAAGCAGATAGGAAGATAAAAACAAGAATGTTTTATCCATATATATCCGATTCGAGCTTTATGGCTCTGTCTGATACAAGGGAATCCTTCGATTCTGTAGCAGAGAATATGCCATCATGGAAGGTCAAATACTTCCACGATGTTGACAAAATTATGGAAATAAATGTTCCCGTGGTCAACATTGGTTCATTTGGTCACGATGGGCACATGTTAACTGAACGAGTGGACATGAAGCACACTTTTCAAAATGTGCCCAACATAACCTACGAAACCGTGAGAAATCTTCTCAAATAGAGTCCCAAACGCCTCATATCCAAGAAGTAATAAGCACACTTCTTAAACTTAGCTTATTGAATACAGCGGCAAATTAGACTAATCAAAGGGAAGGTAATTCAGGTCAAAGCCAAAATGCTTGGGTCCAAAGCATTCTAAACCCCTCTCAGTTCTCCATATTTCTGGGGCAGGGAGTGCAAGCACTGTCATAATTTTTCCAATGTTAAAGTTAGGAGTTGTAATTGGATTACCATCTTCCCCGATCATGCAAATTAGGTCAGGAACTGTAACATCAATGGTGTAGTTTTTGTAGGAAATTATATTTTCGTTTTTAAACCAAATTTTATATTTGTCACCGGAATAATCCTCTAATCCGTCTAGATGTATTTCTCCATAATTAAACCCATCACGTGTTTCCCATGGAAAATCGACAACTCTACCTTTGAAGAGGATCTTTCCGTTTTTTAATTCAACAATAGATTCTGACACATCTTTACCAGTTTCTTTAGCTGTTCTAAGCAAAACACCGATTTCTTGAGCATAAGAAATCATATCAGGTATAAGAGCTTCCTTTATGACCTTACCTTTATTTACATGGTCTGCTACTCCAACCATATTATCACTGGCAATTGCAATTGACCTTACAATATCTTCAGCTCGAAAATCGTTCTGAACAGAGGATATAAATATTTTATCTCCGTATTTAGATGCAACACCCATAGGGCAAATTGGGACATCATTTACAAAGTAAGTTGAATGTTGAAGTTCAGGGACTGAGCGTCCGGCAGGATCGGCATCAATTAGTGGCAAATCAAGTTCTAAAGCTGCATATAAAGCTTCTGCAGTATTGCCTCCACCAAGTTCTGTAGAGCCGACAGCATAGATTTTTTCCCCCAAAGCTGCTTCACACGCCTCAATTGCCATTATAGCAGGAGTTTTTTCTGAAATCTTTAAGCTGTTAAATTTGGGATTTCCTTCTGCTGATGGCGCACCACAGCCATAAGGCGTAGCAATATATTCTTCATCTGGAATTTCATCCAATTTAATCAGTTTTAATTTTTTTCCAGATTTTATAAATGGATCAATTAGGTCTAAGCCCTCATTTAAAGGGCCTCCTCCACCAGTACCTAAAACTGCGCAACCGTAAAGGACATCTATCATGTCCTGTCCATTTAATTCTCTCATAATTTCTCCTTTTTTAATTCATTAATTACATTTAGTTACTTTAGTTTAATTTTGTTAAATAGATGGATTAACCTTATTTTGATTTTGATTAGCTATACGAGTAGGAGATGGAATGAATCTTTCAAATATGAGATAGACGATTGCTCCAATTAGAATGCCTACAAATTCTACTCCGATTAGATATGCTAAAGCAGCTCCTACCATCCAAGCTATAACACCTGCCCAGTTAACACCATCTTTTGGTGCAAATAATTCCTTTCTAC
>JASBYX010000060.1 GCA_029983755.1 Anaerovoracaceae bacterium
AGGATTTTGTTGAATAAGAAACCCCCCGGTTGGGCAGGAGTACCTGTTCCAAATCCAGGGGGAGTTGTTGAATTATTGTTTAAAGTATTAGTAAATCTATTTGTTTTTGAACTCAGCAGGGCGTTTCTCGAGGAATGCTCCCATACCTTCAGCCTTGTCATCAGAGCCAAAGGCAGCGGTGAAAGTTTCAATTTCAAACCTGCTGGCAGACTTAAGATCCATATCATAACCGTTATTGATTGCGACCTTTGCAGAACCAACGGCGATAGGAGCTTTCTGTATAATTGCTTTTGCTATCTTCTCTGCTTCAGGGAGAAGTTCTTCCGGCTCAAATACCTTTTCACATAGTCCAATTCTATATGCCTCGTCAGCACCGATTATTTCAGCTGTCATGGTCAGATACTTAGCCATACCCTTACCAACAAGACGTGGCAACCTCTGAGTTCCCCCAAATCCCGGAATGATACCAAGGCCTACTTCAGGCTGTCCAAACTTAGCCTTAGTGGAGGCGAGTCTAAAATCACAAGCCATCGAAAGCTCACATCCTCCACCTAGTGCAAAACCGTTAACCGCAGCGATAATAGGCTTTTCGATTGCTTCCATGTAGTTCATAAGCTTATGACCTAGGATCATCATATTTCTACCTTCAAGAGCGTTCATCTTGCTCATAGCGGCAATATCAGCACCTGCAACGAAGGCTTTACCTTCCCCTGTAAGGATTGCAACTCTGGCATCATCGTCACATTCAAACTGGGAAAATGCCTTATATAATTCACTTAGAACATCCTCATTCAAGGCATTCAGTGCCTTAGGTCTGTCAACGGTAACGAAAGCGATTTGATCCTTAACCTCATACTTAATATTCTCGTACATTCTCATCCTCCATTTACAAAATAGAATTCTTTTTAAGACGATATAATCAAAAATCATATATCGTTAATATTGTAACACACCCACAAAATATTTCAAGTAGCTGACGGTTTTTTCATTCTAATCGTTAGGCCGACTAATCGTTGGATTGACAGAGAAGAAGTTTTCCCTTTGAAAAGGACAGGGTGCATTTATCAGAAATAATTTCGTTGCTGATTCCTAGGGTTGAATTGTTATATAAGGTTGCGTCTGTAAGAGGATATTTGACACCGGAAACACTTACCCCTGAAACGGCAGTGGAGTAGGGGATGAGGGAAAAGTATTTATATCCATTTTTCTCGAATATATATTCTCCTGCATCTAGAAGTTTCACTCTGTTATTTGAGTCGATTATCACAATTGGAATGTCATATTTTGACAAAAGAGAAATGTTCCCCATGGTATGATCGAAGCGTCCTCCAAGACCACCGAGAATCGTTATGGAAGAAGGGTGTTTTGTTGCGGCAATATCAAGGGCAGCCTCAGTATCTGTCATGTTTTTCTCTGAAGGTAAGTAAATCACCTCAGACAAGCCATCTTTAGGGGCCATGGAAGAATCGAAGTCTCCAATTTTAATGTCAGGGGAAATACCTAGGAATTCGGCATATTCATGACCTCTGTCGGCTGTAATTATACAATTGAAGTCCTTTTTTTCGATATGAATTTTCTCAATGCCGGGAAGGTAACCTGTGATTATAAGAATTTGCATTTTTCTTCTCCTTGTATTTTCTGTGAATATATTATATAATATGATCGTAGTTTTTGGAAGTAATAAGAAAATGAGGAGCTTATGAAACATATTAGAATGATAGTTAGCAGCGGTCCAATGAAGAAGATCGCTAAGGAGAAACTTAAAGGACATTGGTTTGAGGCGGCAGCAGTTTTCCTTCTTTGGACTATTTTGGGGGAGGGGGCTTATTCCTATATCAGATCGGAATTTAAAATTGCTGACTACACTTTAGCATATAACAGTTATTTCAATTTTACCACCGGACAGTCTATAACGATTATTTTATTAGCTGTCATAACTTTTTTGATAGCAGGTGCTCTATCTGTTGGGGCAATGAGGTATACTTTGAATCTTGTGAGGGACGAGAATCCAAAGTTCACAGACTTGTTCTATGGATTTACTTGTTACTGGAGAAGTTTCAAACAGCACTTTTTCTATAACTTGATAATATCACTACCTATAATTGTGGTAGTTGGAGTTGCTATTGTAATTTCTATTGCTATCTCTCAAAGGGTAGATAGTATGCTGGCAACCTTTATAATCTTGTTTATCATATTTTTGCTGGCATGGTTTGTTTATGCCATAGTGATGACTTTGTCTTTGTTTTTCAAGTTTTATGTCATTGCAGATGACAAGTTCCAGTACAATGGTGCGATAGACTCTCTCAAGACCTGTGCATCTATGATGAAGGGTAATAAGGCTCATCTCTTCGGGGTGGCGCTATCGTTTATTGGGTGGTACCTTTTGCCGTCAATTCCAAGCTTTATTGTAGCATTAACGGTTGCTCCTGCGGATCCTGTTATGGGAGCTGTTCTGACAACTTTAACTACAGTTATCTTTGGATCCTTCGTAATGGCATATTCTTATACAACTTTTGCTGTTTATTATAGGATTCTCAGAGGGGAATTGAAAATTGATATTGTTGATGATATGCCATCTGAAATAGCATAGACTTTATAACTCAATTTTATATATCCAAAACTTTATACATCTACTAGGAATAACATAGTTGAAAGATTATATGGAAAAGCAATTAACCCCACTTTTAGGAAAGTGGGGTTTTCTGTAGGTTTTACAAAATATTGCACAATGCATGAGCACCATATTCCCATGGGCAGCATGTAATAACGTGCACCATGCATCAGGGGCACAACGTCATTGCGAGAGAAATTCTATCAGATTTGAAATGTCATCAGGAAGATTAGATCTTAGAGATAAGGGTTTTCCCGTTACAGGATGAGTCAGTGACAGCCTGTATGCGTGGAGAGCCTGTCTTTTTATCAGATCGCTGTGGTCGTCTCCATAAAGCCAGTCTCCAACAAGGGTGTGCCCAATTGAGCTCATATGAACTCTAATCTGATGAGTTCTGCCTGTGAGAAGCTTTAAATCCACAAGGGTGAATTCCTCTCCTGTGGAAGGGTGTTTGAGCCTTTCAAGAACGTGAACCTTGGTTTTTGAAGGATAGCCACCCTCATCTACATCTAGGACACTTCTCCTTATTTCATCAGGGGAGGGTCTACCTATGGGTTTATCTATCACAAAATCATTTTCTGCGACTCTCCCACAGACAACTGCGATGTAATGCTTTTCCACCGTCCCTGCACGCATTTGTTTTGTGACTTCATTTTGAGAATAGGAATTCTTACCGACAAGTAGAAGTCCGGAGGTGTCAGTATCCAGGCGGTTGATAAATCGAATCTTGAAACTCTGATCCGTATCCAGCATATGCCTCATTATTCCGTTTGCTATAGTGTGATTTGGACATCCCTTAGTTGGATGAACAGTTATGCCGTTTTGCTTGTTTATCACCAAGAGATCATTGTCCTCATAGACTATATCGAGGGGGATGTCTTCAGGGATGAAATTACTTTTTTCCTCGGGCAGATCAACAGTTATTACATCTCCGATATCCACAGTATGCCATCCGGGAGCAGGGGAGCCGTTTCTGTAAACCAGGTTGCCACGCTTGATCTGTCCCATAAGTCTGCTGGAAAAATTAAATTTAGCTCTGATTATTTTTTTTATTGGAAGACCTGCATCTTCCTTTTCTATTATATGTGTAAATTTTGCCATTTATTCTATATCCGTCTGACTCCTATTATATGCGTACTATTAAGGTAAAAACTTACTATTAAAGTAAAAACTT
>JASBYX010000061.1 GCA_029983755.1 Anaerovoracaceae bacterium
TCAGATGCATCTGCTTTTGGAATATCGTCAATGGCTCTTGTAGTCCTTGCCTTAACCTTATCCCATTTGGCATAAAGGGACATTTCATCTTTAACTGTATCCTTTTGGAAATCCCATTTTTTGCTAAAATCAGGATCTTGATACCATCCTCCAAATGTGAATCCTTCTTTTGTAGGTGCTGAAGGCTCTATGAGCAGCTGTTCTCTTTCCGTTAAGACAGCATTAGGTGTAGGCGTCCCGCCGTTAGATTCATAGCTGACAAGTTTCTTCTCCCCTTGCCACTTAGCGTAAAGTATAGTATTTTCTTTTACTTTGTCCGATGTAGTCCAAAGCTCCGTTTTTGCTTTGTCCTTAAACCAACCTACGAATTGGTAGCCTTCTTTTTTAGGAGTTTGTAAATCTTTAAGTTCGGTATTGAATGGAAGATTATTTATCTCACCGACTTCAGAACCGCCATCCGTGTTGAATTTAACCGTGTAGTTCTCATTAACAACCTTCCCGTAAAGGCTCATTATATAAAGATCTTGGTCTGAATATATATAGTAGTTATACAATTTAGAAACATCAACTTCATCTTCATCCTCAAGAGAGCTATCTGAGTACCATTTAACTTTTTTACCTTGTGCTGTAAATTCCTTTAAAGCCCCCGGTATTGTGCCGTAATCTGTAAAAATCGATCCTACGATTTTATTGCCCATGAACAGATTTATAAGCATATTAGAGCCTTCGATTTTGTGATTCAAATCAAGGTATAAAGTCATATCCTCCGTTACTCTGTCGGACACAAAGTTCCACTTCTTGGTGAGACCCTTGTCCACATATAGGGTGCTCCCTGCATAATCCGTATTACGATATTGACTTTTTTTAAATTTTTCTTTGTCTATCAATGTTCCATGATAAACCTTCATGTTAGGTGCGACCTTATTACCTTCAATATCCAAAAACTGAACTGTGTGTCTAATCGTCCTTCTTGATGCAGGAACCCATTTTGCATAGAGGGTTGTGTTCCCTTTGATATAATCACTTGTAAAGTCCCATTTATCAGTAAGTTCTTTATCCTTATACCAGCCTTCTAAGCTGTACCCTTTCTTAAGAATATAGTTATAGCCCGCCATAGGATACAAGAACATGTCTTCTCTAAGTCGGCTTCCATAGTAATATCTCTGTTCTTTGAAATTAGATATGTCACCTGCACCTCCATTAAGTACGAGATTCATCCTATATACAGGAATAAACTTCATATATACCTTGAAGGTCAAATCTTCATCTGTAGGATTTTCCCCATACTTAACGACAAAGGACTCCTTGTCTATATGATCTAGAACCCAATCTCCATCTTCAGCCTCATATTTGCCGATGGAAGGTTGGTTGATGGTAACATCCCCGAGACCATCCATATTTTTGTCACCGCTGTAACTACTATTGTGATCTTTAATTAGCTCTTTTTTTAGGCTTTCGGACATCTCCGGAGAACCCTCAGCGGGATAAAACTCTACTTTTGAATTCCAGCTACTTTGCCAATCCAAATATATATCCATATCGGAATGGATCTTTTCCCGAAAAAGAAGTTGATATTCATTAAGATAACCATGTGCATCTCGCTCCGGAGTTTTCCAAAACCATTTTACATCTTTACCTCTGATATTAAACACATTGGCAACATCCTCAAGGGTTCCGCCATCTTCCACCTGAACAGGCTCAATTTTAGGCTCTCCCGGTTTAGAGTGGAAGGTAAGTGTGTGCATTTTTTTCTTTTCCCATTTCGCATATAGTGAAATGTCCGTTGTCACAGGATTTTCAAATTTCCACTCCTTAGTGAACTCCTTGTCCGTAAACCAACCTTTGAAATTGTACCCTTTTCTTCTAGGGACTTTTGGACTGTCTACCTTGTCCCCGTAATATACTTCCTTGTCAGGAATTACGATAAATTTGTCATTATCTACAAACTTAACAGTGTGCTTATCGCCGTACTCACCGATAGCATCACCTGTTACTTTTACTTCCCCATAAGCTCTTCCTATTCCATTGCCTTTGGTTGAAACGTGAAATGTTCCCGGGCGTTTGAAAGTGTATTCCAAAACACCATCAGAACCGCTAGAGGTTTTCTCTCCGTCTACGGCCTGATCGTTAACGAGAAGTTTTGCTCCCTGAACAGGGCTCCCGGTTGGAGAAATAACCTTAAAAGATACTTTTTCACCGGTTTTAACCTGGTAATCTTCATTTTCGAAGAAGACCCTCTGTACGTTTCCACCTTGGAAAAGGAGATAATCTCCATCTTCAATTAGTTCTTTGCCAATTCCGTTTGGATTTTCCGTACCCTTCTTGGACCACATAATCGGTTCTGTCTTCATGAGATTGCCAAAAGAGCTCTTTTGCATAAAACCCGCATCATGACCGAGATCTACCACAGCCTTGTTGGTAGTATCCAGCTTAAGCCCCTCTTTCAGTGCCTTGACAAGAGCAAGAGAAGCTACAGCATTATTACCTTTTTTGAAGTCTACACTAGTATAGTAATCTACACCTTTTTCAAGACTCGCCTTATCAACTCGCACCTCTGTAGGCGGAAGCAAAGTTTTGTCTCCATCCTCTATTCTGACCTTAACAGTTAGAGGAACCTCGCTATCGGACTTCTCATTAGGCGTTATTCTCTTAATAGAGTCCTCAAGTTCTTCAACAGCTTTATCAACGTCTTTCTTAGTTACCGTTCTATCTTTGAATATATTCTCGCCTTCCTGAATAGCCTTCTCAATACCTTTCTTGTAGTCAGGTAAGTATTCTCCAGGTTTTGTTCCCCATTTATATTCATTTAATTTCTGCTTTACTTCATCTAATTTCTGCTTAAGGAGAGTCTTGTCAGGGTTCTCAAGCAGCTCGCCGGGGATTCTCTCAGCAATAGAGGACAATTTCTCGAATGCAGCTATCACATCCTTTGGCGGCATATAAAGTCTATAGTAGCCCTTAAGTTCATCATCCACATCCTTAAGTTCTTGCTTTAGGTCTTTGTACTTTTCATCTTCAGACAAAACATTGAGCCATCTATCAATTGAATGCACATAATACCTTCGACTCTCCAGCACAGGTTTGTTGTAAAACTTTCCGGCAAGGTCGATAAACTTGTTGTAAATATCTGTATCTAGCTTTCCCCTGTTTTTCTTATCCATCTTATCAAAATACTTCTCCGCATCTTGATAATCTTCCTTATCAATTGAATTCTCCGGATCGAATTCACCCGGGCTCTTTGCCTCATTGATAATCTGAACAAAGTACTCAAAAATTTGATCCTGAGTTTCCTCATCCTCGTTTCCATTACCTGCAGCCCCAACCTTAGCTACACTTTTCCCTGAAGGACTTTCTCCATAGGAAGTCATAGCAGACGGCAGTAGCATGGCAACAGAAAGCAATACAGCTAAGCAAATCACCAAAACATTTTTTAGCTTCATTTCGTATTCCTCCTTAAACAACAGCCAAGTAATCCTGATAACAGACACATAATATACTCGTCAAAATAAAAAAACGAGCTGCCATATGCAACCCGTTTTCGTTGGACATAATAAAATTT
>JASBYX010000062.1 GCA_029983755.1 Anaerovoracaceae bacterium
AGCGCCTTTCGCTTTCCACTCTCGTGGTCAGCGATATATATTCTACCATCGCTTGACTCTCAAGTCAATACCTTTTTTACGATTTTTTTAAAATCTTTTTGCATTGTCTTGCGCCTTTTCTTTCAGATTCTTCTACTCGTTTCCCTTTCGATTCATCTCCTTCTCTTTGCGACAGCTTGACTATATTATCACTTCTTACTACTCCATGTCAACTACTTTTTTCACTTTTTTTCAAAATTTTTTAAAAGTTGTTTCAGGCGGCCATTAAAAAGTTGTTTCATCGGCCATATAGATTGACACTTGCCGCGCCGAGCCTTGCCAAAGCTTGCTAAGAACTTACCCAAATTTGCTAAACCCTTGCCTCAAACCCATACAAAACTTGCAAAAATTTGCTAAACCCTTGCCTCAAACCCTTACAAAACTTGCCAAAACTTGCTTTTTCCTATTGCTTACCTTTAATATCTGCCTTCATAGAATAACTTTCCGTGTACTTCCTTCTCATAGCTTGGGCCTCTTCATAGGAAAGAGGCGGCACACCCTGCGCAATCCCCACAAGCCTTGCCATCATGTTCTTGCGAAAAACGTATTTTGTGCTATCCAAATCTCTAGGATTCACGCCCCGAAGAACACTACCATCCACATTCTGATCTACGTACCCTTTGGGGTTCAGGTTCACATCATTTACCCCTGCAAGGTTTACAGACACTCCACATATCTGTGCGAAGTCATCAAGATAAGGCAGAATTTTCACCCCATAGAGTTCCTTCATTATCCTATCTGTCTTTGAAGCCCGTGCCCAAATGTTCTCATACTTTTCCTTGCACCATTTCTCAAGATTTTCCAGCATAGCTAATGCATCATCTGCCGACTCTCCCCGGGCCAACACTCCGTGCTTTTCCATCAAAATTACACTGGCACCGCTGGACTTTATTTTTTTCTCAACATTTTCGTGAAGCACATGTGATCCAGAAATCCCGTAATCCGAAATAGGAACAACGGCACTTTTAATTTGTTCCGATAATTCCTTTGACGCCGCAATGTCTTCCCCATACAAACTCAAGGCCGATCCGTACATCTGGTGTGTGTGCAGAACTACTTCCGTTTCAGGCATCGCCCTGTAATATGCAAGGTGTACCGGTAGTTCAGAGGAAGGTTCTCCAACAAAATAGCTTCCGGGGACCGTTTTCCCACTTTGTATTTCAACACAGACAATGTCCCCGATTTCAAGATCCTCATATCTAATCCCTGAGGGGGTTATGAGAATATGGTTTTCGTCCAGCCTGATACTCATGTTACCCCAAGTTCTGACTACTAGTCCAAGTTTCAAAAGTTTTAAGGAAATATCTATCAGTTCCCTTCTTTTTGAATTTTCAAATTCCTGTTTAAGCTCGTGTTTCATTGATTTCCCACCCTCTAATTTGATACCAAATAAGTTAGTCGCAGCCATGTCCAAATAAGTCAGTCGCAGGAACATCCCCACTCTTGCAATATCCAAGTATCCAATGCTAATTATTAACACCGTGATGAAATACTGGCGTACTGTCACTTATAGGCAAAAATGTATATCCCTTGGCTTTGTAGTGCTCTATTATCGTTGGAAGAGCCTCTACCGTAGTTGTCTTAGCGCTACTATCGTGCATTAAAATACATATATGATTGTATGAATATCCTGTCGCTCCTCTGAGCAACCTTTCCACAGGCACCGTGTTCCCGCTAGCATCCCCGGAAGAAACATTCCAATCGTAGTATCTGAAACCTTTGTTTTGCACCGCACTAACAAGTCTTGACATTATACCGGAATTAAAGGATGCACTAACAGTATTGCTCGAACCGCCGGCAAACCTGATATGGTGGGAATCGATCCCCGTGAGATTCAAAACCATATCGTGGACCATCCCAAGGTCTCTAAAGAAGGTGTCCTCACTTGTGTAAATATTGTAGTTATGGGTGTAAGTGTGTAGACCTATAGTGTGGCCCTCCTTAGCTGCCCTCTGAATCAGATATCTATAGCTTGCATCATTTCCGGTTACAAAGAAGGTTCCTTTAATATTATACTTCGCCAAAATATCCAAAATCTTTGCTGTGTTGGCTGATGGGCCGTCGTCGAAAGTCAGATAAACCACTTTTTGGTCTGCAGAAACAGTTTGGCTTATTACAACCTCCCTTTCGGCCTGAGCCTCATTCCCGGAGCGATCTTTAGCACTGTATATTATTTTGTAGGTTCCGGCCACTCCCGTATCAACCCCTGAGGCATCGTAGGTGAGCTTTACGGTCTTGTCCAAATCATCCGTTACCTTCGTACCGTTCAGAGCAAGGTTGTCATCAATAGCTTGACCTGTTGTGAGACTTAGGGCCGGTCCCACTTCAATCTCAGGTGGAGTTTTGTCTTCCCTTCGGATGAGCTTTACCTTAGTTTTCCCAATGTTTCCGGAAGGATCCTCAGCTGTTATACTTACAATGAACTCCCCCTTGTTCTCAGTTTTCTTCGGAGATTCCATTCTTACCTTTATTTTCTCTGCCGGCGTAGCATCCTTTACCTTTACACCAAAGGAATTGATATCCACCTTCTCCACCATGTCTGTGGTATAGTCGATTGCGGTCACCTTTGGGGCTTTCGTGTCCAAAACATTTACAATAACCGGCATCGATGTTTTTCCGTACTCAATATTTATTTTGTAGGAGCCTAGTTTTGACGTGTCTACCTTTCCCGAATATTTAACTTTATTTTTGTCCCCTGCAAAAACCCATTTCACATGGTCCTTTACGCGGAATTTCTCCATATACTCCGTATGAATTTCTTTGGCAAAGATTCCTTCCCTTAAAATAACCGGGTTTAGAAAGAAATAAATTGCCCCAATCAAAATAATCACCACAGCAGCCACACAGGCCGCAGCCCCAATCTTCCCTTTTCTGCTCATGAAAACCACCTGTTTTGTTGTACTCTATACAAAGCAAACTTTAAAATCGTTAGACGTAAATGGGTTAACTTCCATTTAGGATTCCTTGATCTCTATGAACTTCCCCATACTTCATCCACCGTAATTCAAAACAAGGGCATATTGCAAAACACAATACACCCTCAGTAGTTAGATTTATCCTTTAAAAAGCCATCTGTATAGTCACCGTAGAACTATTTGCCCATCTGTTTTGCCAACTTTTATTTACTGTTTTCTCAAATACCCATTTTATAAGGCTTTCTACGCTTTCCTTAATTCTGCTTTTCCGTTTTACCCAATTTCCCTTTGGGTAGAAACTTTTCATTCCCATTGAAAGCAATTTTCTCTTATTTTGCTATATTGGGTACTCATTTATGCACACTGGGTAGAATTTTTATTTTTCTGAACTTTCTGTTTTTCACTCACACGACCAAACTTTGCTATTTCTTCTTCAAATTTTGTTTCTGTCACATGAGTGTATATG
>JASBYX010000063.1 GCA_029983755.1 Anaerovoracaceae bacterium
AGATTAGAAATGGTATCATTGGTATATTGAATAGAAAGTAAAGTGAAAGGCAAGTGAGACATTAGATTGATTATAGAAAATTTTCAAGGGAGAAAAAATGCTCCCATAAATACAATAAGTGACTATCTCAAAAGACATTTCGGAGAAAAGACTGTGAAGCTTTCCATAGATGGCGGCTTCACCTGCCCAAACAGGGATGGAACCAAAGGATATGGAGGCTGCGTTTTTTGTTCTGAGTCAGGAAGTGGAGATATGGCATCCTCTGCCCTGTCTGCTAAGGACATTTCCCTTAGCATACAAGAGCAGATTTCCCTTCTAAAGGACAAGTGGCCTAACGCCTACTATCTTGCATACTTCCAGAGTCACACAAACACCTATGCTCCGGTTTCTGAGCTCAAGGAAAAGTTCTACGCTGCTCTGTCCGATCCAAACATTAAGGGCCTTGTCATAGGAACCCGTCCTGACTGCATAGATGATAATGTCCTAGATCTTCTGACAGAGCTGAATCAAAAAACTTTCCTATGGGTTGAGCTGGGTCTTCAAACCATACATGAGGAGACTGCAAAGTTTATAAATCGATGCTACGATTTATCTGTTTATGAGAACTGCGTTAAAAGGCTTCAAAGTCGTGGAATCAAGGTTGTCACACACCTCATCCTCGGGCTTCCGGGAGAACGCAAAGAAGATATGGAAAAATCTGTTCGTTATGTCTGTGATCTGAAGGTTTGGGGAATTAAACTTCACCTTCTCAACATCGTTGAGGGTAGCCCCTTGGCAGTGACTCACAGGAACTATTCACCCTTTGAAACAATTGATGATTATGTGAATCTTGTGTGTGATCTCTTAGAAATCATTCCTTACGATATCGTAATACATCGCATGACGGGTGATGCCCCGAGGAAGACCCTCATTTCTCCACAGTGGAGCTACAGAAAAAGAAGTATTCTAAACGGCATTTACCATGAGCTTTCAAGACGAGGCACTGTACAGGGTTGTAGTGCACAAAATAATTTGTAATGTGCTGCAAGAGGATTTCTATGGGGGTACTTCTGAACCGTAAGGTTATAAGTTAAGAGAATGAAAAATAGTGTAGTCCCAAGTGCGGGATTACACTATTTTTCTATGACTTATCAAAAAAACAATCAATTATTTGGTGATGGTCAAATTATATCTAATGGTTCTGCCCGACGGAGATATCACATCGATATGAACAACATTCTTGCCGGATTTCAGATAAATCTTATTACCCGGTCCGCCGTTATATCTAATAGATACATCCGACCTGTACGGAACTGCATTTATCGTTGCATATGAAGCTCCTGAACTTACCCTGCTTGTCACATAGTCATTAGTGAACCTATAGAAGCTCCTGTTAAGCCCAACCTTCTTACCGTTTACATTCACCGATAAATCCTTTAGGAACGCATTGTTGTGACCCGTTGGCGGCTCCGGTGATATACCGGATGGCATATTCTTGTAAACTGGTATCTCGAAGCAAAATGCTTTGTTGAGAAGACCCAAGTTTCTATAGCTGTCAAACTGACTTGAAGCTTGATTTCTAGGTCCATAAATAGCCGTCATATATTGATGGGTTCCTACACTGCCTAGCCCGTTGTTCACATTGAATCTCTCGTAGTACATGGAGTGCTGGTTGTTGGCGATGAAGTCACTTGAAATGAACATGGCTCCACCCTTTATAGATTTCTCAAGCGTGTTCCACGGTCTCAGATAAGAACTTCCTGATATAGCCCACACGAGACCTTTGGCCGCCGGATTCCCATATGCAGTGTCCGATGCCCCTATGTTGAATGGATTATAAGCGTTTTGGTATGTGTTTCTTCCATAGGTGAACGAATGGCCATCTATATTTCCTGTGGTTCCACCGATCTCTGCAACAACTTTACATGCTAAGTATACAGGACTCACGTTGTAGCTTGCTCCGGCCTCAACAAAATATCTCTCTGCTCCGGCAGGCATTCTGGTTGAATTTAGAACATCTCTCACGGCACTTGCAGTCTGGAACTTTCCATTGTAGTGGAGATCCTCGAACATGAATACCCCATCAGCTCTCAAGAAATTCCTTGGATCCATGTAGTATGCAACAGTCTGAGGAGATGCCTTGAAGAACGTTGTTCCATCCTTTGCGTAGTAATATCCACCATCAAAATTATATGAATCTTGACCTACATCCTTGTAGCCTTCAGGCTGAGAATACCATACAAGGTTAGAGCTTGCTATCTGCCTGTTCAAAGCTTGCTGCCAGTCTAAACCGGTATGCTTAGCTGCAAACTGCCAATGTGGATACTTAGCGTGAAGCTCCCTTAGTGCCGGCTTGTAACTTTCCGGAAAACCTTGCTCATTCATTGAAGCTTCAAACTCTGCAGGTGTGAGAGGAGTCAGTGTGCTTTCGTTTGTTATATTTCCCAGATTACTATTGCTGCTTCCCCCACTATTTGACGTTCCCCCAGGAGTCCCGCCAAGTGAATCGGAAACATAGTTTGCATAAACATAATAAAGGTGACCATTATCTTTTATCTTGTACCAGAGCATCCCATTTGTATCATATGCCTTCAAGACTATCTGAATTCTTGTATCAGGTTTCAAAACTTTGATAGATCTAAATCCTGTTCCTGCTCCTGTTCTCACATTTAGCCAGTCTGTGGTATAACCTGTATATGTCCTGTAAGAAGCATCCACAAGATCGGCTCTCAAAAATCCACCTAAACTTGTGCTGTACCAAATATCTTCGGGACTATTGCTATTTGATGAAGTGAACTTTTCATATTTAATTTCAAGTCGTGTTCCTTTGCTTGCGCCACCAACTTTACCGGAGCTTGTTGACGGAGCCTGTCTTACGAACGCTCCCAGAGGTTCATTCACAATGCCGGAGGCACTTGCACTTGAACCCTTTGACCCTGATGGGTTGGTATTGCCTGCCTTTTCAGCGGCCTTGCGAGCCTCCTCAGCTTTCTTCTTTGCCTCAGCAGCTTTTCGAGCCGCTTCAGCCTTTTTAGCCTCCTCAGCTTTCTTTCTAGCCTCTTCAGCTCTTCTTGCCTGTTCAGCCTTCTTAGCTTCCTC
>JASBYX010000064.1 GCA_029983755.1 Anaerovoracaceae bacterium
ATTTAAAATAATTTCTAATCAAAGAGCACTCTCCGGCTCATTAAAAATGCCGAAGAATGCACTATTAAAGAATTTCGTATCAAGTTTTCGTTACAACGTTCGATTTTACGTTTTATAAATAAAATCATCAATTATTCTTGGAATTGCTTTGCGTGATGGAAATTATTACACCTATAAGTATGAGGAGGCACCCGAAATAACCTCGCCATCCAAGATTTTCATTAAAAAATATTATCCCACCCATGGTACCAAATAAGATTTCCGATCCCAGAATAAGGGCAGCATGGGAAGGTATTGCGTCCTTTTGAGCTACCGTCTGCAGAGTATAGGCAATTCCAACTGAGCCAAGCCCACCATACAGGATTGGAATTATTGCTTGACCGATTTTGGTGATTTCCACAGTCTCTAAACTTGCCGCTGAAGCAAAGCAGAGAATACTGCACACCAAAAATTGCACGAAGGCTAAGGATATGGAATCTACTCTATCCACGAATTTGTCTACAATCAAAATCTGCACAGCCCAGAATACGGCCCCGCAAAGCTCAAGTATGTCTCCTTTCTGCACTATGAATTCTCCATGAATACAAAGGAAATATAAGCCTACAATAGCAAGGAGAATTGCAATCCAGTTGGCAATTGCCACCCTTTCCTTAATAAGCAGCCCAAGTATCGGAACCAAAATAATGTAGCAGGCTGTCAAGAATGAGGCTTTACCCGGGTTGGTTGTTTCCATGCCGGCTTGTTGAAACCAGGATGCCAAAAAAATTGAAACCCCGGCAAGAGCACCCCCTATCCATAAAACTTTTCGGTTATCTCTGCTAACACTTCTCGTCTCAGGTGTAGCTCTTTTGTACCTAAAAATCAGCAACGGTATAAGTGAAACTGCTCCGATGATAAATCTAAATCCGTTGAATGTAAATGCCGGTACCAACATCGCTCCATATCGTTGAGCGACAAACCCAAATCCCCAAATGGCTGCGGTTATAAGCAGCATAACGTTGGCACGAAACCTTCTGTGTCCTTCATCCATACTCACATCCTCCAAAACTTTTTTCAGTTATCTTTATTCATAAAGCTGATCATATATTTACTTATATTTTAAACTTTAAGATTAATTATGTAAAGTTTTTTTGAGTATGCAGTGTTAAAGTGGGCCTCAAATAAATTGACAATTTTAAAAACCGCCTGAAGCTTCTCCTTCCCACACGGGTAAGGACTCACTCCAAGCGGCCTTTTATTGCATATTTATGTTTATTTATCTTATATTTCGGAAAATCCCTAATACTTACGTAACTCTTACCTAGCTCTTACTTAAGTGCAGACTTTGCAGTGTCACAAAGTGAAGCGAAAGCCTTTTCGTCGTGAATTGCGATCTCGGAAAGCATCTTTCTGTTGATTTCAACATTAGCCTTCTTAAGTCCGTTCATCAGTCTGCTGTAAGAGATGTCGTTCATCCTTGCAGCTGCGTTGATTCTGGCAATCCACATCTGTCTGTACTGTCTCTTCTTCTGCTTCCTTCCAATATATGCAGATCTCAGGGATCTCATAACTGCAGGGTTAGCTGCTCTGAAAGTTCTGCTCTTTGCTCCGTAGAAGCCCTTAGCCAGCTTCAAAATCTTCTTATGCTTTTTCTTTGCGTTTACAGCGCCTTTAACTCTTGCCATTTCTTACCTCCTATTTCCCCATTGCCCTTAGCATTCTCTTGTGATCTGCAGATGTTACGATGGTTGACTTCCTCAGGCCTCTTTTTCTCTTAGCAGCCTTCTTGGTAAGGATATGGCTCTTAAAAGCCTTGAATCTCTTGATTTTTCCACTGCCGGTTAACTTAAGTCTCTTCTTTGCCCCTCTGTGGGATTTCATCTTATTCTTTGCCATTTTCATCCTCCTCAAAATTCCCTTGCAGCATGGCACAAAACACTTGCCTTCGTAGAGGCTCTTCGGTTTTTCTACTGCTTCGGTATCTATTAATAATCTGTCCGTGGGAATTCTCACCTTGAAAATTCCTTTAATATATAAGTTTACTTATCAGATTTCGGAGCTATGAACATTATAAGGCTCCGTCCTTCCATCTTCGGGTTTTTCTCCACATCTCCAACTTCGGAAACTGCATCTGCGAAATGCTGCATAACAGCCTGCCCCTGTGGGACGTGGTTCCTTTCACGACCTCTGAATCTCAGGCTGACCTTAACCTTGTTCCCATCTTTTAAGAACTTAGCGGCAGTCTTTGCCTTTACATTTATGTCGTGTTCCTCGATTGAAACGCTAAGTCTGATTTCTTTAACCTGAATGCTCGCTTGCTTCTTCTTGGCTTCCTTCTCACGCTTCTGTTGTTCGTATCTGAATTTGCCATAGTCTAAAAGATTACAAACCGGTGGCTTAGCATTCGGAGATACATTCACCAAATCAAGACCCTTGTCCTCGGCAAGTGCCAAAGCCTCGTTCCTTGATATGATCCCTATCATCTCACCGTTTTCGTCAATTACTCTCAGTTCCCTATCACGAATTTCTTCGTTGATTCTGGTTCTTTCTTTGCTAATTTTTCTTACCTCCTATATATTAAAAAAGACAGATACTGAAGTATCCGCCCACTCTCATTGATCTTGCCATAACTATCTGAATACAACGTACAATCTAACAACATGCCAGTCGTATTAATCAAGTAAGTCTTGACCAGTCCTTATGGACCATCGCCAGGAGTTCTAACCATCAACGAACAATAAATGAACTATAGTTGAAACCCCGCGAGGTGAGAAGGTGGATATCTTCTACTTCGTACGATGAATATTTTAACCTATTCATATTGATCTGTCAAGGCTCTTTGACTATTTTTTTCTCCAG